>DATBCB010000261.1:0-3719 GCA_036270675.1 Acidobacteriaceae bacterium | reverse complement strand
GTTTACGCCGGGGTGGATGGCGAGGATCGCAGCTTCCTGGGCTTTGATGGAGGCGTTCGCCGCCTTGCGCAGCAATTCGATCTCGCCATTGTCCTTGAAGGACCGAAGCGTTTTCGTTAATTCGCGGACGTCTTGCGGTGTGGCCGGGTCGCCGCTTCCCATACTGCTGGCAGTGAAGGTCAGCGCTGCCTTTGCGGGTTCGTTGTCAGGCTGGGTCCAGACCGTTCGGAGGCCGCGCTCGCCCAGAATAGCCGGGAGATCGCGGATCGAGCGGACTTCGCGCACACCGGTGATGCCGGTGACATTGGGCGATGCGGCATCGAGCTTGACGCCGGTGAAGAGCTCCATGCGCAGGTTGCGCTCGGGCAGGAGGAGTATCTCGCGGTAGGGGAGAGCGGGCTTACCGGCGTGCGCGGGCATCACATCCGCGACGATGAGCGCAGCGCCCGGCTCGTTCCAGCCTGTCAGGTAATAGAAGTCTTCGTCCTGCCGGAAGTCCTGGTATTCCATTGCGGGTTCGTAGTTGCCGAAGAGCAGAGCCACTCCGCCGTGCAACTCGCGCGCGAGTGCTTCGCGCCGCGCCTGGTAAACGGCGTTGGGCTGGCGCTCCAGAGCTAGAAGGAAAGGTGACGCGATACCAAGCAGAAGCAGGATGAGTGTTACAGAACGAACAATGCGCATGGCGAACAGTGTAGAGCACAAAAGCAAAGGGCCCCTGTGCAGAGGCCCGCATTGTAGATTTGGGAGTATCAGGCCCGCTTGCCGCCAACCAGGCGCAGTATCCAGGTCAGGATCACTGCTCCGATGATGGCCACAATGATGGTGTAGATCATGCCCCCGCTTCCGGCAAAGCCCACGGCACGCATGATGAAACCGCCGACCACGGCCCCGATGATGCCAACGATGATGTCCCCGAGTACACCGTATCCGCTGCCCTTCATGATTTTTCCGGTAACGAATCCAGCGATAAGGCCAACGATGATCCACCAGATAATGAGCATGCTAATCCCAACCTTTCCTCAAGATTGTGCAGCCGCCTGTCAGGCGAGGGATATGTCCCACGGGTGACCGCAGTCCAGCAACAGCGATCAGATGGTAGCACTGGGAGGTAAGTTGTATGTACCGGTTAGCAGTTACACACCCACCGGGTAGGGCTTGGGGGAGGATTCGTCGAGGTTGGCACCGGTACGCCAGCGTTCAAAGCGACCCTGCAGCAGCGACAGCAATCCGGTGTACCAGTAACCGACGACAAAGAGCAGAAGGAAGGGGATCGTGAAGTAGTTCTCGTTCGCAATCGCATAAGCAATGGTGAGCGCAAAATAGCAGCCGATGAGTAATTCCAGCCAGGGAACGACACCCAGCCGCTTGCGGTATTTGGCTGCCTGTGCATGCTCGCCCTTCTTCTCCACCCGGTATTTCGGCGTTCGTTTAAAGGAGCTCTTGATGCCGAACAGGGCCTCCAGGACGGCGCGTGTGTTAGTGACGGTGAGGCCGATGCCGAGCGCCATGAGGAAGGGAAGATAGAGAAATGTCCGGAGCCAGCTGCGCGGATAGAGCTCCTTCTGCGAGACGAGATAGAAGGAGGAGATAGAGAATGTGGACGCCATGAAGAGCGGCACATCGATGAGCAGCATCTGAAACCAGCCCTGATAGAAGCGAATCACCATGGCCGGCATCAGCAGCAACGAGAGCACCACCATCAGCGGATAGCTGATGTTTGCCGTGAGGTGATAGAAGGCTTCAATCTTGGTGCGGAACGGGGCGTTGCTGCGAAAGACGTGCGGCAGGATCTTCTTTGATGTCTGGATGAGGCCTTTGGCCCAGCGTGCCTGCTGGGTCTTAAAGGCGGTCATCTCAATGGGCACTTCTGCCGGGCAGGCGACATGCTGGAGGTATCGGAACTGCCAGCCCTTGAGTTGGGCGCGGTAGCTCAGATCGGTGTCCTCGGTGAGCGTGTCGTGCTGCCACCCGCCGGCCTCCTGGATCGCATCCCGGCGCCACATGCCAGCGGTGCCGTTGAAGTTGAAGAAGACTCCGGAACGCGATCGCCCGCCGTGCTCCAGGACGAAATGGCCGTCAAGCAGGATAGCTTCGACCTGAGTGAGAAAGCTGTAGTCGCGGTTGAGATGGGTCCAGCGCGTCTGTACCATGCCGATGCGTGGCTCGGCAAAGTGGTGCACCACCTGCATGAGCCAGTCGGAAGGTGGAACGAAGTCGGCATCGAAGATAGCGATAAGTTCGCCTGAGGCTTGCTTCAGTCCTGCGTCAAGCGCGCCGGCCTTGTAGCCATAGCGATCCATGCGATGCAGATAGACGATGTCGTGCCCGAGCGCGCGATAGCGCTCCACCAGGCCGGTGGCTACTTCCTGCGTCTCATCCGTCGAATCATCGAGCACCTGTATCTCCAGCCGTTCGGAGGGATAGTCCAGGCGGCAGCAGGCGTCGATGAGCCGATCGATGACGTACTGCTCATTGAAGATCGGCAGTTGCACTGTGATGCGCGGCAGCTCGGCGAACCGGCTGGGTGGTTCGGTGACGGCGCGGTTGCGATGTTTGTAATAGAGATAGACGAGCTGGTAGCGGTGCAGGCCATAGAAGGCGAGCACGATCATGACCAGGAAATAGGGGATGAGCAACGTGGTATCGAAGGCATTCCACTGATAGAGATAGCGGAAGGGATTGTTGACCGGGTCGTTGCCGTAGTGGGTGCGCAGGTAGTGGCCGACGCCGCGCTGCGTATAGAGCCAGAGCCCGGCATTCACGGCTGTGTGCTGGAGGAACGCTGCAAGCTCGATCAGTGGCATCTCTTGTAGGGGCCGGCATGCGGGCATGAGGCCCGAAAACGGCTCGCATCAGAGATTGTACGTGTTTTGCGATTGTATGTGTTTGTCGCGGCGCTAGCGCAGCAGGCTCTGGTGAAAGAGCGCATCCCGCTCCACCGGGCGAAAGCCCGCATCGCGGATGATACGGCGCAGCTCGGACTGGCCGCCGTGGTGGGATGGCTCAGGGCTGCCTGCCTGGGAACTGGGGACCGAGCCGGCATCGTCTGCGCCGAAATGCAGCGCCAGTTCGAGGACCTTGGGACCCATCACTGACCAGTCGGTTTGCAGGTGCTCGACGTTATCGAGGAAGAGCCGCGTGACCGCCAGGGTCTTCAGATAGTCCACCGCGGTTGCTTCTTCTTCGCGGCGTGCCTCCGCCGTGGCAGCATGATGGACGCGCAACAGGGCGGCATGAATCGCATTCGACTCCTGCTGGAGAGTACGCACCATTGCTATTGTGTTGACCCGCTGTTCCAACGATTCCGAGTTGCCGATCGTGATGGAGATGGAGACGAAGAGATCGCATTGCGCGGCTGCGCGGAGCAGGGCAACGAGGTCAGCGGTAGAGGCGGCAGAGATCTGGATGGGATTGAAGTTGGCGCTGACCGAGCGCAGTCCCGCCTCGCGTAAGGGGTGAAGCGTTTCGGCAACGCTGCGAGTGTTTCCCGTGAAAGCTCGGAGCGTCGCGATGGGCAGGTGGTGAAATGTAACCTTCGGACGTTGCTTATGGCAGTTCAGCAAAGATGCTTGCAGGGCATCGAAAGAAGCGTATTCCTTGTCGCGCATTTGCGACAGATCGACACTTCCACCGCAGGATGCAACCTCTCTGCTAGCCTCCTCAAGAGACGTGGCCGTCCCGCGCAGTTCATAGGTGACAACGTTCTCGGGATGCAGATT
>DATBCB010000260.1:0-8566 GCA_036270675.1 Acidobacteriaceae bacterium | reverse complement strand
TGCGCCGTCACCTCGATGCCCCGCGGAATACGCCGATGCACCACCTCTGCGATCCGCGAGCACTCGTCCATCAACTGCGCGAACTGCTCCGGGTAGAGCGACTGCGCGCCGTCAGAGAGCGCCTGGTCCGGCGCGTGATGCACCTCGACGATCAGGCCATCGCAGCCCACGGCGACTGCGGCGCGCGCCAGCGGCAGCACCTTGTCCCGCTTGCCCGTGCCGTGGCTCGGGTCCACCACGATCGGCAGATGGCTCAGCCGCTGCACCGCCGGCACGATGCTCAGGTCCAGCGTGTTGCGCGTGTGATCGGTGAAGGTGCGGATGCCGCGCTCGCACAGCGCCACCTGGTAATTGCCTTCGCTCATCACGTATTCGGCCGCCATCAGCAGCTCTTCGAGCGTGGCCGACAGTCCGCGCTTCAGCAGCACCGGCAGCTTCGAGCGGCCCGCGCGCTTCAGCAGGGAATAATTCTGCATATTGCGCGCGCCGATCTGGATCATGTCCGCGTACTCCTCGACCAGCTCCAGCGACTCGTTGTCCAGCGCCTCGGTCACGATGCGCAATCCGAAGCGCTCCCGCACCTCGGCCATGATGCGCAGCCCTGCCTCGCCCATTCCCTGAAAAGCATACGGAGAGGTTCGCGGCTTGTAGGCACCTCCGCGCAGGAATTGCGCGCCCGCCCTGGCCACCTGCTCGGCTACCGCAAAGGCCTGCTCGCGGCCTTCGATCGAGCACGGTCCGGCAATCACGGCGATGTTCCGGCCGCCGATCACGGCATCCGTTCCCGGGAAGCGGATCACCGTGTCCTCTTCCTTCACGTCGCGGCTTACCAGCTTGTAGGGCTTCGAGACCTTGATGACTTCCGCCACGCCGGACATCTCGGCCAGCGCATCCTGCTCCACCGCCCCCTGGTTTCCCGTGATGCCGATGGCGGTTCGCTGCGCGCCCGGCATCGGATGCGGCCGGTAACCAAGTCTTTCGATCCGATCGCAGACCGCCTGCACCTCTGCGGCTGTCGCGTGCGGCTTCATCACTACCAGCATGAGCGTCTATCCCCCGAACCTCCAAGTGTACCGCCGCATCCGCGATGGAGCATTTTTGCTGTAGGAGCAGAGCGGTCAGAAGAAGCCTATGTGGCCTTTTGTTAAGAAAAGGCCACGCCGAGATGCCCCCGCCATCTCGCAGCGGTCAGAGGGAAAAATGATTCTCATGCCGGAGCCCGGTTTTTATGGTTTCTTAATGTCAGCCAGAAGAGATCAGCGAGCAAAAAATAAAGGCCACCCGCCGGTGGCCTCTGGGAGGCTAGTCGAGATGAGAGCCTGCGGTCTTATTGCCGTTCGGCTTTTCAGGCGCTGCTCTTTGGGGGTGCGGCTCCTGACACGACGATCATCGCTCCACTCGCCCGGCCCTTGAATCCCTCTTTTCAGTTCAGATTCTCCCTCGAAGGTGGGAGAGAACTCTCTCCCACGGCGACCGCCATGAAACTTCCCAGAAAGGCGGACCGTCTACCCTCCCAGAGTCACGCAAGTGAGCTCCGGCGGACTGCAATCCGCCCTGCGGTACCCTTCCTCGGACAACGAAGCTGCCTCTTCCGAGTCAGCTTCGTTGCTTTTTCCCAAATAGGGAATCTCTGGCCGAAGAGTCTTGCTCACATCGGCACGATTGTGATTCTGAGCACTGTCTGGAACGTAACGTCCAAACGCAGTCGAAGGATCTGCTCGAAGCATCTGCTGTTGAGTCGCGGCGCCCCAAATCTCATTTGAAAAGCGAAGCCCGGGTGCTCACATCTCTCTCTTGAGAAGTGGCGATCCCAACGAGCGATCAGCGCGCTTCTCGCCTCGCCACTTCACCGCCAGAAACCCCACATAGCTCAGTTGCAGCACCCACGTCAGCACGTAAGCCAGAATCAGATGCCGATGCGCCATCACTCGTTCTCCTTCCACGGCGTCGCCTCAAGCGTCGCTTCCAGCGCGTGCAGCGCCTCGTTCTGCTCGCGTAGCTGCCGTCTGCGCTCAATCGCATATCGAAACGCCATCACCATCAGCCCCCACGCCAGCCATGCCGCCAGGTTCCACCACACCGCCGGCCACATGCTCCGGTCAAGGCCGCCGGTGGCAATCACCGGCGAAGGATGCTGCGTGCGCCACCATTGCGTCGAGTAGTAGACGATCGGCACATCCGCATAGCCAAAGATCGCCACCACCGCCGCCAGGGTCTGCATCTGCGGTCCCGCGGCAAAGCGCCGCACCAGCAGATACGAGCAATAGATCAGCCACATCACCAGCGTGCTGGTCAGCCGCGCGTCCCAGGTCCACCAGATGCCCCACACCGGCCGCGCCCACAGCGGTCCCTGGATCAGCACCGCCGTGCAGAAGATCACGCCCATCTCCGCCGCCGCCAGCGCCAGCGCATCCGCATTCATCGCCCGCAGCGGATCGCGATGGCGCACCACCAGGTACACGATCGACGCAGCGAAGCTGATAAAGAAGAAGAGGAAGGTCAGCATCGCAGAGGGAAAGTGATAGTAAAAAATCCGCTGAATGTCGCCCATGGTCGCCTCGGTCGGCGCCAGGTACATCGCCTGATAAAAGGCCTCGCCCAACAGCGCCAGCGTCGCCGCCAGCCAAATCCACCGGAACCACCTCATCGCGTCCCAACCCCCGCCCTCCTTAGTAGTTTACCGTGACCCGCCAGCCCGTCGCAGCATCTAGTTAAGTGGAGCCGGTCGCATTTTAGGTGTAAAAAGGGAGCCATCACTGTGCTCTACGTCCGCATCATCATCAGCATCGCGCTCCTGCTCATGGCCGCCTTCGGCCCGGGTATCGGTCTGCGTCCGGCAACCAGTCCAACGGTGGATAAGGCGCACGCCGGACACGATCATGTCGATCGGCGCCGTACGACCGTCCTTATCCTCCGCATTCTCGCCGCAATGCTCGGCCTCTGGTTGCTCTTTTTCTCGGTCGCGCAATTGCTGCACGGCCACCGTCATCTGCCGCCACCCACCGCCCAGAGCTTACGCTGACGAGGCCGCACAGCATGGATTTCTCTTGGGCCGATTTCTCTGGGGCCGACAAATAACCCCAACCCCACCACCTCATCCAACGCCGTCAGCACTTTGTGACGGGCGTCGTAGCCTGCATACTCTGCCTGCAACTCGAGCGCTGCGGTGTAGATGTCGGGATAATCCAGGATTCGCCGCACTGCGTCGCGCACCATCATTGGACTCGGCATGGCGGTATTTAGATTGATGCCCACTCCTGCCCACTCCAGCCGTGCCGTGACCTCCGCCTTGTCCTCGGTCTTGCCCGCGCCGACCACAGGGATTCCCAGGCTCAAGGCGTGGTTGACCGCTCCATACCCGCCATTCGTCACCAGCACGGATGCATAAGGCAGCAGCTTATCGAAGGGCACAAAATCCACGATGCGCGCATTCGCCGGCTTCGGCCCTGGGACCGCATCAGCAGAGGGTCCACCGGTCGCTGCTATGACCAGCACGTCCTGCTCCGCCAGGCCGGCGAGAGTCGGACCCATCAGGTGGCCCAGATCGATGTTCGCTACCGTGCCCTGAGTCACCACCACCACCGGCCGCCCGCTCTCCAACTCGCCCCACCACTCTGGCCTTTCGAATTGCGTGGTCGGCGGGGGCAGCATCGCGCCCACGAACCGAACGTTTTCCGGCATCGCCGTGCGCGGATATTCGAAGGATGGCACGGTGAACTGTAGGTTCAGGTCCATCTCCGTTACCATGGCGTCCAGAAAGTCCGACGAGAGCTCTGCCCCGCCTGCTTCCACCACCTTGCGATTTACTACTGCATTGGAGAAGTCGATGAATTGCTCCCTCAACTGCAGCTTCAGCGCAGCGTACCGTTCGAGGTCCCGTTCGCTGAATGCGAGTGGGAGCCCCACGCCGAAGGGCGCGATCGCTGGATCGCCCAGCGTCAGTACGGTGGTGCCGCAACGCACCAGTGCCGGCCGCTGTTCTCGCGGTCGGGAGGCGAAGGGGAGCGTTCCCAGGAAAATCGTGTCCGTCAGGATGGCGTCAGCAGGGAACTCACGCAGGATCGCTTCTATCCCACGCGCCTGGTCCGGGATCGGATTCGCGAAGACGCGCTCAATACTGAAACGCATCATCTCCGGACCTGGCTGCAAGTTCATGCGGCGGGGCGCGGCAGCCAACTCCTGATAGTCGAATGCCGCACCGCCCATCAGCGGAACGAATCGCGCGCCGGTAGCCAGCGCTTGCCGGCGAAAGCGCTCACCCGTGTTCACGACCACCTCATGTCCAGCCCCAACCAGCGTCCGTACGACGTTTAACATCGGGCCTACATGCCCCGGGACCGGACTCGCTGCCACCACGAACTTAGCCAAAACATCCTCCTTGCAGCCATACCTGCTACTGTTGTTGTTGCGGTTCATTCGCGCGTCGATCGTCGATCAATGTCTCGTCGATCAATGTCTCAGCGCGATACACTGATTTCGCTCGCTCCCTGCCGATGATGCTGCGCCGCGCCTACCTCGCCGTACTGCTGCTGCTTACGCTGGTGCTCGCACCTGTAACGACGGCCCTCTGCGCCATACACTGCAGCGGCCTTATGTCGTCACAGGCATCGCAGAAGCAGAGTGTCCGCCCACGCTGCGCGGCCCTCTCTGGGTGCTGTCACAGCTCTCGTCGAGCGATCTGTCAGGCTTCGACAGCCGCCGGTGACGCGTCGGCTGTCCTCCAGCGAGTGCATACATCTGCCGGCGATGATGCGGCGCAGATTGCCGTCCTTGTCGGCAAATGCGCGCCGCCGCATCTTGCTGCGAGGCGGCACCTCGATAGCGCGCGGCCTGGACGAAACTCGGGGCTTGCCGCCGCTCCACTTCGCATCTAGTTCATCCCTCTCCTGCGTTTCGCGGTCATCGTGCATGTCATGCGCGTAACCGTCTGTCTTAGAAACACGTCACACGTCAGGAAATTCCCATGAGTAATCGACGCAGCTTTCTCCAGCGCGCCCTCGGGCTCGGTGTCGGGCTTGGCGCTGGCCTCGCAGCCCCACCGCAGCTCTTCGCCGATGAAGCAACCCACCGCGGTCCGGACTCCGGCAGCGCCCGTCCCATCCTCGAATTGGCAAAGAAGGACGCGGCTCGCAGTGGTGCCAGACCAGAGCGCAATGTCCCCGTCGTCACTCCAGATAGTCGCGATCTCCGATTCACCGTTGAGAACGGCGTCAAGGTCTTCAATCTCATTGCCGAGCCGGTGAAGCAATCCATCCTGCCCAACCGGACGCTCGACCTGTGGGGCTTCAACGGCTCTGCGCCCGGCCCGACGATTCAGGTCAACCAGGGCGATCAAGTGCGCGTCGTCTTTGACAACCATCTCCCCGAACCCACCTCCATCCACTGGCACGGCTTCGAAGATCAGGTGCGCTACGACGGCCAGCCCGGCATCTCGCAGCAACCCGTACTACCCGGCGGCCGCTTCGTCTACGAGTTCCACATCCACCAGAGCGGCACGTTTTTCTACCACTCGCACATGGCCATGCAGCAGATGATCGGCATGCTCGGCGGCTTCATCATGCATCCTGCCGCGCCCTATCAGCCCACGGTCGATTACGACTTCCTCATCCACCTGCAGGAGTACGCTGTGCTCCCATCGAACACCATCCCCAACTCCATGAGCATGGAGTACAACTGGCTGGTCTTTAACGGCAAGGCCGGCCCCGCCATCACGCCTATGATCGTGCCGCTGGGCAGCCGCGTGCGCATCCGCTTCGTGAACCTCGGCATGGACCATCACCCCATGCACCTGCACGGCCACACCTTCTACACCACCGGCACCGAAGGCGGCCGCATCCCGGAGACCGCATGGTGGCCCGGCAACACTGTGCTCGTCGGCGTCGCACAGTCGCGCGACATCGAATTCGTCGCCAACAATCCCGGCGACTGGATGCTCCACTGTCATCTCCCCCACCACAACATGAACCAGATGTCTTCCACCGTCGGCCGCATAACGCGCACGGGTGCCGCGATGCCCGGCATGAATGCAGGCCAGGGTGCGGGTATCCCCGCCGGTATCGACATGAACACCAGCATGGGCATGCTGCAAGGCACTCCAACCGTTCCCATGGGCGACGACTACGGCCCCTCACTCGGCCGCGGCATGGGCGTCGCGTCTACCAGCGACATGGCCACCACCAACGGCCCGCTCTCGCAGCACGCAATGCACGAGTCGATGTCCGGAATGCAGATGGGACAGGGGATGCAGATGGAACAGGGAATGCAGATGCAGCCGAACGAGATCGCGCCCAACGCCAACAGCGTCCCCAACTTTCCGCAGGACGCCTACATGGAAGGCAGCATGATGAACATGGATGCGATGGTCGCAACTCCAGCGACCGCCGGCCTGCTCCCCGGATGGAGTGCCCAGATGCAGGGCATGATGACGCTGCTGCGCGTAATGCCGAAGTCTGACTACGATCGCATGATGCAGTCGATTCGTAACCATCATGATGACAATCAGCCTATGCCTGGAATGCAGATGCAGGGAGGCAGCCGATGAAGCTCCTGCTGACACTGCTCTGGGCCGCCCTCCTGCTGTCCGCATCCACCACGCTCGCCCAATCATCCATGCCCGACATGCAGATGCCCGCAACGTCCTTCTCGAATCCGCCCTCGCCGCCATCCGTTACCGAGCCCGATCCCCTCGCGGAAGGCGCCAGCCGCGCACCCCTCACGCTCGCCGCGTTGCTCACCACAGCCCGCGCCCACAACCCCATACTTCGTGCGGCGCAAGCTGCAATCGCCGAAAGCGCCGGCCAGGCAAAGCAAGCAAGCCTTCTGCCCAATCCCGTCATCGGCTACGAAGGCGATCAGATCCGCGGCGGCTCCTATGGCGGCGGTGAGCAGGGCGGCTTCGTCCAGCAAACCATCCCGCTCGGCGGCAAGCTCGGCCTGCGCCGCGATGCGTATCGCGCGCAGCAGCACACCGGCGAACTCGCCCTCACCGAGCAGCAGCAGCGCATCGAGGGCGATCTCGAAAGCAGCTTCTACGCCGCACTCGCCCTTCAGCAGGAGATCGAGACTCGCAAACAACTCACCGCCATCGCCGCCGCGGCCGCCGAAACCGCGCATCAACTCGTCAACGTCGGCCAGGCCGATGCACCGGACGCCCTCGAGTCGGAAGTCGAGCAGGAGCAGGCCGCGCTCGACACCCTCACCGCGCAGCGCCGCTACATCGCAGCCTTCCACCAGCTCACTGCCGCTGCCGGCCAGCCCGATCTGCCGCTCACCCGTCTCGCGGGCGATCTCGCCGCGGCGCCGGCCGAGCCGCCATCGCTCGACACAATCCTTGTGCAGAGCCCCGCCGTCCAGCGCGCCGATCAGGCCATCCACTTGGCCGAAGCGCAGCTTCGCAGCGCGCACCGCGAGATCGTCCCCGACCTCACGCTCCGCGCCGGCGAGCAGTGGAACAATGAGCTCATCCGGCAAAACCCCAACATCGCCACCGGAGCGCAGTCCTTCGCCTCCGCGTCGATCGACCTGCCGCTCTGGAATCGCAATCAGGGCAACATCGCCGCTGCGCAGGCCGCCGTCGCGCAGGCACAGGCAGAAGCCGAGCGCGTCCGCCTCGCGCTGCGCCACTCCGCCGCGCCGCTCCTTGCGCAGTACACCATCGCTGCCACACAATCCCAGCGCTATCGAAGTGATCTGCTGCCCCGCGCACAGCGCGCCTATGAGCTCTACCGCGACCGCTACCGGCAGATGGCCGCTGCCTATCCGCAGGTGCTGGTCTCACAGCGCACGTTGTTTCAGTTGCAGCTCGCCTACATTCAGTCGCTCGGGGAGTTATGGCAATCCACGGCTCAATTGCGGCATTTCACGCTGGGCGGCGGGCTGAGTGGAAATCGCTAAAGGACACGATTTTGCCCCGGGACGATTCGCCGGCCATCTCGTTCTGACCGGTCGCCATCCCCAACAGCGCATGGATTTCGTGCAGCAGTGCAGGTGGCCCTTCCAGGTTGTCCATGGTCGCATCGGAGTGCGCCGAACAGGTTCCACCAACGGATTCGTGGAGGACCAGCACCTTCGCCGCAGGCGATTCCGCGCGGACCTTCTCAATGACCTCGTCACACTCCTCCTGCGGCACTGAGTGGCACACGAGGACAAGATCCAAGGGACCGCGCGATAGAACCTCTGCCAGCCCGTCGAGGTCTTCACACCTCTCGACAGAAAACTCCCCCTCCAGAATCAGCTTCCGGGTATAGAGCAGCATTCCATCGTGTCCATAGCACAGCAATCGCGGGCGGCGGCGTAAAAGCATCGGTCGACCTTGATTTCTCCAGGGGACGGTTCAGATACCCAAATCTTGCTAGCTTCCCACGGGGTATGTGTGTCGCTTGGACGACAATTGGCGCCATATACCCCTTTCGATCCGCCGCCAGCCTCAAATCCGAGTAGTGTGGGGACACGGTACGCAATTCCTCTCTCCGCACGCTGGACGGGGAAGTCTCCTTTGCGCGCGCGTCCGAAGCCAAGGAGTGAAATGAATGCTCATCCGTCCAATCTCATCCTGAATAATCTTCCT
>DATBCB010000259.1:0-1577 GCA_036270675.1 Acidobacteriaceae bacterium | reverse complement strand
CGCGCTATCTGGTGCGCGACCGGCCCGGCATTCTGGCGGCGATCTCGCAGGTGCTGGCGACGTATGCGATCAATGTGGATGCGGTGCTGCAGTTGCCGGGGCACTCGCGTGAGGCGCTGCCGTTTGCCATCACGCTGGAGCCGTGCAGCCAGCAGGCGCTGGATGCGGCACTGGCGGAGATTGGCAAGCTGCACTTCCTGGCACAGCCGCCGTTGTGCCTGCCCATTCTGAGGAAGCGCGCGTGACTCACCTGCACTGCATTGGCGCCGCGTGCGGCGCGACGTTCGAGCTGCATACGCCGTTGATGGCCTGCCCGAAGTGCGGCGAGCTGCTGGAAGTGGTGGTCGATGCGCCGAAGCAGGATGCGGCTCGGCTAAAGACGCTATGGTCGGAGCGGCGGCGATCCTTTGCGGCGATTGACGCGAGCGGGGTGTGGCGATTCCGTGAGGCGCTGCCGCAGTACGCAGCCGAGCATGTGGTTACCTTGCGCGAGGGCAATGTGCCGATGGTGCGCGCACAACGTGCGGCGGAGTTTGCCGGCGTGACGCAGCTGCACTTCAAGCATCTGGGATGGAACCCGACCGGCTGCTTCAAAGATCTGGGCATGACGACGGGCATGACCGAGGCGCGCTACTTAGGAGCAAAGGTGGTGGCGTGCGCATCGACGGGAAATACGGCGGCTTCGCTGGCGGCGTATGCGGCGCGCGGGGGCGTGGTGGCGCGCGTGTATCTGCCGGCGGGCCAGGTATCGATGAACAAGCTGGCGCAGGCGCTGGATTTTGGCGCTGAGATTGTCGAAGTGAATGGCAGCTTCGACGATGCGCTGAACACGCTGCTGGCACTGCCGCCGGAAGAGGTTTACTTCCTGAACTCGGTGAATCCGTTTCGCATCGAGGGGCAGAAGACCTGCATGTACGAGGTGATGGAGGAGCGCGGCTGGCGTGCGCCGGAATATCTGGTAGTGCCGGGTGGGAACCTGGGCAACAGCGCTTCGTTCGGAAAAGCCTTCGATGAGCTGCTGCGGTGGGGGCTGATCGAGCGCGCGCCGAAGCTGATCGTCGTGCAGGCCGCGGGGGCGAATCCGTTTGCGCGGCTGTGGCGCGAGCGCGCGACGAATCGAGATGCGATGCTGGAACCACTCGATCCGGAGACACGCGCGACGGCGATTCGCATTGGCAATCCGCGCTCATGGCGCAAGGCGCTGCATGGCGTGGTGTCGACGGGCGGCTCGGTGATGGATGTGACGGATGAAGAGATTGGCGAGGCGAAGGCAGCGATTGGGCGCGACGGCATTGGATGCGAGCCGGCATCGGCGACGACGCTGGCGGGGCTGAAGAAGCTGCGCGAGGCGGGCGTCGTGGAGCGCGATGCTGAGGTGGTCGCGATGCTGACTGGTCATGCGCTGAAGGACACGGCTTACATTCTGGAGCGGCATGGGGCGGGCAATCAGGGTCAGCAAGAGGGGCACTGAGAGCGAAGGAACAGCAGATCCCTCCACTTCGGTCGGGATGACGAGATTTTGAGAGTTGTGACATCCCATGTCCCGACACAGGGACCTGGGGCACCCGGTGCGGTTG
>DATBCB010000258.1:0-4372 GCA_036270675.1 Acidobacteriaceae bacterium | reverse complement strand
CAGGCTCAGATCGAGCTGAGTCTCGCAGAAGGCGAACAGGACGAGAGCCATAAGATCATGGCCATCACCCACATCGTCTCCTCCGGCTACTTCCGCACTCTTGGCATCCCCGTATTGCAGGGCCAGGACTGCGCCGAAGATGGCGGGCCGCCCTCCGTGCTCGTCAACCATAGCTTCGCCAGCCGCTATCTGCAGCACGTCACGCCCATCGGCAGCCACCTGCACACCGTGGCGCAGGACGTGGTCATGCCCAGCGCGGTCGTTCGTGGCGTTGTCGGTGACGCGCGCGAAAACGGCGTCAACGCCGCGCCTTCGCCCACCGTCTACCCCTGCATCAGCGCCCCCTCGCCGTCGCCGTGGTTCCTCGTCCGCACACATGGCGACCCTATGGCGCTTGTCGATACCATCCGCATGAAGCTCCACCGGATCGAGCCGTCGCGCTCCGTCTTCGGCCTCTCGGCGCTCGAGGACCACATCAGCGACTCGCTCACGGAGAACCGCCTCCGCACCTTGGTCCTGACTTTCTTCGCCGGGACCGCGATCTCGCTCGCCTGCCTCGGCCTCTACGGCACGCTCAGCTATCTCGGCCGCATGCGTCGCCGAGAGATGGGCCTCCGCCTGGCTATCGGCGCGACGCGCCCGCAGATCGTTGCCGTCCTGCTCACCCAGGGGCTTCGGATCGTCGGTATCGGCTGCATCGCAGGATTAGCCATGGGCCTTGTCGCCAGCCACCTGATCCAGGGAATGCTGTACGCCGTCACTCCAACGGACCCGGAGACCTACGCCGCGATCGTGCTGCTGGTCGTAGTCGTAGCCACAGGAGCCTGTCTCGGACCGGCACTCCGCGCCGCCACGACCGACCCAGCTAAAGTGCTGCGCGAAGAGTGATCGTCATTCGTCACCGTGTCGCATACTACTCTTGGCGTAGTTATCGCACGATTGCCCAGAGCCAGTGATGGAAGGCGTTATGCCGCCGGCCGGAGCGCCCACGAAGCGAGCGTGAAGGCGGAGCATGAGATGATGTCCTCCCGTGTCCGACGACCCGCAATACGGGAAATCGTTCCTCGCCGCTCGCAGACCTCTACGGCACGTACACCGGATTTTTATCCGTCGTACTCATGACGGATGGCAGCGGAACAACATGACCGACGCGCTACTGCTGGAACAGCAGTGGCGTGAAGTTGATGAGGTTGTCGCGCCATACCATCCAGGTGTGGCGGCCTGGGGTTTCGATGACGGTCACGGGAATCTGCTGCTGTTTCAGCCATGCGGTGAAGGCGCGGTTGGACGTGATGAGGTGATCGTCAGTGCCGCAGGCGACCCACAATAGCTTGAGGCGGTCCTTATTCTTCTGCACCTCGGAGGCGAGGCTGGGGAAGACCTGCTCGTAGTTGTTGTCGGGCACGGCAGAGGAGAAGGCGCCAATCCAGGCGAAGTCGTCGAGATGGTTGAGGCCGGTGCGCAGGCTTTCGCCGCCGCCCATGGAGAGCCCGGCGATGGCGTGGTCCTTGCGGTCCTTCGATATGGAGTACATATTTTCCGCTTGCGGCTTCACTTCTGTGAGCAGGATCTGGGTGTAGAGAGTGAAGTTGCGATCGACCAGCGCTTTGTCGCTCCAGGCGGTCCAGGTGTGGGTGATCATGTCCATGGTGCCGTAGCCGAGCGGCATGACGACAATCATGGGCTTGATCTTGTTCTGCGCGATGAGGTTGTCGAGGATGGTGTTGGCGCGGCCGACGGCCGTCCATCCGCTTGCATCGTCGCTATAGCCGTGTAAAAGATACAGTACCGGATACTTTTTCTTGGGGTTGTAGTCGGGCGGCGTGTAGACGTAGAAGTCGCTTTGCCGCGCGAGCGTCTGCGATTGGTAGAAGTGATGATGCACGATGCCGTGGGCGACGTTCTGCATATCCCAGTCCATGGGCTGGGGAGCGGGGACTTCGATTTCGTTCTGGATATTGAGCAGGTTTGGCTTGATGAGCACGCTGCCGGGATCGAGATAGTCGATTCCGTCGGCGCGGAATCCGTAACCGTAGAACTCCGGCTGAAGTGGTGCGGTGGTGAGGGTCCAGACGCCGTCGGCTCCCTGGGTCATGGGCTGGGGGTCGGCGCCTTCGAGATCGAGCAGCACGTTCTTCGCGCCTGAAGCGGGGAAGTGGAAGGTGATGGAGCCGTCGGGATGGACTGTGGGTCCAGCGGGATGGGTTGGCGCAGTTTGTGCGGCTACCCGCTCGGGTGGCGTGTGCTCGTTGTGGACGGTGGGTTGCGCCTGGAGCATGACTGGTAGGACGAGCAGCGCAGGGAAAAAGGTGGCGGCGCGGGAAAGGGCTTTCATCTCGCCCAACAGTTTAGAGCATATTCACTTCGCGGAAACGAAAGCGGCAGACGATTGTCTGCCGCCTCTGTGCGATTCCGGTGAATGCTATTTCTTCGGTGCGGGGTGGGCGGGCGCCTGCTGGTGGATAGGCGCGGTGGGTGTTCCTTCGAGCACGGAGCCGCCGCCGGCGCGCTTGCCGATGAGGACGAACAGAGAGATCGATGTGACGGTGAAGATGATCGCTGCCCAGGTGGTCATGCGGGTGAGCAGATTGGCGGCGCCGCGAGGACCGAATGCAGTCTGCGATCCCTGGCCGCCGAAGGCGCCGGCGAGATCCGCGCTCTTGCCCTGCTGCAGCAGGATAACCGCGATCATGAAGACAGAGACGATGACGTGAATGATGGTCAGGAAGATGATCATGCAACTGCTTTCTAATAGGAGCTGCGGTCCTGAAAACGATAAGCCGTCAGGGGGCGCACGGTCCAAAATTCGCTCCGGCTCTCAGCCGGAAAGTTGAGGATTCAGTCTGGTGCGGAAGGGGGGACTTGAACCCCCATGCCTCTCGGCGCCACCCCCTCAAGATGGTGTGTCTGCCAATTTCACCACTTCCGCACTTTAGAACTTACTTATTTTCAACTACTTATGCGCTATGGCGTCGCTGCCTGTTTGCCACTGCACCGGATTTTGCACCGACTCTGCGCACCTGGCGCTGGAGCGCGAAGCCGTCTTCGCGATCCGGATCTGCCAGCCGCAGAAACAGTTTATCAACGGCGTTGGCCTGAGGGTGGACATAGCGCATCGTTGTCTTGATGTTATCGTGCCCCGCTACGTACTGCAACGTAAAGGGATCCGTGTATTCGCCAGCTTCTGTGAGGAAGGTGTGGCGCAGCGCATGGAGGCCCGCATCGGGGTGGGTTGGGATCTTCTTTCGCACTTCGCCAATCTGGGTTTCGAGAACCCAAGGGCCGAGTGGCCGATCAGGATGTCCTGGATGGGTGAACACGTAGTCGCACCCGGATGCTGCCAATAGCTGCTCCAAGACTTTCTTCATTTCGAAACAGACGGGTAGTTCCCGTTTGCGCGCTCTCCTCTTCAGGCCCCGCTTGATCAACACCCGACCCCAAATGGTCTCCGCACGTGGCTCGGAATAGAGATGAACGCAATCTCGCATGAGCTTCAGCATCTCGCCGCGACAGACTCCCGATCTACGCGCCAGGATGGAGGTCGAACGCAGTGGCTCGGGCGCAGCCTCAATCCAAGCGGAATAGGCTGTCGGGCTGAAGACATAATCAGTCTCGCGCTCTGCCCCTTCGTCCTTGCTGTACTGCTCGATCACCGGCAGGCTTTCGATCAGCTTGAGCTTGCGATGCGCGTAGCGGAGCGCCTTCCTGAGTGTGGCCAAGTATCGATTCACGGTGGTCTTACTCACCGGCGTCCGTTTGCCTCCTCGGCGGCGTCCGGCGTGCTTCAGTGCCCAACTCTTAAAGGCTTCGATTCCCGGCTCGTCGATTTGATCCAGTCGCAGATCGGCCCACGGGCCGTAGTCGAGCAGTTTTTGGTAGCTTTCCCGATAAAACTTCACCGTCCCCTGTTGTTCTTCCTTTGCAGTACCGACCCAAGCATTGAAGATGGATTGGAACTGGCGAAGGGTGGGGACACTCTTCGCCTCTTTGGGCGCTTGTTGGGGTTCGGCCTCCTCCAGGCCGGCCAATTGGCGGATGATGCTCCTGCGCGCGGCCGCCGCGATGTCCTCGGCATCACGTCGATTGATGGTGCCGGTGGATCGGTAGTATTCCTTGCCCTTGTATTGGAACTTGTACGCGTAAAAGCGGCTCCCGGGACGCTTGAATATTTTCATGCAATTTCCGCATGCCTAGTATTGTCTGCAATGAATTTGCGAATTGTCTCCGGGCGGATCATGACTCTTGTTCCCACCTTCACGTAGTCGATCCGGCGATATTGGATCCAGTCTCGAAGGGTTTTGACAGAGATGCCTAGCAAATGGGCAGCCCGATTCACGCTTAGAAGAGGCTCTATCGGACCGGTCCAGTGCTC
>DATBCB010000257.1:0-16231 GCA_036270675.1 Acidobacteriaceae bacterium | reverse complement strand
GATCTACGACGGCCTGCTCGCGCGCGGCGTGCGCCCGATGGTCGAGATCAGCTTCATGCCCAAGCAACTCGCAGCTCATCCGGCGCCGCACGCCTTCTGGTACAAGCCCAACGTCGCGCCGCCCAAGGATTATGCGCGCTGGGATGCGCTGATCCAAGCCCTTGCGAAAAACCTGGTTGCGCGCTACGGCATCGACGAGGTCGCGCAATGGTACTTCGAGGTCTGGAATGAACCCAACATCGATTTCTGGGTCGGCCAGCCCAAGCAGTCGACATATTTTGAGTTGTACAGCCACACCGCGCGCGCGCTGAAGTCGGTGAGCCCGCGGCTGCGCGTCGGTGGTCCGGCGGCGGCTGCTGAGGCGTGGGTGCCGGAGTTCCTGAAGCATATGCACGACAACGACGTGCCGGTGGACTTCCTCTCCACCCACGGCTACGCCGACGAAAATTACGAGCACACGTTCACGCCGAGCAACCTGCCTTCGATGGACGATCGTCTCTGCGCCGCCATGGCGCACGTGAAGCAGCAGATCGCTGCCTCGCCCATGCCTCAGGTCCCCTGGTTCGTCACCGAGTGGAACGTGATCGGCATCGATGCGGCACGCGACACGACCTTCGTCGGGCCGGCGGTGGCGAACACCATCCGCGAGTGCGACGGCCTCGCCAACATGATGTCCTTCTGGACATTCGATGATGTCTTTGAAGAGGACGGGCCCAAACGCGAGCCCTTCGATGGCGGTTTCGGCCTGATCGCGCCCTGGAGCATCCGCAAGCCCAGCTTCAACGCCTTCGCCATGCTGCATCATCTCGGCGACGAGCGCCTGGCGAATCCCTCGAAGAATGCCCTGGTCACACGCCGTGCCGACGGGACGCTGGTGGTTGCAGTGTGGAACATGACCGATCCGCCCGGCGCGCATCAGCCTGGCGGTTCGGGCGTGGAGAAACATATACAACTCAGCTTCGAGCACGTGCCCGGCAATGCTCAGGTGAGCATCACGCGCCTCGATCCCACGCACGGCAATACGCTCGCGGCGTATCGCAAGATGGGGAGTCCGCGTTATCCGACCGAGGCGCAGGTGCAGGAGTTGAATGAGGCGTCCAGGCTGGCGTCTCCAGAAACGACGACGCTGCGCGAGGGCAAGATCGATGTGGACCTGCCGGTGGATTCGCTGGTGATGCTGGAGGTGCGGCGCTGAGCGGTCTCTAATTCTGATGTTTGAATGGATTGAAGGTCAAAACGTCGAATTGGGAAAAGTCGCGCACGTTGCGGGTTACAACCGTGAGGCGGCGCACGCGTGCAGTAGCTGCAATGAACGCATCCTGAAAGAGATCAGGCGACTTGCTTACCATGATGCGTGCTGTTTCGCGGCACACATCTCCATCCGCCGGCACGATTGTCATCGTTTCCGAAAGGCTGGTAATCCAAAGGTCAAGTCGCTGTGCAGTCGC
Source organism: Acidobacteriaceae bacterium (assembly GCA_036270675.1). Taxonomy (GTDB): domain Bacteria; phylum Acidobacteriota; class Terriglobia; order Terriglobales; family Acidobacteriaceae; genus KBS-83. The sequence goes on along the minus strand of DATBCB010000257.1, from coordinate 14,783 downwards.
GGCATCCTGGCGTCTGGTTCGTTCTGCGCCTTGCTGCAATTCGAGCAGAGTGACGGCGGATAACAGCAGGTCCTCGGGGCGAATTATCCTCAGCCAAGCAAGAACAGCCCCATGAGGGCGCGGTTTGCGTGTTTCTGAAATGATATTCGTATCGAGGAGAAACACCTATTCGTCCTCAAAGCGGATAATGGGACGACTTTTCCAACCGCCGCGCGGTGGCAGATCGATTTCAAATCGAGGCTCATCCGCCAACAAAAGATCCTTCAACGAAGGCCGTGCGCGCTTCTTCAGCCGCTCCCATTCCTCAATCGGCACCAGCACAGCCGTTGCTACCCCTCGCCGGGAGACCACCTGCGGTCCCTCCTGCAGTGCCTTGTCAAGGAATTCGCTGAATTTCGCCTTGGCTTCTTGAACTTGCCACATAGTCAGCCTCCTGACTAGTCAGGATACTAGTCAGGAGGCTGAATCGCAAGTCATTAGTTCGCGGCCAACTGCCGCAGCACGTACTGCAGAATCCCACCGTTTTGATAGTAGAGAATTTCCTGTGGCGTATCGATGCGCACCTTCACTTTGAACGTGCGGCTCTGTTTCTTCGCGTCTGCCACTTCCACGGTCAAGTCGCGGCCATTCGCGAAGCGCGCGTCGAGCAGTGCCTTGAGACCGGGAAAGCTGTACGTCTCCTCGCCAGTCAGGCCAAGCGATTCGACCGTGTCCTCATTCTCAAACTGCAGCGGCAGGATGCCCATGCCCACCAGGTTCGAGCGGTGGATGCGTTCGTAGCTTTCCGCGATCACCGCGCGCACGCCCAGCAATCGCGGCCCCTTAGCTGCCCAGTCGCGTGACGAGCCGGAGCCATACTCCTTGCCCGCCAGAATCACCAGCGGCGTTCCGCGCTCGGCATACTTCACGGAAGCATCGAAGATGCTCATCTGCTCGCCCTCCGGCAGCAGGCGCGTCACGCCGCCTTCCGTGCCCGGCGCCAGCTTGTTGCGCAGCCGGACGTTGGCGAAGGTCCCCCGCACCATCACCTCATGGTTGCCGCGGCGCGAGCCATAGGAGTTGAAGTCCGCCGGCTTCACACCATGCTCGCTCAGGTATTTACCGGCTGGCCCATTGGCCTTAATCGAACCGGCGGGCGAGATGTGATCGGTGGTCACCGAATCGCCCAGCACTGCCAGCACGCGCCCATCGCGGATATCTGTAACCGGAGCGGGCACCTTCGGCATGTTGTCGAAATACGGCGCCTGCCGGATGTACGTGGAATCCGGCTCCCACTGGTAGACCTCGCCGGTGGGGAATTTCAGATGCTGCCAGTTCTGATCGCCATCGGTCACGGTCGCATATTCCTTGCGAAAGGCTTCCGAACTGATCGAGCGCGCAATCGTCTCAGAGACTTCCTGCTGCGTCGGCCAGATGTCACGCAGATAGACCGGCTCCTTATCTTGGCTCTGGCCCAACGGCTGGTTGTCGAAGTCGTGATCGATGCGGCCGGCCAGCGCGTACGCTACCACCAGCGGTGGAGACATCAGATAGTTTGCACGTACGTCGGAGTTGATGCGTCCCTCGAAGTTGCGATTGCCGCTCAGCACGGAAACGGCGACCAGCCCGTGCTCATCAATGGATTTAGCCACGTCCGTCGGCAGCGGCCCGGAGTTGCCGATGCACGTCGTGCAGCCGTAGCCAACGATGTTGAAGCGCAACTTGTCGAGGTACGGCAGCAGGCCGGACTTCTGATAGTAGTCGGTCACCACGCGCGAGCCGGGCGCGAGCGACGTCTTCACCCACGGAGGCACGGTCAGGCCTTTCTCAACCGCCTTCTTCGCCAGCAGCCCTGCCGCCACCATCACCGACGGATTTGAAGTATTCGTGCAACTCGTAATCGCGGCGATCACGATTGAGCCGTGGTCGAGATACTTGTCCGGATCGACGCCGAAGCGCTGCTTTACGCTGGCCGCGGTCTCATGGTCATGGGTTGGTTCCGGATGTCCGCCCTCACCCTCCCACCGGCTCACCTGGCGCGCGGCGGACTGATTGCCATTTGGCCCCAGCAGCGTGGGCAGAAGCTTCTTGAAATTCTCGCCCGCGTCCTTCAGCAGCACGCGATCCTGCGGGCGCTTCGGTCCGGCCACGGACGGCTGAACCGTCCCGAGGTCCAGCTCGATAGTCGCCGAGTACTCCGCCTCCGGGGCGCCCGGCGCGTGGAAGAGTCCCTGCTCCTTGTAATAAGCCTCCACCAGCGCCACTTGCTCCTCGCTGCGGCCGGTCAGCCGCAAATAGCGCAGCGTTTCAGCGTCGACCGGGAAGATGCCGCAGGTCGCGCCATACTCCGGCGCCATGTTGCCGATGGTGGCGCGATCGGCCAGCGGCAGCGCCGCAATCCCGTCACCATAGAACTCGACGAATTTGCCCACCACGCCGAGCTTGCGCAGCATCTCGGTTACGGTAAGGACGAGATCGGTCGCCGTCGCGCCCTCGCGCAGTTTGCCGGTGAGCCGGAATCCAACCACCTGCGGCACCAGCATGGAGACCGGCTGGCCCAGCATGGCGGCCTCGGCCTCGATGCCGCCCACGCCCCAGCCCAGTACGCCCAGGCCGTTGATCATCGTAGTGTGCGAGTCGGTGCCGACCAGCGTGTCCGGATACGCGCGCAGCGTGCCGTTCACCTCCGTCGTAAAGACTACGCGCGCCAGGTATTCCAGGTTCACCTGGTGGCAGATGCCCATGCCCGGCGGCACGGCGGAAAAGTTGCGGAAGGCCGATTGTCCCCACTTCAGAAACGCGTAACGCTCGCGGTTACGTTGAAACTCCATCGCGGCGTTGATGTCATAAGCGCGCGCGTTGCCGAACTCGTCCACCTGCACGGAGTGATCGATGACCAGCTCCGCCGGCTGCAGCGGGTTTATCTTTTCCGGATTGCCGCCCAGCTTCTTCATCGCATCGCGCATGGCCGCCAGGTCGACGATGGCGGGCACGCCGGTGAAGTCCTGCATGAGCACACGCGCCGGCATAAACGCTATCTCGCGATCGGCCTCTGCCTTGGGGTGCCACTTCGCGAGGAACTCGATATCGGCCGCGGTCACCGACTTGCCGTCCTCCTGGCGCAGCAGATTTTCCAGCAGGATGCGCAGCGAATAGGGAAGCTTCGCCAGCGAGACGCCCTTCTGCTCAAGCGTCTTCAGACGATAGATCTCGTAGGTTTTGCCGTTGCTGGTGAGCGTGGATTTACTGCCAAAGCTGTTCATCGGAATCGGATCTCCTGTGTCATGACAAAACAGTTCGAAGGGAACCTGCCGGGCGCACGTGTGCAATTCCAAATGGGCGCGAGGGTGTTCGGGAGCAGGCAATCTTCAGAAGAGGAGACGGCGCCCGCGGGCTGTACGTCCGCGATCGTGGCGGCCGCGGCGGAAGCGCTGCATACGAGGGGCATCGGATGGAGACGGATGCTGGTAGTTCATGTCCGCCCTCTAGTGTAACTCCATCTTGTAGGACCGGAGAATGACGCCGGTATTGGCGGGGCGGCGCTACAAAGTGCATCCTGTCGGCATGGCGACCTGTGTCCATGACGGATTGACCCTCTGGTACGAAGAGAGCGGAAGCGGCTCCCCGGTGCTCTTCATCGCCGGGACCATGAGCGACCACGCGACGTGGGACATTGTCGTCCCGCAATTGAACGGGCTGCGCTCCATCACGCCCGACAATCGTGACATCGGCAACAGCAGCGCGGCCAAACGCGATTACTCGGTACGCGACATGGCCGGCGACGTGCTTGCCCTGATGGGTCATCTGGAGCTCGAGCGAGCCAGCATCGTGGGCCACTCGCTCGGCGGCAAAATCGCGCAGGAGGTAGCGCTGCTCGCTCCTGCCCGCGTCGACAAACTCGTGCTCGTCTGCTCCTCGGCTCAACACGACGTGCAATCGCGCTCGGTAATGGAGCTCTGGATCAGCCTGCGGGAGGAGATTGCCGACGATCTGGTCTTCGCCGAAGTGATCTGTCTCTGCGCCATGGGCCCGGATCCGCTGGCGCGCGTCTCGCTCAGCGACGCGGCGGAGATGTGGCTTATGAAAAGTGGGATGCAGCGGGGCTCGGCATTCATCCGGAATGTAGAGGCATCGCTGGCCAGCGACACGCTCGCGCGGCTCGGTGACATCCAGGCGCCCACGCTCGTTGTCTACAGCGACGCCGATCGGATTTTCAGCAGGAAACACGGCGAGCAACTGGTCGCCTGCATACCCGGCGCGCAGGGTGCTTTGATGGAAGGCTGCGGTCACGCACCCATGGCGGACCGCCCCGCTGAGTTCGCGCGGATACTGCGGCAGTTCCTCCTACCGGACTAGTGTCCGCCGAGCGACTGCCACAGCAGCACACCGTTTAGCGACAGGATGATCGTTGTGGCAAGCCAGCCGAGCGACTGGACGATGCGGCCGTTCACGAACCTCTGCATCACTTTCGCGCGTTGCGTCAGGATCAGCAGCGGGATCAGCGCGAAGGGCAGCGTAAAGCTGAGCGCAGCCTGGGAGAGCAGCAGGATGCGCAGCGGATCGAGCCCGATGCCGATCACGATCAGTGCCGGCAGCAGCGTGAGCAGGCGGCGCAGGAAGATCGAGAAGCGCACCTGGAGGAAGCCTTCGAGGATCATCTGGCCGGCCATGGTGCCGACAGTCGAGGACGACAGGCCGGAGGAGAGCAGCGCTACGGCGAAGATGGTCGCCGCCGCCGGACCGAGCAGCGGGCCCAAGGTGGCGTGTGCGGCTTCGATCGACATGCTGGTCATGCCCTTGCCGGCAAAGGCTGCCGCGGCGACCACGATCATCGCCGAGTTCACCAGCCAGGCGCCGTTCATCGCTAGAATGACGTCGAACAGTTCCATTCGCAGCAGGCGTGTCCGCGTGACGAAGTCGGACTCGTCACGCTGCTCCGCGCGTTCCGCCTGTACACGTGGCTGCACCAGGCCGGAGTGGAGATACACCACGTGCGGCATCACCGTGGCGCCGAGCATGGCGACGGCAAGATACAGGCTCTTGCTGTCGAGGGTCGGGACCACCGTGTGATACACGATCGATCCCCAGTGCGGGTGGATGAAGAACATCTCCGCCCCGTAGCAGCCGCCAATCACCGCGACAAAGACCATGATGACCAGCTCGAGCTGGCGGAAGCCCCACTGCTGCAGCGCAAGGATAAGGAAGACGCAGACTGCCGACGCGAAAGCGGCCAGCAGCAGGACGTGCGTGCGCGTCATTCCCATTGCCATCAGGCGCGGGCCTAACAGCAGATAGAAGCCCAGAGCGGCGCCGAGGAACTCCGCCAGGTCGGTGGCCAGCGCGGAGATCTCCGCCGCCACCCACAGAAAGATGGTCATGCCGCGGGAAAAATGAATGCGGCAATTCTCCGGCAGGGTGTGGCCGGTGGCGATGCCGAGCTTCGCGGAGAGGTACTGGATCAGGATCGCCATGGCGTTCGACCACAGCAGAACCCATAGAAGCTGATAGCCGAAGCGGGTGCCACCCTCAAAGTTGGTGGCGAAGTTTCCGGGATCAATGTAGGCAATGCTCGCGACGAAGGCCGGCCCGAAGTAGTAGAGGAGCTTGCGCTGCCCGGTGCGGGGCAGGCCGGCTGCGCGGGCTGTCGCGGCGGTCGCCATAGTGCGAGTATAGGGCAAATTTAGGCTAGCCTTAATTAAATTTAGGTGAGCCTCAATTGGCTGAAGCCCCCCGGCTTGCACAAACGTCGCGGCAGCCCGGATCGAAACAATCCGGATCAAAACAAGGATCAAAACAATTAGATTGGCCGCATGAAGATCAAGAGCCCCTACCTGGTGAAGCCTGGCGTAAAGTTTCGCTTGAAAGACTGGCCCACCAACGAAACTGGCCACTTCAAAGACGAGCCGGACGCCCAGGAGAACCTCGAGAAGCACCGCCGGATCCTCGACAAACTGCAGGAGGTGCTCTTTGCCGAAGCAAAACACGCGCTGCTGATCGTGCTGCAGGCGATGGATACCGGCGGCAAGGATGGCACCATCCGCCACATCTTCACCGGCGTGAACCCGCAGGGTGTGAACGTCACGCCGTTCAAAGTGCCCACGCCGCTCGAAGCCGCCCACGACTTCCTATGGCGCGCGCATGCCGCAGTGCCTCGCCTCGGCACCATCGGCATCTTCAATCGCTCGCATTACGAGGACGTGCTGGTGACGCGCGTGCACAAGACGGTCAGCGACAAGCTGGCAAAGCGGCGCTTTCGCGAGATCAACCAATTCGAGGAGATGCTGCATGACAATGGCGTGACCATCCTCAAATTCTTCCTGCACATCAGTCACAAGGAGCAGACTGCGCGGCTGAAGGCTCGTTGCGACGACACGGAAAAGCAGTACAAGATCAGCGAAAGCGACTTTCACGAGCGCGTGTTCTGGCACAAATATCGGGAGTACTACGAAGACGCGATCGGCGCGACCAGCCAGAAGCACGCGCCCTGGTTCGTCATTCCCGCGGATCACAAGTGGTACCGCAACGTTGCGGTGTCACAAATCATCGTCGATACTCTCGACGGAATGAACCTGAAATATCCGCAGCCGACGTTCGATGTCTCGAAGGTGTGCGGCCAGCTGTGAACGGCAGCGAGTCGGCAAGTTAGCCATGACTCCGGACACCATCCCTCACCGGTATCCGCGGGAGTTGCTTGGAGATGTAGGATCCTCGAAACCCTTTGGCTGACTTGCCGACTCGCCTGGCCGAGAGGCCGCTGACTCGCCCATCTTACGACTCGTAATACAAATACCGCCGCCACTTCGGATCGGAGTGGCCAATCATGCGCATGATGTGCCGGCTGGTATGCAGCGAGAAGGGCCGCGGTTCGCGCAGCAGCTTCATCTCTGTCAGCTCGTTTAGCAGGTGGTTGCCCTTGCGCCGGTTGCAGCTGTGGCAGCAGGCCACCAGGTTCTCCCAGGTGGAGAGGCCGCCACGTGAGCGTGGCTGCACGTGGTCCAGCGTGAGCTCGCCCGAGTTCAGCACCACCCCACAGTACTGGCAGGTGTTGCGATCGCGCAGCAGGATGTTCTTTCGTGACAGCGCGCGTGTCTGGTGTGGGATGCGGCGGTACTCAAGCAGGCGAATCACCGATGGCATAGGCACGCGCACGCGTGCGGCGTGCAGAATGGCGCCCTGCTCCTCTTCGGTGCGCGCGACCCCCTTCAGCACCAGCACCAGCGCACGGCGCGCGCCGCAGATGTTGATCGGCTCATAGGAGGCATTCAGCACCAGAACCGGACGCTGCATGGTGATCGGTTGCGCCACTCGGATCTCTACCGGCGGCGTGTGCGTCAGCTTGGTCTTGCGTGTGTGCGCGGTTGCCTTCACTGGCGACATCCCTGCCCTCTCCCTCTGGTTAATGGCCTGCCCAAAAAAACTTCCTTACCGCAATCGCTTCTACTACGACTGCGCCATCGTGCTCGCTTCCACCTGACCCACGCCTGCGTGGGCCGTCAGCGCGCCCGCATCCCACATCGCTACACCTTCGCGCTGCGTCCTCGCCACGGTTGCCACCCACACCGCCTTTGCGCCGGCCCGCAGCAATACCCGGCTGCAGACAGACGCAGTTGCCCCAGTGGTGTAGATGTCGTCCACCAGCAACACGACCTGGTCGCGAATGCGCGTCGCATCGTGGACCGCGAAAGCGCCGCGAAGATTGCGCCGGCGGCCTTCCGGACTAAGCCGCGATTGGCTGTCGGTTGCCCGCTGGCGTCGCAGCACGCCTCGCGTCATCGCCCAGCGATGTGTCTTGTCCGTGCACCGCAGCTCGCCAACCAGGGCGTCCGCGATCCGATCCGCATGGTTGAAGCCGCGCTGGCGCCGCTTGGCGCGGTAAAGCGGCACCGGGACAACCAGGACGCGTGTGCCGGGGTCGATCGGCAATTCCGCCACCACAGATGCGAGCCGCCGCCCCAGTGTTTTGGCGATGGGCTGCATGCCGTCGTATTTCAGAAGGTGGATCAGGCCGCGTAGCTCGTTTTCGTAGCGGCCATAGGCGACGGCTTTCGCGAAGCCAGCGGGCTTGTCTGGCTTGCCTGGCTTGTCTTGACAGACCTCGCAGAGCCGCGGCTCGTCCGCCGTGAGATGGGCGAGCGAGGACTGAGGCAGCCCCAGGTCCTCACCGCAATGCGTGCACAGCACACCGGTTTGCGGCGCTACGGCCGACCAGCAGGACTCACAGATGGGAAGGGAAGAGAAGCGCAGGAGAGATTGTTTGCAGAGCGCGCAGGAGGCAGGGTAGAGCACGGCGCTCAATGCATCGAAGATTGGTTGGAGCGTACTTCGCAGAAAGCGCGCAGCCGCGCGCCATGACAATGTCAGTGCTGCCGGAACGTCCGATGTCAGAGCTGTCTGACTGCGGAAGACCCACCCTCTTTCAACCAGTTGCCGCCCTGGGGGCACCACGCCGCCCGGGCACCAGGCGCCCGATGCACTAAGTATAGAGCAGATGGCAGCTTTCCGTCATCAGCAAAGATGCCGCCGCAGCGCGCGCAGCGACAACGCCACCGCGTCACCTCATCAATGAGCCGCAACCCGGCCAGCCCTGGGTGGCTTCGCGGCCGGCGTTCTGCTCTTCGAGAGCATCGTCGCTACCACCCCCAGGATGATCATTGCCGCGCCCGCTGCCTGCAGGGCAGAGACGTGCTCGCCGCCCAAGGTGGCGCCGGTGATGAGTGCGATCAGCGGGTTGACATACGCATAACTGGCAACGCGGGTAGCCGGCTCGTGATGAATGAGCCAGGTGTAGGAAGTGAAGGCCAGGATGGACGCGCAGGTGACCAGATAGACGAACGAGACCACTGTGTGCCACTGCCACGCGGCCAGCGCCGCGGGAATGCGCGGCAGCTCTCCGGCCATGCCAGAGATCACGAGCAGCCCCAGGCTGCCGAGCGCCATCTGCAGACCAGCCCGCATACCCTGATTCTCTGGCAGCGTTAGCGAGCGGCTCCAGAGCGTGGCGAAGGAGAAGACCACGGTGCCGGCCAGCTCCACCAGGACGCCGCTGACCATCGAGTGTTCGAAGCCAATGGAGCGCGTCACCATGACGACGCCGACGATCCCCAGCAGCGTAGCCCCGGCGACCGTTACGCCGAAGCGTTCGGTGCGGAAGACCAGCACCTCACCCAGCAGAATCCAGATGGGGATCATGGCAGCGATGACAGCGGCTGTTCCGGAGGCGATGCGCGTCTCCGCCCAGAAGAGACAGCCATAGCTGCCCGCGAAGAGCAGCAGGCCGATCAGGAGGGAGTGCAGCAACGCGCGTCCGCTGATCCGCGCCCCGCCACGCCAGAAGCTGAACAGGCAGAGAGCTACACCCGCCAGAAGAAAGCGGATGGCAGCGGAAAAGAAAGGAGGCGTGACCGCGACCATGTCACGGATGGCGAGGAAGGAGCAGCCCCAGAAAACGTAGATCGCCCCATAGGCCAGTATGCGAACCGTCTTCCGCGACATAGCCATAGTTGGAAGATAGCGGAGCCTGTCCCGCCGTTTCTTAGACTCTCATACTGGTTGCGCCCAGATCACAGTCGCTGCGGAGGACAGGCTTACACCGCGGATCGACCATGTATCGGAAATGCGGTTCGAGCCTGCGAAGCGCGGTGCCGCGCTGTTACACTCGCTGTTCCCCGAACGAGACATTTCACCGAGAGGTGGATCGACCGTGCCCGAGACCACACAGCAACTCCCACCCGCCGCGCAGCAGTTCCAGCCATTTGTTCCTGCCACAGAGTCGCGGCCGGAACTGACCTTCCGGGCACTTCTTTTAGGTTCGCTCTTCGGGATACTCTTCGGCGCAGTCACGGTCTATGTCGGGTTGCGCGCCGGGCTCACGGTTGCTGCTTCCATTCCTATCTCGGTCCTCTCCATCAGCGTATTGCGCGCCCTGGGCCGTGCCTCGATTCTTGAAAACAACATCGTCCAGACCACGGGCAATGCCGGCCAGTCGATCGCCTCCGGCGTCATCTTCACCTTGCCGGCTTTGGTTTTCCTGGGCTTCGACCTCGAGTATTCGCGCATCTTTTTTCTCGCACTGATCGGCGGCTGGCTTGGCGTGCTCTTCATGATCCCGCTGCGCCGCCAGCTCATCGTGCAGGAACATGGCACGCTTACCTATCCCGAGGGCACCGCCTGCGCGGACGTGCTGCTCGCCGGCGAACGTGGAGGCTCCTTTGCCAGCCGCGTCTTTCTCGGCCTGGGTCTCGGCGGCATCTATACGCTCTTTCAGAACGACAACCTCTTCGCGGCCTGGCCGGGCACACCGGACTATCAGCCGAAGTGGCTCAAGGGCGCTGCCATCCGCGCCGATGTCACGCCGGAGTATCTCGGCGTGGGCTACATCATCGGGCCACGCGTCGCGGGCGTTATCTTCGCCGGTGGCGTCTTTTCCTGGCTTGTCGTCATGCCGCTGATCTACTTCTTCGGCTCGCATATCCCTGATGCGATCTATCCCGGGACCAAGCCGGTTTCCATGATGTCGCCCTCCGACTTATGGGCGAGTTATATCCGGCCGATGGGCGCAGGCGCGGTCGCAGCATCCGGGCTGATCACGTTGCTCAAGACGATGCCAACCATCGTGGGCGCGCTGCGCTCCGGCGCGAAGGAGTTTGGCAAAGGCGCGGGCAAAACCGCGGCTCTGCGCACGGATCGCGACCTGCCCATGAGCGTTGTGGTCTTCGGCTCCGCGGCGCTCGTGCTGCTGATGTTCTTCTTCCTTACCTTCCATCCGGTGCCTGGCGCACAGACAACGCTCTTATCCAACTTTGCTGCCTCCATCCTGGTAGTGATCTTCGGATTTCTTTTTGTCACGGTCGCTTCGCGCATCGTTGGGCTCATTGGCAGCTCGGCCAGTCCGGTCTCCGGCATGACCATCGCGACCTTGATGGCGACCACGGCCATCTTCCTGGTAAAGGGCTGGACGGCGCCCGCCTTCGGGGCACTGGCCATCACCATTGGCGGCGTCGTCTGCGTGGCTGCTTCGAATGCCGGCGATACCTCGCAGGATCTGAAGACCGGCTTTCTCATCGGCGCTACACCGTGGAAGCAGCAGCTCGCGCTCATGGTCGGCGTGGTGGTCTCCACTTTTGTCATCGGAGCGACGCTCAACGTGATGAACAAAGGTCTCGAAGAATTCCGAGACACGTCACGACCGTGGAGCATCTCCGTCCCGCACGATGGCGTCCAGGTGCAGCAAGAACATTTCCAGCACGCCCGCATTCACGTGATGCACGCCGACAAGACAACGGACGAACGCGATGCAGGTCAATATGTGCTCCTCAACGCGCTCGGATCGCACGAACTGGCCGACGGCAAGTATCTCTACAACCCGAACACACAAAAGATCGAGGTGCAGTGGATTCAGGGTATCGGCAGCGAGAAGGCAGCCGCTCCGCAGGCGCGGCTCATGGCGACCGTCATCAGCGGCATTCTCAGCCGCAAGCTGCCATGGGGCCTGGTGCTGCTGGGCGTCTTCCTGGTGATTGCGGTGGAGCTGCTCGGCATTCGTTCGCTTTCCTTTGCGGTGGGGGCCTACCTCTCGATCGCGACCACGCTCGCGATCTTCTGCGGCGGCGTGGTGCGCTGGATGGTCGACCGCACCGTTGCCCAATACAGCGGGCGCGCAGCCGAGACCGAGAGCGAGGTCAGCCCCGGCTCGCTCTATGCTTCCGGACTCATTGCCGCTGGCGGCATCGTGGGGCTGCTGGGCGTGGCTCTCAAGCTCTATGAGGCAGCCACGGACAAGAGCGACATCCTGCAGTTTCCTGCCAACAATCTGTTGCATCACGACTCGGTCTCTGTCCTGATGTTCGCCCTGCTGGCGTTCTCGCTCTACTACTTCGCCCGCAAGCCGCTGGCCACGGAAGCCCCTCCTGCCGCCGAGGGCAGCCAGACCCACGGATAACACCTTCGTTGTAGGCGACTCCACTCTTGGGGCATGGATGACCAGGGCCTTTCTGCCGCATGCTCGGGATCGCCTCGCAAGGAGAGGCCGAAATGCACAGCATCCTTGTCTCGATAGCAGTGACCGTTTTGTTGCTGTCTCCCATCGGAATCGTAGCGTGCCTCAGAAAGCCATCCGTCTAAGCGAAGCGCGCTGCACACTCCCCCGCCAAGCCACGCATCTTTCGCGACATCTGCAGCACCACGCCGCTCCCCCACTCCCCCCGCAGTTCTGAAAATTCTCGTCTTCGCAAGTGCAACCCACAGCACCTCCGCGAAAATATAGCGATGGCGCACCGCGCACCGTGCAAGCGGACGACTTTTTCAACCGCGATTCACATGCTTTCAACAATTGCCGCAATGCGGAACGTCATGCAGAGCTTGGTCTGCGCAATTTCCTGCGAAACGCAATCGCAAAAGCATGCGCATATTCGCCGCCTCTTCTCTGTTGCGCAGTTCGCTGGCTCTGCTTACTCTCGGGAACATTGTCGAGCAATCGACAATGCAGTTTTCGCCATTTTTTTTGACTGAAAACCTGAATTAGAGCAGAGCGCGTTTCGGCGTGTGCGCAAACCCATTGCTCCTGCATTTGTAAGCGGAAGTGCTCGCAGCCTCTCCTGACAAGGATGCTGCATCGAGCATCTCTCACGCTGACACGAAGCAGGATTCGCGGGAAAGCTCGTCGTGGCTGGTCGCAGTCCGGCATTTCCGGCAAGCAGTTGCCGGTGGGCCCGGACCCATGTCCACACGAGGGGCGCTGGCAACCACGCCCGTTTCGTCTCTGTTCTCTGCAAATGGGCCCTGTGTGCCCGGATGACAGCGGCACCGCGAAAAGCGGATGGGAGTTGCTTCCTCGCAAACCCATTTCGCACGCGGACGGAGCCCCTTTGTCTTCCAAAGCGCGGGGCCTGCCTGCGGCAACCGCCAATTCCTCCGGGCGCGCACATTCCACGTGTGGGCCTCCGGAATAACTAGCCTCGCACTGCGAGGAAGAAGGGAAGTTTCATGCGGCCACGCAAGACCATTCTTTGTGTCGATGACAATGAGCAGGCGCTTTCCGTTCGCAAATTCATGCTGGAGACCCGCGGCTACCGCGTGTTGACGGCCCATACATCTGCAGACGCACTCGAGATATTCGCGGCAGGGAATGTCGATCTGGTATTGAGCGACCTCATCATGCCGCAGATGGACGGGAACGAACTGGTGCGCCGAATGAAGTCCATGGCACCCGAAGTACCAGCCATCATCCTGAGTGGCAGCGTGAAGAACTTCGAGCGCGCCAGCAGCGCCGATGCGTTTCTACCCAAGGGCGCCTGCACGCCACTGGAAGTGCTGGAGCGTATTCGCGTGATGATCGCGCGCAAGCGCGGCCCGCGCAAGGTGCAACACCGCGACACGGACGGCTCCATGCTGGTTCCAATGGCGCACGAGGCGGTGACGGCGGCAGGCTGAGCGACCGGCAGACGGGCTGGGGACGATACAATCGCCAAGTGTCGTCTAGCCTACGTGTCGTCTAGCCCAGGTGTCGTCTAGCGACGTGTCATCCATCAAGGTGCCGTCTATCGCAACTCAGCCCATCATCGTTGCCGAAGGTCTCAGCAAGGTCTATCGGTCCGGTCGCATTGAGGTGCCAGCGCTCCGCGACGTATCTTTCGCCGTGGAGCGCGGCGAGTTTGTTTCCATCGTCGGTCCCTCCGGCAGCGGTAAGTCCACCCTCTTCTACCTGCTGGGGGGACTTACCCGCGCGACCGCCGGAACCGTCCTTATCGATGGCGTCAATCTCGCGAATCTGCCCGATGCCGAGCGTACCGCTGTCCGCGGCCGGAAGATCGGCTTCGTCTTCCAGAAATTCAACCTGCTGCCTACGCTGACGGCTCGGGACAATATTGAGATCGCCTATGAGATCAGCGGCCGGCAGAGCAAAGGGAAGCAGCCGCCGCTCGATCAGAAGTTCCTCTCGCAGCTCACGGAGCTGCTCGGGATTGGCGGCCGTCTCGATCACCGGCCGTCAGAACTTTCTGGCGGCGAGCAGCAGCGGGTCGCCATCGCACGGGCGCTGATCACGCGTCCCGCACTGGTGCTCGCGGATGAGCCGACCGGCAATCTCGATACGGCCAACTCGAACGCGGTGCTCTCCATGTTGCGGCGCTCCAACCAGGACCTTCAGCAGACGGTGCTGATGATCACGCACAATCCGGAGGCGGCGACGATCGGCGATCGCGTGCTCCACATGCGGGACGGGCATCTGCTGGAGCAGAACTCGGCCCCCGCAAGCGCCCATTGAGTCGGCTTTGTCGCCGGATTGACCCGTCCCCCGCCCGCCGATATACTCAGCAAGTACTTCAGCGGGAGTAGCTCAGTGGTAGAGCATCGCCTTGCCAAGGCGAGGGTCGCGGGTTCAACTCCCGTCTCCCGCTCCAGATAGCGGTCGCTATCGTGACGGTTGGCGACACCGCCACCACATCCTCTCCGCAAGACGGCGCGGTACCCAAGTGGTAAGGGAGAGGTCTGCAAAACCTTTACGCGTGAGTTCGATTCTCACCCGCGCCTCCAATCCTTTCAGCGTCTTAGCGACATACAGCATTCAGCCAAAATCGTTGCTGTGGGGACTTTTGTGGGGACTGTTTGACCGCTTCCTACTGGATTGCCATTTCTGATATCCCCTGTCGCTTCGCTGCGGCCTCAATCTGTTGCTGCGCGACGAATCGCTCCATCTTCTCCATCGCCTTCGTCTGGTGCTCCTGCGTCGGATGGGCATACCGCAGAACCATGTTGATCTTGGAATGCCCCAACATGGCTGCCAGCGTGACGAGGTCAATCCCTGCCTC
>DATBCB010000256.1:0-4106 GCA_036270675.1 Acidobacteriaceae bacterium | reverse complement strand
CCGTTACACGGAAAATACCCGCGCCGCGTATCCAGTCGAGTTCATCGAGAACGCGGTTGTTCCCGGCATCGGGGGCCAGCCGGCGAACGTGCTCTTTCTTGCGGCGGACGCCTTCGGCGTGCTGCCGCCAATCGCGAAGCTGACTCCGGACCAGGCGATGTATCACTTTCTTTCCGGCTACACGGCGAAGCTCGCGGGAACCGAGGCGGGCCTGGGTTCGGAGCCGGTGCCGGAGTTCTCCACGTGCTTCGCATCGCCCTTTCTGCCGCTGGCTCCGAAGGTGTACGCCGCAATGCTGGGCGAGCGGCTGCGCCAGTACGGCGCGCAATGCTGGCTGGTGAACACGGGCTGGACGGGCGGCGTCTTCGGTGTGGGCAGGCGCATGAGCCTGCCGCACACGCGAGCGTTAGTAACTGCGGCGCTCGACGGCGGCCTGGCGGGCGTGGAATTCACCAGTGAACCGGCGTTTGGCTTGAGCATTCCTGCCACTTGCCCCGGCGTGCCGGCGGAGCTGTTGAACCCGCGCAACGCGTGGCCGGACAAGGCCGCCTACGATCGCCAGGCCGCTGCGCTGGCCGCCCGCTTCGAGGCGAACTTTGCGCGCTTCGATGCGCCGGCTGCCGTGCGCGCGGCGGGTCCATCAGCGACAACCCGGGCGCGGCGGTAGCGCCGATGTTCGTGCGCAAACTGCGCGTCGAGTATGTGGGCGAAAGCGGTCTGCCCGAGCCCTGTCCGTTGGCGTGGATCGACAACTTTGCCATGCGCAACTTCACCAACAGCGCCGTCTTCGATGACACGCTGCCCATCGCGGACGGACGCTTGGAGGTAGGGCTGCGCGTGCCGATGGATGCGCTGACGCTTGCGATGGAGGACTGGTTCCGCAGGAAAGGCTATCTGGAGGAAGCAGATCGTCTTGTCATTGAGGAAGAATAAGAAGTACGTCAGCGGTCAGGGATAGCAAGCGAACGAGGTTGCGTCGGCTACGGCTGCGCAGCAACTGGATGCAAAGACAAATAGTAGCCGTCAAAGCTGCTGATACGGATCCACGGGCGGAAGCGGATGCTGATGCTCTTCTCCGGGCACTCCCACTTGTCCCGCACCGTGTACCCAGTCGCCTCGAGCGAGCCGAGGAACTGCGAACGGTCGAAGATGCGATACGGGTAGATCACTGGACCTAGATCCTGCAGGCTAACCAACTCCGGCCGATTCCACATGGGCACGCGGTTGATCAGCACATGGGACGGCTTCGCTGCGCCCAGGCTTTTCAGCATCGGGGCGAAATCGTCTTCCACACACTGCAGTGTTCCTGAAGTCAGGAGGACGTCCGCGTTCGCTGCATCGCGAAAATCGCTGGTGAACTCCAGGCCCGGAGCCTCGCGCTCGGCGGCGCGCTTCCGTCCCGCCGCCACTATGGCCGGCATATCGCACACGGTCCAGGTCAGGCGCTCGGGAAGCTTCCAATGCTTCTGGAAGGAGTAATAGAGCACGCCGATATTTCCACCGAAATCGAAGACGCGCATTCCCGGTTGCAGCAGTTTGTTGAAGTAAAAGAGGACAGCAAAGTCGCTGATCTTGGTGTAATCCATCAGCCACGGATAGAGGTCGGCCGCTTCTCCATGGTCGAAGCCTACTTTCCGCCGGGGAGGAATATGTCTGCGCGCTTCGGCAGCACTTCGGAAGACGCCGCTGGTTCGCGAGCCGACGAAAATCTTGTGCTTGAGAATACCCAACAGGCCCATGCTTATAAGTAAGACGACCGGTTATCGGCATTGTTGCCGCTTCGGTAACTTTTCCTGGATCAAAGACTCATAGAATCGAAGATGGACAGGAAATTATTCAGCACGCAACACCACTGCGGGTTGAATGCGCATGATGCGGAGCGCGGGGAGCAGGCTCGCAACTGCGGCGAGCAGCAGCACAAGCACGGTTGCGATGAGCGTCGGCGCCATCTGCAATGCAACCGCTTCCGAGAAAGAATACGGCGATTGCCTCAGCCGCGTTCCAGCAAAAATCCAGCGTAGCCCTTGATGCGGTGGTGGATGTGCCAGCGCACGTTGATGCCGCTCTCCGGGCACTCCCAGGTGTCTTTCACGTGGTATCCCTGCGCTTCCAGGGAAGACACGAACTCCTTGCGGTTCTGCACTCGATAGGGGCAGACCACCGGCCCGAGAGACTGCAGGGTGACGAAGGTCGGGCCGTCCCACAATGCGGTGCGGTTCGCGAGGATATAGTGCGGCTTTGCCTCACCGAGCTTCGACAACAATTCAGCCAATGTCTCCGGAACATACTGCAAGGTGCCGGAGGTGAAGAGCAGGTCCGCGCCTGCAGCGTCCTCAAAATTTGAGGTGAAGCGGAGGCCTTCGCTGGGATGCGTCCTGGCGAACTCGCGTCCCGCCTCGATCACGGCAGGAACATCGCACACCGTCCACGTCAGATCGGGTGGCATGGTCCAGCGGCGCTGGTAGCTGTAAAAGAGGACGCCGGTGTTTCCGCCGAAGTCAAAGATGCGATAGCCGGGCTGCGCGAGCTGGCCCAGATAGTAGAGGGCTGCGAAATCGCTGATTTTGGTGTATTCGAGCAGATACGGGTACATGTTGCTCGATTCTTTGTTGTCATAGCCGACTTTGCGCTGCTTGGGGATGGCGGCGAGCGCCGCGGCATGATTCGGATAGACGCCGGTCACTCCAGAGCCGATGAAGAGCCGGCGCAGGAGCTTCTGAGCGCGTTTCACCATATGAATAGTCTAGCGGGCACGCTCACCAACTCGGCGGGATTCACGCACAACCCTCCGCATGCTGCAGCCGTCTATGCAAGCGACGGCGCATGGAAAAGCCGCAAGGAGCGTGTGCGATGTGGATAGCGATTGCGATTATTTTGCTGTTGCTGTGGGCCGGTGGTTTCCTGATGTTTCATGTCGCAGGATTTCTCATTCATATCCTGCTGATTGTGGCAGTGATCTCTTTCATCCTCCACTTTGTTACAGGACGTCGAACCGCAGTCTGATGCGGGAGAGCAAATGAAGAGCGGAGGGAGTGTCTCCGCTCTTCACTTGCTCAAGAGTTATTCGTCCCACGAGCAATTCGTCATCAGGAGCTATTCGTCATAGTGAAGCAGGCTGAAGATGTCGAATTCTTCAAAGCGTTCGCGGCCCTTCAGGAAGTCGAGCTCGATGGCGAAGCCGAGGCCGGCAATGCGGCCACCCAATTGGCGCACCAGCTTCACGGTGGCCTCCATCGTGCCGCCAGTGGCGAGCAGGTCATCGACGATCACGACATTCTGGCCCGGCTCGATGGCATCCATATGGATTTCGAGCGAGTCGGTGCCGTATTCCAGATCGTAGCTGACCTTCGCCGTCGGCGCGGGCAACTTGCGTGGCTTGCGCACCGGCACGAAGCCGGCGTTCAGCCGGTAGGCCAGAGCGGGACCGAAGATGAAGCCGCGCGCCTCGATGCCGAGAACCAGGTCGATGTCTTTTTCAAGATAATGCGCCGCGAGTGCGTCGATCAGCATGGCGAAGCCGAGTCGGTCTTTCAGGAGCGTGGTGATGTCGTAGAACAGGATGCCTGGTTTGGGGAAGTCGGCCACGGTGCGCACCAGGCGCTTGAGCGGTTCGCAGTTGATGGGGTCCATATTTGTCGGATTCACATTCATCGCTTCGGTGGACATGCTCGAATCTACCAGGCTCCTTCAATCTCAAATGGTCCCAGATCTTGTCCCTCGCTGGGATCGAGGTCGCGTCGCTCGATGGTATCGACGCGGCTGCCGCGGGAGCCTTTGGCCAGCAACGTCTGCAGGCGTTGCAGTTCGGACTCGTCGCCCGCCGCAACCACTTCGACGTGGCCGCTTTCGGTATTGCGAACCCAACCGCGCAGACCGAGCGTGGCGGCCTCGCGATGAACAAACCAGCGAAAGCCCACGCCCTGCACGCGGCCTTTGACGAGGTAATAGCGAACCATAGCGGCTGAGTGGTCAGTGTTGCAGAGCGGGCAGGGGAGCGCAAGCGCAGCACGGCGAACCGAAGTCTGCTTGTGCCCATATCTCTACGCCCTCGACAAGTAAGCGCCCTCGGCGGTGTCCACGCGGATTTTTTCGCCTTCGTTGATGAA
>DATBCB010000255.1:0-9986 GCA_036270675.1 Acidobacteriaceae bacterium | reverse complement strand
CAGTAGCTCGACGAACGTATCGCCATTCGGAGCCGTGCCCACATAGTAGTTCTGGACTGACTTCACCGTTCCATTCGGCAGACGGACATTCACAAACCGGGGAATCGGGACAGTGATGCGATTCACGATGCTCGGGTCCAGATCGGTGTGCCAGTTTTGCTTCATCGTGTTAAAGAACTCGGCGCGCTGGATTGCATCGGTAAATTGCGTGCGCCCATCGCCGTAAAGTGTTTTTTCGAATACCGGGGAACCGAGGGTGAGGTTCTCAAATGGGTTGTAGGAGACGACCTTGCTGACGCTGCCGTCGGCATTCAGCAGTTGCAGCGACACCGTGGTAATTTTTGCGGGAAGCTTTGTGGTGCCGCCGAGCATCGGATCGTTTCCCATCATGACGTAGGGAAAGACAGTGCCCTTGCTGGGCCCACCGGTGGCTGCAAATGCGCCTTCAAAAGTGGGGACCGTGTCCAGTCCAAAAAGCGTCCCATTCCCGATCACGGCAGAGTTGGCGCCCGCCGCAGCGTTCGCGCTCGCTCTCTCACGGGATACGCTCGCACCATTCTCGTCGAACGCGACCTGCCCTCGCGAAGTCTTAGCGCCGGCCGGAAAGGTCAACACCGGCGAAGAGGTCATAGTACGAATGGAGCTGAGCGGAACCGGCGCAACTCTTGTGTAACCAGGATTGATGGCATTACGGTTGGCCTCGTTCTGCGCGGAAAGGCATGGGGATACACAGAGAAATGCAGCGGCCGCCGCTAACGTACCGATAAATCGGGATACGACTTTCATGAACTGGTCCTCCGGAGGGAATTGTGATCGGGAAATGTGGCTGAAAAACCACTCGAGGACAATACGCTACCGGGGCGGGAACAAACGAGTGAAATGCGCAAGAATTCACATTCATTCTGAAGGAGACAATGCGGAGACAATTCAAATGGAATAGTACGGTTACCCATTACCCATACGATCGCAGATTGTCGGCTCCAGCATTGTCGGTTCCAGCATAGTCAAATGCGCAAAGCGGCAGACGCCGCACGCGAAGCTCGCCATCAAACAGGAAAAGCACTAGAACCCAGCGAAGGAGTTCGTGCATCGCGTCGAAGTTGTCAACGACGACCCAGGATCGGACGACCCAAGATCGCGATGAGATCAGCAGATCGCAGGGCTCGCTCGCAACACCATCCCGGCCAGCGGACACACTAAAGCCCCGGAGCAGAAAGGTGCTCCGAGGCTGTTACACTTTTCGTCGGTGCTGAACTAGACGGAAACCGGCTTCGCCGCTTCGCTCGGCTTATTGTCCGGGCTGCCCGGCTTGCGGATGTCGATGCCGCCTTTGAAGAAGGCGCCGTCCTCGATCGAGATGCGCTGCGCGATCACGTCTCCGGTCAGCGAGCCTTCGCTCCGGATATCCACGCGGTCGCTGGCGTTGATGTTGCCGCGCACCTTGCCCAGCACTACGACCTCGCGGGCGGAGATGTTCGCCGCCACCTGGCCATTGCGGCCTACGGTAACGCGATTGCCCGGCAGGTTGATTGCGCCTTCGACCTTGCCGTCGATGTACAGCGACTCGGAGCCGGTGACCTCACCTTTCACCACCAGGCTCTTGCCAATGGTGGCCTGCTCTGCGGCCGCCGCCTGGGCGCCGGGGGCTGGGGGACGTGAAGCAGCCGGCTCGAACCCGCCGGAAGCTGGGGGCGCCGGACGGTTCGGCTCATTGTTGGGGGACTGGGGGGTACTGCCGGGCTGATTCGGTTTCCACATTGCTTGGGTATTTCCTTTCAGATACTGCGAAATATGCTTTACCTGCCGATGGCCCTGCGGGAATCACTCGCCCGCCCTCTGCACTGGTCCATCCTTCAGCAGGTACAGAGTGACCGGGATCTTCGCGCCCGCGCCAAACCTGTCCTTTGTCTGCATATTACTCACCTCTTCGCGAAAATTGCATCCCTCGTCAACAATCTTTTCGCGCAAACTTGCACCTAAGTGGTATCCCCACAGCCGCTTAACCACTGGCCGACACGCGAAGCGATACCATCGAGAGGTATGCCCTCGGACCGCGATCTGCTCGCTCGCATCGCCCGTTCCTCCGGCGGCCGTGCCGGTTACAAACAACTGGTCCGCGAGCTCGGCCTCGGCGGGGGCCGGGAACGCCGGCTGCTCCTGGAGCAGCTCGCACGCCTCACCGCGCGCGGCGACCTCGTCAAAGCCGGCCGCGATCACTGGAGTCCGCCCCAGGCCGCATCCGCCCGAACCAACCTGATTGCCGGCCGCCTCGACCTCCACCGCGACGGCTTCGGTTTCGTCCGCCCCACCAGTAATATCGGCACAAACAGCGGAAGCGACAAGGGTAGCGCCCGCGGCGGTTTGAGCAATGACGCCCGCGGCGGGGTAGACAATTCAGACATCTTTATTCCGCCCGCCGAGCTCCACGGCGCCATGCAGGGCGACCTCGTCCTGGTCGAGCTCCTCCCACCGCGCACCCAGGGCCCCAACATCGGCAAGCGTGCTGGCCGCATCGTCCAGATAGCCCACCGCCGCAATCCCACCGTCGTCGGCCGCTTCCGTTACGCCACGAGCGAACGGGCTCAGGGCAACTACGTCGTCCCCTTCGACGAGCGCATGACCCAGCCCATCCTCATCCCCTTCGGCGACGAGATCCCCCTGTATCAGGATGCTGATTCAGGATCCGAAGCCACGCCCCACCGCGTTCTAGGCAAAGACGCGCACCATGCCCAAGCCGACCCCGATGATCTCGAAGGTCTGGTGGTCGATGTCGAGATCACCGACTGGCCCACGCTCCACCGCCAGGCCCGAGGTCGCGTCCTTGAAGTCCTTGGCGATCCGGACGACTTCGGCGTCGACGTCGAGATTATGATCCGCAAACACCACATCCCGCACCTCTTCCCGGATGCGGTGCTGGAGAACGCAAAAGAGGTAGCCCATCTCGATCGGCAGGAGATCGCCCGCCGTCGCGACTTCCGCGATCTTCCGATTGTCACCATCGACGGCGAAACCGCCAAAGACTTCGACGACGCCGTCCTGGTCAAATATACCCATGGCGGTTACGAATTACAGGTCCACATTGCAGACGTAGCCCAGTACGTCGCGCCCGGCTCGCCGCTCGATCTCGAAGCACGCCTGCGCGGCACCTCCGTCTACTTCCCCGACCGCGCCGTCCCCATGCTGCCCCAGGAGCTGTCATCGGACATCTGCAGCCTCCGCCCTGCTGAAGATCGCCTCGTCCTCTCCTGCATCATGCAGGTCGACCGCCACGGCGCCATCCTCAGCTACGAGGTGTGCGAGGGCGTCATCCGCTCGGCGCGCCGCATGACCTACACCCAGGTCCACGCCATCCTCTCCGGCGACGAAGCCACACGCGCCGAGTTCGCGCCGCTCGTCCCTGAGTTCGAGCGCATGCTCACCCTCGCCAAAATCCTCAACCGCAAGCGCGAGCAGCGCGGCTCCATCGACTTCGATTTGCCAGAGCCCATCATCGACTTCAACGACGAAGGCGAGATGCAGGGCATCCTCCGCTCTGACCGCACCTGGGCCAACCGCCTGATCGAGGAGTTCATGCTCTCCGCGAACGAGTGCGTCGCCGACTGGCATGAGCGCGTCGGCGTGCCGTCCATCTACCGCATCCACGAGAAACCCGACGCCAAGCGCGTCATCGACTTCGAGGAAACCGCCGCGCACTTCGGCTACTCACTCGGTCTCGGCGCACTCCCCGTCAAACGCGTACAGTTCAAGAGCGAGCGCCGCGAGTTTCGCGCTCACAACGCCCGCAACCGCCAGTGCCAGCGAGGCGCGCCACGCGAGCACGAGATCCCCCAGGACATTCCCGTCACCCCACAGATGTATCAGCGGCTGGCCAAGAAAATTGCGGGCAAGCCGGAAGAGCGCATCCTCGCCCACCTCATGCTGCGCTCGCTCAAGCAGGCCCGCTATTCGGAGAAAAACGAAGGCCACTTCGCCCTCGCCACTTCGCACTACACTCACTTCACCTCGCCCATCCGCCGCTACCCCGACCTCATCGTGCACCGCATCTCGAAGGCCATGCTCGAAGCCGGCGCAGACAATCGCGTCATCCTGAGCGAAGACCAACAGAAACGGGTGCCCCATCGTGGCGAAGCCAGGGTGGGGGTGTGGTCAAAAAACGACCGCGCCGAAGGCGCAACCGCCCCTGATCCCTATTCCCTGATCCCTGATCCCTCGCCGTTAACCGAAGACGACCTCAGCGCGATCGCCAAAGAGTGCAGCGACAACGAGCGTCGCGCCGCCGAAGCCGAGCGCGAGCTGATCGAGTGGAAAAAGGTCAAGTTCATGCAGCACCGCATCGGCGAGGACTTCGACGCGATGGTCATGAACGCCACCAAGTACGGCCTCTTCGTCGAGCTCACCGATCTCTTCATCGAAGGCCTCGTCCCGCTCGGCAGCCTGCTCGACGACATCTACACCTACCGCGAAAACACCCGACAGATCATCGGCATTCACAGCGGCCGCCGCTACTCCGTCGGCGATCGCCTGCGCGTCATCCTCGATCGCGTCGATGAAGTCGAGCGCCGCCTGCAGTTCTCCATCCTCGACGCACCCGAGCAAGGCCAGCCTGCGCGTACCGGCAAGAAGAAGCAGAAGGCAAAGCTCGCGACAAAGCCGGAGCCGTCACGCTCTCCGAGACCGCCGAAGCAAAGCAAGCTCCGCCGTCAGCCCAAAGGCAAGCACAAACGCCGATAGCGCAAATGGATCGTTATCCTGAGCGAAGCGAAGAGCCCGCACTTCGCCGGCGCAGTCCCGAAGCCCGGGCGGCGCCGAGTCATGGCGCAGGCGGCTGTGCGGCCGTGGGCAGCAGCCCGCGGTCCACCAGTACCGGAGGGCGCCGATGATGCGTTTGCAACTCGTAATCGTAAGCCCAGCCGATTAAATCGCCATCGTGCCAGTTACGTGTGCTGATCTCGATGCCGAAGGGTAGCCCATCCGCATAGAAGCCCGCAGGAAAGCTGATCGCCGGCACACCGAGCATGTTGACCCAGCCGGTAGCGCTATGCGGCCCCTCGCTCAGCCGTCCGTCCTGCGGCATCGTCTCGTCCGGGGGCGGCATCTGGATCGCAGGATAGACGAACCCATCCAAGTGCAGGCGCTCCAGTTCCGTCTCGTACAGCGCCATCACGGCGCGCCGCGGTTCGAGAAAATTCGCCTCCGCCTGCGGATCGCTCTCGAGCGTCGCCTGTGCGATACCGTTCTGGCCGCCGATGATCACCTCGGGCAGCGGCTGGCCGACCGCGCGCTCGTACTCGGCGGCAGAGTGATACTCCGCCGGACCGAAATTCGCTAGGAACTTTTCCGTGCCCTCGCGTACATACGGCCGCGTGCAGATATGCGACGCCATATCCGCAAAGCTGTCCGGCAGAATCTGCGGGTCGATCATTACAGTCGCTCCGACAGCCCGCAGTTCCGCAACCGCTTTCAGGAACGCCGCCCGCGTCTCCGGCTGCAACGGAATCTTCGCATCCTCTTTCGACTTGTCGAACTGCGCTGGCGTCGCATTCGAGCAAACTCCCTGAAATACAGAACTATCGCCGTCCAAAACGAACGCAGGCACCGCGAACCGCTTCCCCTTGAGCGCACCCGCTTTCAGATACTTCGTGTAGGGACCGGGCTGGGCTTTCGCAGTGGAGCCCACCGTCACCGGATCGAGCGGATCTTCACCGGCCATCACGGTAAGCCCGATCGCAGCATCCGCCACATCGCGCGCAATGGGGCCGGTATTGTCGAGCTGCCAGTCCAGCGGAGCGATGCCCGCCAGGCTCACCAGCCCGCGCGTGGGAAAGATGCCCACCAGATTGCTGGTCGCAACCGGCATGCGAATGGAATTGCCCGTATCCGTCCCATTGCCCAGTACGGCGAGATTCGCAGTCACCGCTGTCACCGCGCCGCCCGACGAGCCGCCCGGCGAGAAGCGCACATCGTAGGCGTTCCCGGTGCGGCCGAAAGCTGTCGAGCGATTCGTATCGCTGGCGGCAAAGTCCGGCATATTCGTAACGCCAATCAGGATCGCGCCAGCCGCACGTAGCTTCGCCACAATGGTGGCATCGCGCGGCGCAATCAGTTCGTGCCCGGGAAGCATGTAGCCGCGCCAGCCGTCCGTCGTGATCAGCCCCTTGACGCTGGTATTGGCCTTGGTCACGACGGGCACGCCCCAGAGCGGACCGGATTTGAAGCCGGACTGGCCCGCCTCGGCATCCTCGCGCGCCGCATCCGCCAGAGCAGCCTTCGTATTCACCGTCTGCACCGCGCGATAGATGCCGTTGTAGCGGGCAATGCGATCAAGGTGCCACTCGACGACCTGCGTCACCGTATAGCGATGTTCACGATAGAGATTCTCAAGCCGATCGACCGTGACCTCCATGAGATCGCGATCCATCGCAGCAGACTGAGCCTTCGCTGTCGCAGTCCAACCGCGCTGCGCCGAAGAAAACGGAACAAAGATCGGCTGCGCGACCAACAGCAGAAGCAGGAAGATGCGCATGATTCGGAAACCATAGCACTCAACTCGAAGCGAAATGAGCTAGAGGCTGGCTACGAGCTGCGTCGGCTCGACTCAACCACATTCCCCACCGACCAGATCACCGCACCCCACGCCAGCACGTTCAGCCCGATGATCACCAGCGGCATCACTATGCCCGCCATATGGTAGAAGGGCGGCATGCGCGCGATCACATCGAAGATCAGGCAGGGGATACCGAGCAGGGCAGCATACTTGCACCCCTGCTTGTAGGTCACGGCCGAGGCGCGCCTGGCGAGGGCGCAGGCGGCTCGGTCTCCGGAGCGTCAGTGTTGGGGGTCTCAGGCTCGTCACTCAGTCCCAGCCGGGTTTCAATATTCACCGAGCCCTTGCCCCGCTCCGCATTGTGCCGCTGCTGCCGCAGGTTGATGACGAACAGGATGACGCGCAGCAGCAGGATGCCCACCAGCACCGCCACCAGTCCCCACTGCGTCTGGCCGCGTCCATGCATCAGCCAGAAGATCGCAGCGAGCACCACGATCACGAACAACCCGAAGGTGAGCGTTCCCGACGTCTTCATGCTGACCTCATACCGAACACTTTAGATGGAGAATCCATCCCCTGTCGCTGCGCGTCTTTTTGCCGCCCTCCATCTTTCCCCGGGCACTCGCCACCCCTTCACCGCTCGCCTGGCGCGGAGCCCATCGGCTGTTCCCAAGTCGGGTGGACACCAACTCCCAAAGTGAGCGACCAGCGGAAGCTAACCTCACAACTCGCACCGCCTGCGCGTCTGCCTGGATGGCAAATCCCATCTCGGGAACACACCCAAAGATAGTGCCGGTTTACCCCATCCGATTCGCTACACTGGAAATAGAACAGTTGCAGCTAGAGGACAGGAAGTACAAAAGCCACCGCCACGGTGGCTTTTTCGTGCCTTAAGTCTTTACGCTGGACGAATTTACCGCTAAACCTAATGGATGGACGAATCTATGCTTCGGGAGGCCGCCTATATTCATGATTCAACATAGGTTGCACCGCGAGCTCCCGCACCGGAGGGGTAAGGGGGTGCCAGGTGTGCCAGGTAAGGTGGCCAATCTCAACGTGAGCGACCAAAGGGAGCGAATCCAGCCATTCGCGCCAAAGGCGCCCCGCCCGGACGGCCAGTCCCCCGATACAATGGAACCAGTTTCGCGTCTAACAGAATGTCCATGCGCCCAGTCTCTCTGCTCGCCTCCGCCGCCCTCGCCGTCACGCTCCTTCTTCTGCCGGGAACGCTCTCCATCCATGCCGCCGCGCAGGAGAACACGCAGGTGCACAACACCGCGCCGTTGCATCCCCCGGCCGGTGCGCACGTGGCCATCATCGAGTTTGACGACCTGGAGTGCCCGGACTGCGCCCGCGCCAATCCGCTGCTCAAAGCGGCGGCCGAGCAGTACAAAATTCCCTGGGTGCGTCACGACTTCCCCCTGCCGCAGCACGACTGGAGCTTCCAGGCGGCGGTCAACGCGCGCTGGTTCGACACCAAAAGCAAGAAGCTCGGCGATGAATATCGCGATGCGGTCTTCGCCCACCAGAACGAAATCACCGTCATCGGCAGCGACGGCACCTACGACGGCAGCAAGGGCCTGCCCAACCTGCACGCATTCACAGAGAAGTTCGCCGCCGACCACAAACTCGCGCTGCCCTTCGTGATCGATCCGCAGCAGAAGCTTGCCGCCTTGGTCAAAGCCGACTACGCGCTCGGCCAGAGTGTCGGCCTCCAGCACACCCCCACCATCTGGGTGGTCACCAATCAAACCAAAGGCGCGCCCTTCGTCGAGGTGCTCGACCGCACGAAGCTCTACTCCATGATCGATGATGCCCTCGCGGAGACCAAAAGCAGCGCACCGGAACACGCTTCCGCGAACCACCCCCGTTAAAGCCTCTCGGCACGGAACTCTGGCGCCGGCTTCCGCGTAGTCCTCTCTATTCAGCACCTCGGGAGGCTTCAGCCGATGATGAGTTTCCTGGCCCAGGACCTGTTCTACGCTGTGCGGCAGTTGCGTAAGAGCCCCGGCTTCACTGTCGCGGCCGTCCTCACGCTCGCGCTCGGCATCGGCGCAAACCTCAGCGTCTTCCTCATCCTCTACGGCGTCCTGCTCCGGCCTCTGCCCTTCCCGCACCCGCAGCAGTTGGTGCGCATCAATCGCTTCTATTTCGGCGACCATATGGTCCCGGCCTACTCGGGAACCAAGGCGCTCTTCATGAGCCGCACCAGCCGAACTCTCGAATCGGCCGCCGCCTATGACTACATCCCCAGCCACGTGAATCTGCTTCAGGGCAATCAGGTGGTCCCACTCGAGGCCGTGCGCGTCACCTCTGATTTCTTCCACGTCTTTCAGATGGAGCCGCGCATCGGCCGCGGATTCTCTGCCGCCGATATGGTGCCCAACGCGGCTGGAGTTGCCGTCCTCAGCGACGCGACCTGGCGGCAGCAGTTCGCTGCCGACCCCAGCATCCTCGGCCGCTCCATCACCCTCGGCAACAAGCCATACACGGTTATCGGCGTCGCCAACCCGACCTTCCGTCTCGACGCCAAAGTCGATGTGTGGACGCCGCTCCAGATCACTGAGAGCCCCGACGACCAAAGCAACAGTTACAACTTCATCGGTCGCCTCAAGCCCGGTGTCACCCGCGCACAGGCCGAGGACGACCTGAAGCGCGTGCTGTTGCAGTTGAGGACCACTTACCCCGACCTGTGGGACCGGCAGGAGTCCGTGCGCGTGCAGGACCTCCATGAGTCCTTTGTGGGCGACATCGCGCCTGCACTCAAGATGCTGATGGGCGCCGTCGGCCTGGTGCTGGTCATTGTGGCTGCGAATATTCTCAGCCTGCTGCTCACACGTTCTATCGCGCGCCAGCGTGAGATGAGCCTGCGTGCCGCCCTCGGTGCTTCCGGATGGCGCATTCTGCGCCAGCTTCTGGTGGAAAATGCCGTGCTCTGCGTTCTCGGCGGCATCCTGGGAGCCGTATTGGCTGAGTTCGCGACCCCCATGCTGATGCAACTGAGCCCGCTGCCGCTGCCGCAATTCGCCAGCCTGCGCATTGGCGGTCCGGCCCTGGTCTTCGCAGCCGCACTGATGCTGGGTTGCGCATTGCTCTTCAGTCTCGTGCCCACCCTTGAGAGCAGGCGTACGCAGCTCAACGAATCGCTGCGTGTGAACTCCACGCAGGTCGCTGGCGGCCGCAACTTCGCGCAGAAATCGCTGGTCGTGGGCGAGGTGGCTGTTTCCCTGGTTCTGCTGGTGGCTGCCGGACTGCTGCTCACCAGCTTCTGGAAGCTGATCCACGTCTCTCCCGGATTCGATAGCGCCAACGTCCTCACCTTCAAGACCAGCTTCACCGATGAGCAGGCCGCCACGAGCGCCGCGCTCGGCCAGCGTATGGATGAACTCGTTGCGCGCCTGGAAGCGCAGCCCGGAGTTGAGTCCGCCGCAGCCGTCAACAG
>DATBCB010000254.1:0-3428 GCA_036270675.1 Acidobacteriaceae bacterium | reverse complement strand
GGGAAACGGATCCTGCTGGCGGATTTCGATCTCCGCAACGGCTCGGTAGCATTCTTTTTTAAGATCAGCCCGTGGAATTCACTCCTGGACGCGCTGAAGCAGATCGAGGAGAACAGCCAGCCGGACTGGTCGGCGCTGGTGACCAATACCGAGGGGGTGGATGTTCTAACCGCGCCCGACATCCCCTCGGAAACCAGCGTCGATCAGGACCGGCTGCACGACGCGCTGGAATCGGTGCGCGAGATATACGACTGGATTGTAGTGGACCTGCCATCGGTGTTCGAGAAGCTCAGTCTGCTGACGATATCCGATTCCGATGAAGCTTTCCTGGTTTCCACCGCCGAATTGCCCAGCCTGCATCTGACTCGCAAGGCCGTCGCTTACCTGGGGATGCTGGGGTTCGGTCTGGAACGCTACAAGGTGCTGGTGAACCGGTTGGGAAAGCAGGAAGGGATCAAAAGCGAGGACATGGCGAAGATTTTCGGAGCGCCGGTCCACGCTATGTTCCCCAACGATTATCTTTCGATACACAAGGGATTGACGGTGGGAGCGCCGCTCGGTGGGAAGTGTCCGCTCGGCAAGTCGGTGGAAACTTTCGCCGGACAACTCGCCGCTCGCGCGCAGGCGGAGAAAAAAGCCGGAGCGCATCTGAATTGAGTAGTGGACAGGCCCGGGGCCTGTGGGGATTGACAGCGACATGGCACAAACGACGAATACCGACCGGCCGGCGACGGAGATGACCTGGGACCAGCGCCTGCTGCGAAACTCAGGACGGCAGAAGGCCGCGCTCAAGCCCGAGTACCAAGAGCTCAAATTCACTCTGCACCGCAAATTGCTCGACAAGATCAATCTGGAGGCGCTGGCGACGATCGACAATCAACGCGTGCGCGCCGAAGTGCGCCAGGCGGTGATCTCGCTGATCGATGGAGAGCCGACGCTGCTGAGCTCGCTGGAAAAACAGCAGATCAGCGAGGAGGTTCTGGACGAGGTCTTCGGATTGGGGCCGCTCGAGCCGCTGCTGCAGGATCCGACCATCTCCGACATCCTGGTCAACACGCATAAACAGGTCTATATCGAGCGCCGAGGCTTGCTCGAGCTGACCACGGTGCGGTTCCGCGACGACCAGCACCTGTTGCGTATTATCGACAAGATTGTTTCGCAGGTGGGACGGCGCGTGGATGAATCGACGCCCATGGTGGACGCGCGATTGAGCGACGGAAGCCGCGTCAACGCCATCATCGGTCCGCTGGCGGTGGACGGGCCGCTGCTTTCCATTCGCCGGTTTGGCACCGACAAGCTGATGCCGCAGGACCTGGTGGACAAGAAAGCGATGACATCCGGCATGATGGAGCTGCTGCAAGGCGCGGTCAAAGCCAAGCTGAACATTATCATCGTAGGCGGCACCGGCGCCGGCAAGACGACCCTGCTCAACGCGATTTCGGTCTTCATCTCCAACAAGGAGCGCATCGTCACGATCGAAGACGCGGCCGAGCTGCAACTCAAGCAGCCGCATGTGGCGCGTCTGGAAACCCGTCCGCCCAACCTGGAAGGACAAGGCGCCGTGCGACAGCGGCAACTACTCATCAACAGCCTGCGTATGCGGCCCGACCGCATCGTGGTGGGCGAGGTCCGCGGTGAAGAAGCGCTGGATATGTTGCAGGCGATGAACACGGGCCACGACGGCTCCTTGACAACCATTCACGCCAACACGCCGCGCGATGCGGTTTCGCGGCTTGAGGTGATGGTTTCGCTGGCCAATGCGAACATGCAGCTCATTTCCATCCGGCAGCAGATCGCCTCGGCTGTGCACCTGTTCGTGCAGACGGCGCGGTTGAGCGACGGCTCGCGCCGTTGCGTGAACCTGACCGAGGTGAGCGGCATGGAAGGCGATGTGATCACGCTGCAGGATATTTTCGTCTTCGAGAAGCGGGGCGTTTCTCCGGATGGCAAGGT
The DNA here is from genome assembly GCA_036270675.1 of Acidobacteriaceae bacterium. Taxonomy (GTDB): domain Bacteria; phylum Acidobacteriota; class Terriglobia; order Terriglobales; family Acidobacteriaceae; genus KBS-83. Next base: position 1,475 of record DATBCB010000254.1, on the reverse strand, counting down.
GCTGGGACGGTTCGCCGCCACCGGTATTCGTCCTAAGTTTTACGAGAAGCTGCTGGCGGCCGGAATCCGCCTGCCACCGGATATCTTCGACCAGGTGATGGATGTCTAGGAGGCTGCCGCTATGCTAGGCTACGCAATTCTCGTTTTCATCTTCGTGATAGCCGGAACGCTGTTCATCTATTCGATGCTCGGCGCCTCCGGCGGCGGCGCCGACGTGCAGCGCGTGAAGGATCGGCTCCTCGGCAAGCATAAGCCGCAAAAAGCTCAGGGAACATCGGGCGAAGCGCCTGCGCTGATCAAGAGCGACGAGCCCACTACCAGCGTGGCGCAGAAGATTCTGAACAGTCTCAAACTGGCCGAGCGCGTGGAAGCGATGCTGGAGAAGGCGGGCCTGCGCTGGACCTCCGCCAAGCTGATGCAACTGGCGCTGGGTTTCGCGCTGGCGGCGTTCGTCTTCACTTACTACACGCTTCCGCCGCCCTTCGATCGCTTTGCCTGGGCGATGGCGGTGGCTGGTTTCTGCCTGCCTTTCGCTTATGTAGTGCGGAAAGGCGCCGCTCGCATGAAAGCATTTGAGCAGCAGTTCCCCGACAGCCTGGAGTTCGTATCGCGCTCGATGCGGGCCGGCCATGCGTTTTCGGTGTCGCTCGAGATGATCCACCGCGAGTTCAGCGAGCCACTGTCGGGCGAGTTCCGCCGCACCTTTGACGAGCAGAACCTGGGGCTGCCTCTGGAGATCGCGCTGCAAAACCTGGCCAAGCGCGTGCCTCTTCTGGAAGTGCACTTCTTCGTCTCCGCCGTGCTTCTGCAGAAGCGGACGGGCGGCAATCTTTCCGAGCTGCTCGATAAGCTGGCGGCCATCATCCGGGAGCGGTTCAAGCTGCGCGGCAGGATCAAGGCCATCAGCGCGCACGGCCGCATCACGGCGACCACCTTGTCGGTCATCCCCATGGCGGTGGCGTTTCTGATGTTCTATACCAACCGCGACTACGTTGAGTTCTTTGTGAAGGACCCGGTCGGCAATCAGATGGCGGGAGTGGCGATCTTCTTCCAGTTCGTCGGCTATCTGGTCATGAAAAAAATCGTCACCATCGAGATCTAAATATATGGACCTGCTCTTCACACTCTTGATATTCCTGGCGCTGACGGGAGTCTTCGCGCTGCTGGGACTGAACGTGTGGGTGCGGCCGAAGGCGGCGATTGACCGGGTGACAGCGTCGGCGGCCGATCCGCAAATGCAGGCCACGGCCCACCCCAGCCTGGCGTTTCGCGACCTGTTGAAAAAGCTGGGCACGTTGGTGCCACAGTCTCCCAAGGACACCACGGTCATGCAACGGCGCCTGATCCGCGCCGGATTTCGCAATCCGAACGCGCTGAAGGTTCTGTACGGCGCCAAGTTCGTGATGGCGTTTATGGTCCCGCTGCTGGCGTTCGGAGTGATCGCGGGCTCTTCGTGGGATTCGAGCACTAAATTC
>DATBCB010000253.1:0-4857 GCA_036270675.1 Acidobacteriaceae bacterium | reverse complement strand
GCCATTCTCGGCATCGATGAGCTCTCGGAAGAGGACAAGCTGACGGTGCAGCGTGCGCGCAAGGTGCAGCGTTTCCTGTCGCAGCCGTTCCATGTGGCCGAGGTTTTCACTGGATCGCCTGGCAAGTACGTCAAGGTCGCGGACACGGTGCGCTCCTTCAAGGAGATCATCGAAGGCAAGCACGACAACATTCCCGAGCAGGCCTTCTACATGAAGGGCGCGATCGAGGATGTGCTGGAAGCGGCGCAGAAGCTGCAGGAAGTGAACGCCTAGTCCGATGGCCGATCAGGTACAAGCCGGAAAGCTGCAGGTGCGGCTGGTGACTCCGGACCGCGAGCTGGTGGACACCGCTGCCGACTCCGTGGAGCTACCGGGCCGCACGGGCTATCTTGAGGTGCTCTACGGCGCTGCGCCCTTGCTTACCGAGCTCGGCACTGGCCTGATGACGATCCACGGCGGCGGCGACGGAAACGATCGCTTCTATGTCGCGTGGGGCTTTGCCGAGGTGCTGCCCAACCGGGTCACCGTCCTGGCGGAGAGTGCGGAGAAGCCGGAGACGATCGATGCATCGGCGGCGCAGCGCGAATACGAACGCGGCCAGAAGATGTGGGACAAGGCTGGCGAAGATCCTGCGCAGTATGAGCGTGCCAACGAGCTGATGCGCGATGCGCAGTCGCGCATGGACGCCAAGAACGGCGCGCCCTAAGCCAACACAGACCCAAACAGATGTGGCTGGCCATATCCCCCGGCCATTTCTTTTTTGTACAGCAAAAAACCTGTTGCCACGATAATCGTCGCCTCGTTCGGTCGCAGACGCTGCCGGTCACGCGATTGCCTTCAGCGATCTTGTCTGCATTCGCTTCGTTCACAACTCAAAGTAGCGTGTTTACCGACTGGTTACCCATATATGTAACCGCGATGGAATTCCCACAGATCGCCCCCATCTTTTGTAAGAACGTCCTTGCTTCTTTCCGCGCGGAGAGCTTACAACGTTGCGTTCGCCGGACCTGACAATCTGCCGGACACGAGCGAGATCCTTCGCAATCTAACAAGGAGCATTCCCCTTGAGAAAATCTGTTTTCACCAGGCTGTCCGCTGGCATCGCCATTGCAGCCTGCCTCCCCCTCGCATCGCTGGCTCAATCGTCCGGCGACGCCGCCTCGACGCAAGCACCTAAAGGCAAATACACTGTGCTGCCCCCGCGACTGTACTCCGAGCTGGTGATGCCTCGCGCGTCCAGCCTGTCACTGCAAACATGGAATGGATCGTACAGCTACAACGGCACAAATTACACCTACAACATGGTGGGCGCAGCGCCTTCCACGAACACCTCAGCATCAGTCCCGGTTTACATCATCCCTGTCAAGATTGTCGTCGGGCGTAAGGGAAGGCAGAGCACCTTCGATCCGGCCCATGTTCTGTCGAATGGAAACTCCGTGACGCAGAATACTGTCGACTCGCCGCTCTTTACATCGAGCATTGATTACAAGCTGGGCTCGATCGATGTGGGCACCACACAATACATCGACGCGTACCAGCGGGCGAACTTCTGGGGAACCGTCAGCAGCCACACCAACTCGCATCTGTTGCTAGGCAATCCCACGGTGCTCCCGGAAAAGACGCTGACTGTTCCCACAAACTATGGCAAGACCGGCTCGCCGTTCGGTTTCACCGCAGGGCTGGTGGACATCAACTGGTTTGACGCACAGTTGCCGAACATCATCGCCGCAGAGGGCATCCAGCCTAATGCGTTCCCGATCTTCCTCACCTACGACGTCTATCTGACCCAGGGCGGTAGCTGCTGCATCGGTGGCTATCATTCGGCGGAGGGCAACGCGAGCAATCCTCAGGCATACGCTCAAGCCACCTACGTTGATCACCCAGGCGATTTTTCGCAGGACGTTTCGGCGCTCTCGCACGAAATCGGTGAGTGGGCGGACGATCCCCTGGTGACGAATCCGAACGGCAACCAGACTCCCTGCGGCATTCTGGAGAACGGCGATCCGCTGGAAAATACGGCGAACTATGGGGATTACGCCTATACGCAGAACGGCTTCACCTACCATCTGCAGGACCTGGCGATGCTGCCGTACTTCGGCGCACCCGCGAGCACCTCGGCGAATGGATGGCTGAGCTTTCATCATGCTTCGCTCGGCGTCTGCTCCAATGGTTCCTGACGCTTTCCATAACATTGCAATTGTTCATCGAAGCCCGCCAGTCAACCTGGCGGGCTTTGACTTGCAGGCATCATGCTATTGTTCACTCTTACCTCCCCACATTTCGGAGACACAATTGATGGCATTTCGATCTGTCAGCGTGATGACGCTGTTCGCAGTAATGGGACTGTACGCAGCATGGCCCGCGGCCACATGGGCTCAGGAAAAGCCCGATGCTCGCAAAGAAGATTATGTAAAGGCGCATTACACGAAATACGAGTACCGCATTGCCATGCGGGATGGCGTGCGGCTGTTTACCTCGGTGTATGTGCCGAAGGACCAGTCGCATCCCTGGCCGTTCCTGATGGACCGAACACCGTACTCGGTCGCGCCGTATGGCGAGGACCAGTACAAGAAGGAGGTGGGGCCGTCGGACGAGTTTGAGAAGGCCGGCTACATCTTCGTCTACCAGGATGTGCGCGGCCGCTACATGTCTGAAGGGAAGTTCATCGAAATGCGGCCACACATCGATGACAAGAAGTCCAAAACAGATGTGGACGACAGCTCGGACATGAGCGACACCGTCGACTGGCTGCTGGCGCACGTGCCGAATAACAACGGCAAGGTCGGCATCTGGGGCATTTCCTATCCGGGGTTTTATACCTCAGCCAGCATCATCGATTCGAACCCGGCGATCAAAGCAGCCAGCCCGCAGGCGCCCATGACCAATCTCTTTGAAGGCGACGATGCCTATCATGGCGGCGCCTTCATGTTGGCGGCTAACTTCGACTTCTACGCCGGATACTTCCGGCCCTTCGAACATCCGATGATGCCGGCCGAAATGCCGGTCCAGCCATTCAATATGGGAACACCGAACGCTTACGAGTTCTTCCTGCGCGCAACTCCGACGTCCTTGCTGGATACGCGCGATTTGAAGGGGACGAACCCGCTCTTTGCTGATCAGCTCTATCACGACACCTTCGACAGTTATTGGAAGCCACGCGATCTGTCGCAGCACATGCACAACGTGCACTGCGCGGTGATGACGGTAGGCGGCTGGTATGACGCGGAGGATCTGAGCGGTCCATGGCGCACCTGGCGTGCCATCGAGAAAGCAAACCCCGGCACGCCCTCCACGATCGTGGAGGGGCCGTGGGTGCATGGCGGCTGGGCACGCAGCGATGGGGAATCTCTCGGCGACATTCCCTTCAACGCAAAGACCAGCGAGTTCTTTCGCAAGGAGATACAGTTCCCATTTTTTGAGCACTACCTGAAGGGCACGGGCGAGGTGCCGCCCGAGGCTTACATGTTTGAGACGGGAACGAATGTGTGGCGCAAGTATCCAAGCTGGCCGCCTCCGGGCGCGCAGCCGAGGATGCTCTACTTCCACGCGGACGGCAAGCTCTCGTTCGATGCGCCATCCGGCGATAGCGGGAAAGGCCCATCCGGCGATAGTGGGAAAGGCTATGACGAGTACGTGAGCGATCCGATGCACCCCGTGCCGTTCGTCCCCTATGTCACGGACACGGTGCCGCAGCGTTACATGGTTGAGGATCAGCGCTTCGCCTCTACACGGCCCGATGTGCTGGTGTACGAAAGCGATCCGCTGACTGAAGATGTCACCATCGCGGGGCCGATCACGCCCAAGCTGAAGATCGCTTCGAGCGGCACGGATTCCGATTTTGATGTGAAGCTGATCGATGTCTACCCCGACGACTATCCCGATCCGGAAGGCACAAGCTCGGCAAATAAGCGCGTCCTCGGTGCGCCGCCGCTGCACATGGGCGGCTATCAGGAGATGCTGCGTGGCGAGCCGATGCGTGCCAAGTTCCGCAATAGTTGGGAGAAGCCGGAGCCGCTGACGCCGGGCAAGGTGACGGATCTGGAGTTCGAAATGCCCGACCTGGACCACACCTTCCGCAAGGGGCACCGGATCATGGTCCAGGTGCAGAGCTCGTGGTTTCCGCTGACCGATCGCAACCCGCAGACGTTTGCGGATATCCCGCATGCGAAGCCCGAGGACTTCAAAAAAGCGACCGAGCAGGTGTATCACTCCGCTGCCGAGCCGAGCGGAGTTCAGGTCGTGGTGTTGCCGCAACCATAACGCATCGAGCCACTCCGGTAACAGGGCGGGCAACATATCTGGTTGCCTGCCCTTCTTGTTAAGTGAAGTAGCAGGTGCGTAAAACCGGCTCAACCGGTAGCATGGACGATTGCGGAGCCGATGCTAGCTGCTCCGACCGCTGCTTACAGGGGATAGGCTCGCGCGCACAATGGAGACTCGGACCGATGAGCAGCAGGTGAGAGGAGCAGCACTGACCGCTGCCGGTATTACAGACCGCGGGCGCCTGAGACGCGCCAATGAAGACTATTTCGTGATGCGGCCGGAGGCAGGCGCGTTCATTGTTTGCGACGGGATGGGCGGCGCTGCTGCCGGCGAGACTGCAAGTCACCTGGCGGCGGACACCGCTGCGGCCGCACTGGCAAAGGCCAGACCGGGATCAGCGGCCATTCGCGAGGCAGTGCGGCTGGCCAACAGCGCCGTCTACGAGCGCGCGCGGCAGGACCGCAGGCTGGAAGGCATGGGAACCACGCTGGTGGCGCTCTCTCTAGCAGGCAAGACTGCCTGGGTCGGGCACGTGGGCGACAGCCGCTGCTATCGGTGGCGCGCCGGCGCGTTGCAGCGGCTCACGCAGGACCA
>DATBCB010000252.1:0-4635 GCA_036270675.1 Acidobacteriaceae bacterium | reverse complement strand
CGACCCCGCCGCCGTCTATCTCACGAAAGACGACTTCCCCGTCCACGCCGACGGCGTCACCGACGACAGCGCAGCCATCCAGGCCGCCATCGACAAGGTTGAAGAGGAACACGGCGAAGGCATCCTCTTCATCCCGGAAGGGAAGTACCGCATCACCCGCACCATCTATGTATGGCCCAGTGTGCGCATCATCGGCTACGGCGCCACGCGTCCGGAATTTCTGCTTGCGGACAACACCCCCGGCTATCAACAGGACATCGCGTACATCTTCTTCTTCACCGGTGGGCGTCCCGGCGGCCGCCACTGGCATAGGCGCCTTCCCAACGCGCCGCACCTGCCCTTCCCCGGCACCGTGCCGCCCAGCAACACCGTCGTCGACGCCAATCCCGGCACCTTCTACCCCGCCATGAGCAACGTCGACTTCGATCTCGGCAACGGCAATCCCGCTGCCGTCGCCATCCGCTTCCACGTCGCGCAGCATTGCTATCTGGCTCACATCGACTTCCACATCAAATCCGGTCTCACCGCCCTCAAGGACGTCGGCAACGAAGCCGAAGACCTCCACTTCTACGGCGGCGACTACGGCATCGTCACCGTCAAGCCCTCGCCCGGCTGGCAGTTCACCTTGCTCGATTCCACCTTCGAAGGACAACGCAAAGCCGCCATCAGCGAACACGAGGCCGGCCTCACCCTCGATCACGACAGCTTTCGCAATGTTCCCAAGGCCATCGACATCGATCCCCACTACTACGAAGAGCTCTGGGTGAAGAACACGCGCTTTGAAAACATCAGCGGCCCCGCCATCACCATTAGCAACGAGCAGAATCCGCGCACCGAGATCAATCTGGAAAACATATCCTGCCACCAGGTGCCCGTCTTCGCACTGCTGCGGGAAAGTGGACAGAAGTCAGCCGGCCCCGCAGGGGATTACGTCGTCAAGACCTACTCCCATGGCCTCACGATTCCCGCACCCGGCGCTACCGGCGAGATCCGTACCAGCTTCGACGCGCATCCGGTCCACACGCTTCCTCCGGACGGCAGCAACATCATCGCGTCGCTCCCGTCGATGAATGCCTGGGTCAATCTGCGCTCGCTCGGCGCAAAAGGTGACGGTGCCAGTGACGATACCGCCGCCATCCAGAAGGCCATCGACGAGCACCGTGTCCTCTATATTCCTGAGGGTCGCTACATCGTCAGTAACACCCTGCACCTCAAGCCGGACACCGTCCTCATCGGTCTCCACCCCAGCATGACCCAGTTCGATATCCCGGACGGCACCGCGGCGTTACAGGGTCCCGGCGCGCCGGTGCCGCTGCTCGAAACACCCAAAGGCGGTCACAATATCGTCACCGGCCTCGGCCTCTACACCAACGGCATCAACGACAGCGCCGTCGGCGCTTTGTGGCAGTCCGGCGCCGACTCGCTCATGGACGACGTCCGCTTCCTCGGTGGTCACGGCACCAACGCCGCGGACGGCACGCGCATCGATCCCTACAACAACACCCACACCGCCGATCCCGACATCCACCGCCGCTGGGACGCGCAATATCCCAGCCTCTGGATCACCAACGGCGGCGGTGGCACCTTCGCCGATATCTGGACGCCGAGCACCTTCGCGCAGGCCGGCCTCTACATCTCCAACACCACCACGCCCGGCCGCGTTTATGAGCTCTCCAGCGAGCATCACGTCCGCAGCGAAGTCAAACTCGATCGCGTCGAGAACTGGGAGATCGTCGCGCTGCAAACCGAGGAAGAGCGTGGCGAAAGCGGCTTCGCGCTGCCGCTTGAAATCTCCCGCTCGCGCAACGTCACCGTCGCCAACTATCACGGCTACCGCGTCATCAGCAGCTACCAGCCCTTCTGCTGCGCGGTCAAAGTCTCCGAATCTTCAGACATCCGCATCCGCAACATGCATTCGGACAGCAACAGCAAAGTAGCTTTCGATAACTCCGTGCTCGATTCGACCACGCACGCCGAGGTCCGCCCACGCGAGTTCGCCTCACTCGACATCCCCGGCGATGCAAAGCCTCATCCGCAGAACACCGCATCGGCCGTGCTCGAACCCGACGCGCACATGGAGCGCCTCGCCACCGGCTTTTTCAACATCTCCGGTGCTGCCACCGACAACGGTGGCCGGCTCTACTTTGTCGATGCGCACTGGCAGCGCATCTATCGCTGGTCGCCGCAAACACATGAGGCCATCGTGGTCCGCGACACGCCGCTTGAGCCCGTCAACCTCGCCTTCGACAAAGCCGGCGATCTGCTCGTCGTCTCCTATGCGGGGAAGGGGACCGTCTACAGCTTTCGCCCTGATGCGCCTGACGACCAAGTGACCATGCTCTCGCCCCAGCCCGCCGCGCCGCGTCCTGGCATGACGCCCGTGCGCGCCGTCGATGCCTGGGAGAGCGACGCCATCGCCACTCCGCGTCCATATCAATACGTCTCGCCGGACGGCAGCATCTTTATTCCTGCCGCGGACGACTTCGTCGAGGGCACACTCTCCTGGGGCACAAAAATGGCCGACATCCTCCACGCCTTTGGGCTGGCGAAGGCCATCCCCGGCCATCCCTTCTACGTCAGCGACGAGGCGCAGGAGAAGACATACAAGGTAAACGTAACCGATTCAGGCACCATATCAGACATGCAACTCTTCGCCGACGCGGGCGGCGAAAGCGTCGCTCAGGACCAGGCCGGCAACGTCTATCTTGCCGCCGGCCAGGTCGAGGTCTTCAGCCCTGACGGAAAACTCATCGGACGCATCGACGTCCCCGAGCGCCCCATCGATCTAGTCTTCGGTGGCCCCGATCACCGCACGCTCTTCATCCTGACCCACGCCTCGCTGTATGCGGTAAGGACAAAAAATCCAGGCTGGTAATGGTGCACTCGCGGCAGAAGTAGAAGGGGCGATACTCCCATCACCACGCCAATGCCCGGGTGTGCCGAGGTCGAGTTGGTCTCCGCCGATCTCGCAGCATCAGGGAGAATTCATTAACGCTTCGGCTTCCGCTCCCCAGCCGGTTTGCGAGAGTGTGGGATCATCTTCGCGTGGCGCACCCAGTCTCCTACGTACGACGCACATGCCTCTGGCTTTGGATACTCGGCATTCTTGCGCTCTATGCGCTGCACTTTGTGCATCTGGCAGCAGATTTTCCCGACAGGCCCGGCTGGAAGGACGCCGCAGTCGTCACCGACGAAGGGTGGTACCTGAACGCGGCGACGCGTCGCGCGCTGACCCGGCACTGGTATCTTCCCGGAGATTTCAATCCCGCCGTCGCCCTGCCGGTCTGGCCTTCACTTGCCGCCCTGCTTTTTCACTTCACAGGTCCCGGCATCGTGCCGGCGCGTGCATTCGCAGTTGCCCTGCTCGGGGTCGCGCTGCTGTGCATTGCTTTGCTGCTCCACAGACGCAGCTCGCTATGGGTCGCTCTTGTCTTTCTCTCGTTCGCTGTTTCCAGTCCGTTTCTCTTTGCCTTCAGCCGCCTTGCGCTGACTGAGACGCTGCTGCTCTGCCTGCTCGCCGTCGCTATGCTGCTCGCGGATCACGCCGCCGCCGATGCGCCGCGCAACTGGATCCTCATCGCTGTTCTTGGCGCGGTTCTCCTGCTCATGGCGCTCGCCAAGCTCAGCTCTCTCTCCCTCTTCCCGGCAGTTTTGTATCTGCTGTGGCATCGTCTGCGCGGCAGTCCACGCCGGGCCATGGCCTCCTTCCTGCTCGTTGGCGTCATTGTCGCGGGTGGCTATGGTCTCTATCGGGCTGCCGTCTCCGCCTCGCCCTTCCAATCGGACTTCCGCTATTTCTACGCGGCCAACCAATTCGGCCACCCAGCAAACCTGAAGGGCTGGCTCATCAGCCTGCGGTTCAGCGTTATGGATCTCTGGTTCACCTCCGGATGGCTCAGCGTCCTGGCCTTCGCGAGCGTGCTCGCAACGCTTACCACGCCATTGCGATCACTATGGTCCGAATCGCTCTTTGTCGCTGCGCTCCTGCTGGTGCTCGGTACGTCGGCTTTCATCTGCGCCCGGAATTATCACGCACCTCACTACTACCTGTTCACGCCTGTCGCGCTCGCCATCCTCGTCGCTCTGGCTCTGCGCGCCGCGCTCGAAGCAACTCCGCGGCGCTTTTCTCTATGGCTTGTGCTGCCGGTTGCAGCGGTGCTGGTCGTCTTTGCCATCCGCGCGGTCGCGCTCGTCCGCCATCCGCCTACACTTTCCTGAACGCGGCAAAAAGCATCAAGGACATCATCGATCGCGATGCTTCTCCTCGCCGGCTTCTGATTGCGGAAAGCGGTGACCAGATCACACTGATGACCGGCCAGCCCTCCATCTGCGACGCCTTCGGGGTTGCGCCGCTGCGCGAGGAGATCCGGCAGCGCGATCCCGGATGGTTTGCCGCATGGGACGGAGTCATTCCCGATACTCTCGCGGAGCTGCACACTCGCTATCACCTCCAGCGCGTGGCCGCCTTTCCCGTCGCGAGCGATCCTGGCAGGTCGGTTCTGCTCTTCTACCGCCTCGTGCCACTCACCCAACCGGAAACCGGGGTCCTGCTGCGGCGACCCACGATGAAGTTTTACCATCGCCCTCCTGCCAGCCAGTAAACCTTCAGCGCCGCTGGTCCTGAAAGACCACCAG
>DATBCB010000251.1:0-2658 GCA_036270675.1 Acidobacteriaceae bacterium | reverse complement strand
GCGTGACGCTTTACCTGGCACAGCAGCGCTGGAACCGCTTCTGGGGCAGCAAGGAGAACAACAGCGCGCTCAGTGCCTACCTCGATGGGCAACTCAAGGGGCTGGAAGACGTGCCGCTCAATCCGGCCGAGGCCGAGGGCGATCTCGCGGAACTTGCGCGGGATTGGGAGGCCTACTGGATGGAGCGCTCGCCCGAGTTGCGCGAGTATCTGGACGAGGCCGCGGCCATTGATGCGCTGGTGATGGAAGGCGAGGTGGAGCACGGCAAGCTCCACGTGCTGCGCGAGCGCGGGAAGCGACATGCGCGCCTGCAGGAGAAGTGGGCCGCGCCCGATCCGCCCTGGAAGGTCTCCGCAAACCTGATCTGGAATATCCACAACACGCCGGCGTCGCAGGTTTCCATTTTAGGACGCATCACTGGGCTGGCTTTCGCGCCGGTCGCGGCCTGCTCGACCTTCGGCGTTGCGCTGCGGCTGGCGATGCAGGCGATTGACCGGGGTGAGGCCAGGGTGGTGGTGGTCGGTGCTACCGATCCTCCGCCGCATCCTCTGATAGTGGGCTCGTTCTATGGGGCGCGTGTGCTTTCGGCAAGCCGCCAGGTATCCAACCCGCTGACGCAACTTCAGGGCACGCATGTCGCCGGGGGATCGGTAGTGTGGATCGTCGGCGACATGGAGTATCTGCAGTCCAAGGGAATGACGCCGCTGGGGATGGAGCCGATTGCGGCAGGCGTGAGCTCGGATGCGCACCACATCATCACTCCATCGATCCCGGGTCCGCAGGCGGCCATCCGCCAGGCGCTAGAAGAGGCACATGCGACACCACAGCAGATTGCGACCTGGGACCTCCACGCCACGGCTACGCCGGGAGACTATGCGGAGATCAGCACGCTGCGCACTATGCTGCCGGAGACAGTCATGGTGACCGCCCGCAAAGGCACTTTCGGCCACGGCATGAGCGCCGGCGGCGGCTGGGAGCTGACGGCGCAGTACCTGGGCTATGCCAGCGGCCATCTTTTTCCCACGCTTCTCACAGAGGAATCGCTGAATCCTGCAATTGCCGACATCCACGGGCAATTTGTCTTCGCGGACAGTTGCGTGACAGCCGAAGGGCTGGCCGGCAAGCTTTCGAGCGGCATCGGTGGCATCAATGCCTGCGTGATCTCGCGTCCGCTGCCGGCAAAGAGGGATCAGGGAACAGGGAACAGCGATTAGGCCTAAGCAACGGCTCCGATCGGCATGACAGACCCGGAAGATTTGCCCTTTCTTTCTCAAGAATGAGCAGGCTGCGCGGCGTGGCGCGCTCCGCTCCGGCGCCACTGCCAGAAACCCCACGCGAATGCTGCTATAAAGAGCACGAGGATGGCCGAGCCGATCGTGCCTGAATAACGCGCGAGGTACTGGTTCCACCAGTGGACCATGTGGTGTCCATACCGCACGCCCAGCCACGCGACGAGAGCGTAACGAGCCATCCGCGCTGTGGTGAATGCCGCCAGGAAACGCCCGCGCGTCACACCCAGTACTCCCGCCGCTGCGAGAAACGGCATCAACGCGACGGGGGGAGGGCTGATCGCAGCCAGTGCCACGGCGGTAGCGCCGTACTTCTTCATCCAATTCGTGATGCGCTCGTAGTAGCGCTCCGGGACATAGCGGCGCAGCGCCTTTTCGCCGCCCTTCTTCCCCGCGGACCAGGTGGTGAATGCGCCGACCACCGCACCACCGACAGCGAGGGGTACCAGCACCCATAGACGCCCCTTGCGCACGACCAGGAGCAGGAGCAGCAAGTCCGTCGTTCCCGGAATGGGTAGCGGGAAGGGGCAGGCGTCGATCAGCGAAACGCTGAACAGGCCGACCCAGCCCAGGCTGATGAGCCAGTGCATCGTGGCATGCCTTGACCGCGCCGGCTGGGCGGCCACCAGAAGCATCCGATTTCCGGTCCAATTTCCCAAGGTCACGCTCGGTTGGACGCGCAGAAATGGTGTCGAGTTCCGCGGTGAACGGATTCTGTTGGCTTTTCGCAGGTTGCCGGGGGGACAGGAAAGCGCTGCAAAGGCAGCTAGAGGAAGCGAAGATCAGGAAGTGGGGGCAACACTTTGCATGCGGCGGCAAGCTCATAGAACCGAAGCAGACCCTCCACACACTCCTCGTCGAGGATGTAGTGGATGTTCCGGCTCAGATAGGCGTGGATGGTGGCGCGGGGCAGCTCCATGTGCATGACCCACTCGTCGGCCAGGTCATCGATGTGGGCGAGTCCCGCATCGCGCGATGCTAAGAGATCGCTCACCAACTGGTCGCGTTCTGCGACCGGACCGAGCGACCCCTCGCGCACACCCCAGACAGCGGAGATCCAGGGCAGTCCTGTGAGTTTGTGCCATTCCGCGCCAAGATCGAGGTAGAGCAACTCTTCACCGGTACGCTGCTGGCGAGCGGTGCGGTCTTCGAGCGCGAGCAGGGCTGGATCACCGATGAGCAGCGCCGCATCGCAGGCGGCGAGCATCGCGTCCAGATCGGGTGCGTACTGTACGAATGCAGCGGGGATCTTCCAGAAGTGCTGCACCATGATCTGCACGTAGGCCTGGGTGGCACGGGATGAGGTATCCGCCGCAATGCTGCGCACCCGTTCGAGGCCAGTCGTTAAGGGAACAATCAGCAGCAGCGA
>DATBCB010000250.1:0-1768 GCA_036270675.1 Acidobacteriaceae bacterium | reverse complement strand
CATCCGTGAGCAGCTTCCGGAGAACCGCATCCTGATCGGCCTCTGGCAGTCGGGGCAGAGTCCGGAGACCATGCGCGAGCGCTTCGGCAGCGCGCGGCCGGACCAGGTGGTCACCACGCTGGCTGCCGCGCTGGCACAGATCGAGGTGTGGCAGCAGGGTTGTGCACTTTCAGTAGAAGCGAGCGTCGCCCAGATAGCTACTGCGGAGTGATTACTGCGGAGTGATGATGCCGCCGACGCGCGGGCGGGGCGGCAGCGGCTTGCCCCGGCGGTCGAACTCTAGAGCAGGCTTCCCATTGCTATGCCTTGCGGAGTTCAGCGCAGAGCGGCTTTTCTTGATGGAAAAGCCGCGTTCGCCTCCGTTGCCCGGCGTAGACGTATGGGAAATCAGCTCTACTGGAACCTCATTGGCAGATTTCGCATCCTGCTTTGCTGCAGTCTTCGGCGCAGAAAATGCTGGAGATGATTTGGTTCCACGTGATTTGGTCGGTTTCATAGGGGCCTTCATTGGGGGTATGACCTCAGCAGACTACACTGAACCCATGCCATCGGACGTTCGACTGATCGCTATCGATATCGATGGCACCCTCCTGCCGACCTCAAGCACCACCATCAGCCGCCGCAATCGCCGTGCACTGCGGGAGGCGCAGGCAGCCGGCCTGCACATCGTCATTGCCACCGGACGCCGTCACCAGTATGCCGAGCCAGTGCTGGAGCAGGTTGGACTCTCCCCGCGCACCGTTATGATCTCGTCGAACGGCTCGGTGGTCCGCTACTTCGATGGCGAACTCATCCGCCGCACCCTGCTGCCTGTGGAAAGTGCACGGGCGCTCTGTCCTGCCCTTCGCCCCTTCGGCCAGACGATGGTCTTTACCTTCGATCGCGAGCGTGGACCGTCGCTCGTCGTGGAAAGTGTGGCCGCCCTGGGCAGGCTCGGGGTCTGGGTGGAGGCGAATCGGCATGACATGGTGGAGGTTGCGCCGCTGGAACGCGCTTTCGATCATGGTGATGCGCCGATTCAGGCGATGCAGTGCGGCAACATCGGGCAGGTACGCGCCGCCCAGCAGGCCTTGGAAGCGATGCAACTCGCCGCTGACATCACCATGCACCGCACCGAATATGCAGAGCGCGACCTCGGCATTCTGGACCTGCTGCCGCCGGGCTGCTCGAAGGGCCATGCGCTCGAGGACTATGCCCGATCCCTGGGGCTGGAGGCCACGGAGGTCATGGCCATCGGCGACAACTTCAACGATCAGGCGATGCTGGAATATGCCGGGCAGGCTATCTTGATGGGCAACGCGGGCGAGGAGATGCAGGCTCTTGCCGCCCGCCACGATTGGGCCATGACTTTGAGCAACGACGAGGATGGCGTCGCCGAGACGCTGGAGCCCCTGATTCGCCGGGCGCAGCAGGCGCAATCCGCAACCCGGCACGCCGGTAACACTGGCTCGGAAGTCGTAACCTCGCAGAACAGCATTACAACCCGGTAACCGGGGCATGCATGGTAGCCTACCGGCAAGGTGTTCTTCTCGCGAAAATCCGGAATTGTCGCGTCCCGAATTGCGGCGTCCCGAATTCCCACCCCGGTGCTGCTGCTCTCTGGGCTGCTCTTCTCGGGGCTGCTGATGGCCGGCACAGCGATGCCCCTTCGCGCGGCCGAGCACATCACCCTGCGCAATGGCTTCGACCTGATCTGCGATCACCGTGAGGTCTCCGGGGATCACGTGCGCCTGTACCTGAGCGCTACCGGATCGGATTTTACAGAGGT
>DATBCB010000249.1:0-5709 GCA_036270675.1 Acidobacteriaceae bacterium | reverse complement strand
CCCCAGCGGTTGAACTGCTCCGCGTTCCAGTGCCAGTCCTCCAGCGTGAAGCTATGCTCGGCGCCCTTCGCCGGCGGGTTCTTGTGCCCGGGATAGGAGCAGAGAATGTATTCCGCGCCCAGCACCTGGTGGAAGGCAATGATCTCGTCGAGCGTCTTCGAGAGTAGAGCCGTCGAGTAGTGCGCGCTGACGCAGCGCAGCCCCGCGCTCGCCATAGCGGCCTTCACATCCGCTGCCGAGTGCCCGAAGTAGCCGGCCGCCTCTACCTCGCGGTAGCCAAGCGCCGCCACCTTCTGGAGGGTGCCTGCATAGTCCTTCGGCAGCATCTCGCGCACCGAGTAGAGTTGCAGGCCAAGAGGCAGCCCGAATGGCGAACCAAAAACCTGGTGGGTGGTCATCAAAGCGCAAGCCGAAACCGCCGCGCCCGCTTGCAGAAATTGCCGTCGAGTAGAAAGACCCATATGGCCGACCATGATACCGAATCGGCGATACCCCAATGGTCCATGCAGGCGCTCTAACGCGGCTGCAATACAGAGAGCCGATTGCGCCACGGCAGGTGCGCGGCCACCACATCGACCAAAAAATGCACCGGCACCAACAGGCCCGCGATGCCGAATGGATTGACCGTGTCTACGTGCACGCGCTCCTGGTCGTGATGGAAGTGCAATGATGCGACGCGTCCATAGCGCGCGTGCGGCAGCTTGCGATCCAGGTTCACGCACCGTACTGCGCTGTAGTCGAAGTTGAAGTGGCCGCCCAGCAGCCCGTCTGTGTGCCGGCCCCAGTGTGCCAGCCGAAGACCGCGATAAATCATCTCAATGCGGCTGGCTATATTCGTGTCACCGCGCTGCGAGACAGCGCGACCTAGCCGGATCGCTACCTGCTGCCGCTGTCGCTCCTCTGTGTCCCAAGCGTCAGAAGCGAATGTGTAGTGCTCGCGTTTCCACCAGAGAGAGCGAATAATCGTTCGCTCAACCAGAACATCGCGTATACCGCTGCGTAGATTGATGGCCTGGGCGCCTGAATCATCAGCGGAGAGCGAAGAAGTAGCTACAGGAGGGGAAGGGAGGGCAATCGGAAGGAGGAGTGAAGCGGAGGTGACGGAGCTAGAAGAGTCAGTAAGGAGAGAGTCTGCGGCGGGTGGCGGCCCGTGCTCCCTGCCTTCTTCAGCCATGCAGCGTCGGAAGGGTGCGCCAATCAGCATGGCGGTCAGGGTAGCTACGATCCAAACCCTGCTTGCATTGCGCGATGTGATTTTCAGGCGATTTCTCCCGTACTCGTGGTGAAGTCGTCGCCAGCAATGTAGCCCGAAGTTGTTTGCGATGCCTTGAAGATTGCATGAAAGATGGTGCAACTTTTGAGTGATGAGTTGAGCCAGTAATGTGCCTGCAACGAAGCACGGCCAAACGCTGCATCAACTCGAAACAATCTCCGAAAAATCTGCGATGCTCGAGAAGCGCCCGGCAACCTCAGCAATCAGCGAAAGGCGGTTCCGCCGCAGCTCCGCATCCGGCGCCATCACCATCACCTTGTCGAAAAACGTATCTACCGCCGGTCGCAGCGTCGCGATGCGGCCGAATGCCTCAGCATAGCGGCGCGATGCACGCAGCGACTCCACTTCAGGCGCAATCATGCTGAACTGTGCATGCAGCGCGCGTTCCTCGGGCTCAACCAGCACATTCGCAACCGCCGCTGTATCGTAGGTCTCGCCCTTCTCCCGCGCCTGTCGCAGGATGTTCTGGATACGCTTGAATGCCGCCGAGATCGCCGCGAGGTGTCCCTCGGCATCAGAGGCCCGCACCTCAGCCAGCGCCTGCGCGCGTGCGATGGCATCGGCTACGTCGTCAGCATCGGCCGCCAGAACCGCCTTCGCCACGTCATAGCTGTAACCCATCACCTCGCGCAGGTAAAAATCGAGCCGCTCGCGAAAGAACCACGCCACCGCAGAGGTCGAAGTCTCGGCCAGCGCATCCTGTTCAGGACTCGTCGCCAGCCGTTCCAACTCGCTCAGCTTCAGCGGCAGCCCCGACTCCGCCAGAATACGGATCACGCCATTCGCCGCGCGACGCAGCGCAAAAGGGTCCTTCGATCCCGTCGGCTCCAGTCCCAGCGCGAACATATCCACGATCGTCGCCATGCGATCAGCAAGGCCCAGCAGTTGGCCCTCGACAGTCGGCGGAATCGCATCGTCCGCCGCAGCCGGCCGATACTGCCAATAGATCGCCTGCGCGACGCGTTCGCCCAAACCTTCCGCCCGCGCGTAGAGCCCGCCGATCACGCCCTGCAGCTCAGTGAATTCCTTCACCAGCTCCGCGGTCAGATCCGCCTTCGCCAGACGAGTCGCTGTCAGCAGTGCAGGCTCATCCAGGGAAGTACCGCGAGCCGCCACCATCGTCGCCAGAGCGCCTGCGAGACGCAGGTTCGTCTCCGTCTTGGTTGCGTAGCTGCCCAGGTCCTTCTGGAAGGTGACTGCCTGCAGCAGCTCCACACGTTCGGCCAGCGGCGTCTTCTGGTCGAAGGTCCAGAAGAACCGCGCGTCGTTGAAGCGGGCCCGCAGCACGCGCTCGTTGCCGTGGCGAATCACCGCCTCGCCCGCCGTACCCACCTCTGTGTTCAGCACGGCCAGGAAGTGCGGCGCCAGCTTGCCGCTCGCGGCGTCCACCGCGAAGTACTTCTGGTGATCGCGCATCACGGTCACCAGCACCTCTTCGGGCAGCTCCAGATATTCGTGCTCGAAGGTGCCCAGCACCACGCTCGGCCACTCCGTAAGCTGCGTCACGGTCTCCACTAGCGGCTCATCCTCCCGCCAGCGCGCGCCTTCCACCGTGCGCGTCACCCGGTCCAGCGCCTTGCGGATGCGCTCCCGCCGCACGCTCACGTTGGCCACGACGTAAGCCGGCTCCAGCTTCGCCGCATACTCCGCAGGCGAGGCGATCGTGACCGGCGCATCGCCATGCAGCACGCGATGGCCGTACGTCAGGTTGCCCGCGGTTTTGCCGCCAAACTCCACCGGCACGACCACGGAATCAAGCAGCGCCACCATCCAACGGACCGGCCGCACAAACCGCTCCGGCTTGCCGGGGCGCCAGTACATGTTCTTCGACCAGTAGATCTTCCCCAGCTCAGCGGGCAGCTTCTCGATCAGGATCTCCGCAGCACTGCGGCCAGGTCTTGTTACCGTGGCAGAGACATATTCGCCTTTAGCCGTCGTTTGCTTCACCAGCGTCTCGACTGTCACGCCAGCCTTCTTAGCAAAGGCGGCGGCAGCCGGTGTCGGCTGGCCCTCCTTGAAGGCCACTTTCCAGGCGGGTCCGGTCAACTGCTCGGTCACATCCTGCTGGCGCTCCCGAACGCCAGGGATGGTAATCGCAAGCCGTCGCGGCGTGGCATAGCTGCAGACATCGGCATCGGCTGCCAGCAGATTCTCGGCCGACAGCATGCTCATCGTGCGGGCCGCCAGTTCCTGCTCCGCGCTCGCGACCATGCGCGCAGGAATCTCTTCCAAACCAATCTCAAACAGGAACTCTGCCATCCGTCTTTGTTCTCCTCGGGCCTCTCGTCAGCTTCAGGCAGCCTGTCCTGCAGTTTGCGTAGCTAGCGTCGCGGCATACGCGCGCGCGACTCCAACAGTCAGGTTGCGGATGCGCCCGATGATTCCGACCCGTTCCGTCACACTCACGGCGCCCCGCGCATCCAGCAGGTTGAACAGATGCGAGCACTTCAGGCAGAGATCGTAAGCCGCCAGCACTGGCACCCGCTCACGCTCTTTGCGTGTCGCCTCGTCCTCGCGCACCAGTGCAAGCAGCGCCTGGCACTCCTCCTCATAGAGGCGGAAGTGCTCCCACAGCTTTGCGACGTCCGCGTACTCGAAGTTGTAGGTGGAGAATTGCACCTCTTCCTGCAGCCGCACCTCGCCATAGGTGATCGCGCGCTTCGTCAGCGGATCGCACGCCCACACGATGTCATAGACAGAATCCACATCCTGCAGAAACGCCGCGATACGCTCAAGTCCGTAAGTAAGCTCGGCGGAGATCGGATCCAGTTCCTGCCCGCCACATTGCTGGAAGTAGGTGAATTGCGTGATCTCCAGACCATCCAGCATCACCTGCCAGCCCACTCCCCACGCACCGCCCGCCGGCCACTCCCAATTGTCTTCCTCAAACTTCAGGTCGTGTTCGCGCAGGTCGATACCCATCGCTGCCAGCGATTCGAGATACAACTCCTGCACACGTTCCGGCGGCGGTTTCAGGATCACTTGGAACTGCGTGTGCTTGAACAGGCGGTTGGGATTCTCGCCGTATCGGCCATCCGCGGGACGGCGCGAGGGCTGCGCGTATGCCACATGGAAAGGCCTCGGCCCGAGCACGCGAAGAAACGTCTCCGGCGACATGGTGCCCGCGCCAACCTCGACGTCGTATGGTTGCTGCAGCACGCAGCCACGAGCCGCCCAGAAGGTCTGCAGGTTGAAAAGGAGTTCCTGAAAGGTCAGTGCGCTTGCGTTCGCCACACGCCGATTCTAAATGAGCGCCTTCGCCTGCCTGCTGCGCGGCGCGCCCGGTATACTGCCGTTGCCTGCCATGCGCCTCCTGCCTTTCGCGATTGCCATCCTGCTTTCTATGCCTACGGCGCCGGCGCAGAACGATTCTGGAGCCGCCCAAACCACATCGGACGCAGAGGCCACCACGCTGCGCGATTACGAGTCCTGCAGCTTCGATGATGGCCTGCAGATCGTGAAGATCGATTCTCTCCCGCGTGGCGAACAGCAACGCACCATCAACACTACCGAGGGGCCGAAGGTCATCCATATGCTGGCTGGACGCCGGATCATGTTCGCCTACGGAGTAGGCGGCGATTTCTTCGCCAACGTGAAGCCGGAGGTATTGCCGGATGCCACCTGGGCCACAGAGAAGCAGAACCTGCTCAATGAGCTTGCTGCCATGCTTGCATCCGATCACGACACCCTGCCCAACACCAGCCTGCCGGGGACCATGCACGATCTCGAGGTACACGGTCTCGATCGCACTGGACTCAAGGGCGGCACACTCGGCATTTACCTGCTCTTCGACAACACGCGCCACATTGCAACCAGCGTCTACTTCCTCAATCAACAGGCGTTGACCCGCCGGTTTCAGACGATTGAGCAGTATCGCAGTCTGCGCGCGCGCTTCCTCGCAACCTACACCGGCTGCATTGCGCAAAATCGTAAGCTACGCACGGCCAGCGGCCCATCGGCGCGATGAAGGCTAGGAGCCCGCGCGCACCAGGACACACGTGATGTTGTCGCGTCCGCCTGCGGCATTTGCAGCCGCCACGAGTGCCGCGCAAGCGGCCTGCAGGTCGCTCGCCGCGGTCTCCAGGATGGCGGCAATCGCGGTATCGGTCAGCTCGCGGGTCAAGCCGTCGGAGGCGATGAGAAAGAGATCGTCGCGTTGCAATTCGAGCTCCTGGACGTCCGCGACTACCTCGGCGCGCGTCCCGACTGCCCGCGTGATGACATTCTGCATGGGCGAGCGCCGTGCCTGCTCACGGGTCATACGACCGACGCGGATCTGTTCTTCCACCAGCGAGTGGTCCTGCGTGAGCCGCTGCAACGCGCCGGCGCGCCACCGATAGCAGCGGCTGTCGCCCACGTGCCCGACCCAGGCAGTCTTGCCTGCTAGAGAGAGCGCCACCAGCGTGGTTCCCATGCCTTCCAGCCTGCGGTCCTGC
>DATBCB010000248.1:0-2919 GCA_036270675.1 Acidobacteriaceae bacterium | reverse complement strand
CCGGCCGAGTGCAAGCCACACCGCCGTCGTTGCGGAGCTGCTCGGCCGCAGCTTTGGGCCGGCCTGGGCCAGGGTCGGCGCGTGGCTGGTGATCTGGACGGCCTTTGGCTCACTTTTTTCGCTGCTGCTGGGCGCCTCTCGTGTGCTCTGGGCCGCGGCAGCGGAGGGCAACTACTTTCGCCCACTGGCGCGGCTCCATCCGCGCGGAGCCTTTCCCGCAAACGCACTATTGGTGTTGGGGGGCATCGCCTGCCTCTGCTGCTTCTTTGATCTCAAGGCGATCATCGCCGCTCTGGTGGCTCTGCGCATTGTCCTGCAGTTCCTGCTGCAGCAGATAGGCGTGGTGCTGCTCCGTCTTCGCCGTCCGGATCTGCCGCGGCCCTTCCGCATCTGGCTGTATCCGCTGCCGGTGATCTTCGCGACGCTCGGTTTCCTGTTCGTACTGGCTTCGCGGGCGCACGCTGGCCGCGAGATCGCTGCCGCGCTGGTCGTCACCGTGTCCGGCGTGGTGGTCTACCTCCGGCGAGCCCGCCGCGATGCCGCATGGCCTTTTGCCCGAACCCGCGACATGAGCCCCGTAGAATGAGTGAAGTACGCGGAATCATCCAGACCTGCCCGAAGCACGTTTTGTAACCGGAGCCACCCCGCAGGCGTCCAAACAATGGCGGCGCCCTGAAGAATCGAGACGCGCCGGCAAACAATCTGGAGAACCCCGTGCTGATCCGTAAACCCGCTGACATTCCTTCCTCTGAGATCACTCCCAAGGCCGACTACCTGAACCGGCGCACGTTTCTTGCCGGCATGGCGGCCGCTGGCGTGGCACTCGGTGCGGAGCGCGTCAGCCATCTTGGTTCTCCAGCCATCGCGAAGGCTGCAGAAAAGCTGCAGACCACGAAGAGTCCCCTGTCGACCACCGGCGAGACCCTGACCTCGCTCGAGGACATCACCCACTACAACAACTTTTACGAGTTCGGCACGGGCAAGGGTGATCCTGCGCGCAACTCGGGCGCGATGCACACGCGTCCCTGGTCAATCCAGCTGACCGGGATGGTCAAGCAGAAGAAAAAGTTCGACATCGACACGCTGCTGAAGCTGAAGCCGATGGAGGAGCGCGTCTACCGTTTCCGCTGCGTGGAGGCTTGGAGCATTGTCATCCCCTGGGCCGGCTACTCGCTTTCGGAGTTCATCAAGCAGTGCGATCCGCTGCCAAGCGCGAAGTACGTCCAGTTCCTGTCGCTTGCCGATCAGAGGCAGATGCCCGAGATCAGTCAGTCGGGCATCGAGTTTCCCTACTCCGAAGGCCTGCGCATGGATGAGGCGATGCATCCCCTGACCCTGCTCACCTTTGGCATGTATGGCGAGACGCTGCCCAATCAGGATGGCGCGCCCGTGCGAGTGATCGTGCCCTGGAAGTACGGCTTTAAATCGGCGAAGAGCATCGTCCGCGTGCATTTCACCGATAAGCAGCCGATGACGACATGGAACATCATGGCGCCCAACGAGTACGGCTTCTATTCCAACGTGAACCCCAATGTCGATCATCCCCGCTGGACGCAAAAAACAGAGCGGCGCATCGGCGCATCGCTCTTCAAGCAGCGCCAGCCCACGCTCATGTTCAACGGTTATGGCGACCAGGTGGCAAGCCTCTACAAGGGCATGGATCTGAAGAAAAATTTCTGAGAAAGCACGATTGAGTTTTTCCATGCCGAACCGCGTTGTCGTTGCACTGAAAGTGCTGGTTCACCTTGCCTGCCTCACTCCCTTTCTGATTCTGGCCTGGCATACGTACCATGACCTCACCCATCCGGGCGCCGTCGCTTTGCTGGGACCGGATCCCACCGCGACCCTTTCGCAGGGCACAGGCTTCGCCGCTCTGCGCATCCTGATCATCTCGCTGGCCATCACGCCCGTGCGCCGCCTCAGCAAACACCTGAGCTGGCTGGTGCGCTTTCGCCGCATGCTGGGGCTGTATGCCTTCTTCTACGCCTGCGTGCACCTGCTGGTGTACCTCAAGTTCTATGCCAATCTTGATTGGCCCACGCTGCTCGCCGATCTGACCAGGCGACGCTACATCATCGCCGGCTTCTCCGCGTGGCTGCTCCTGCTGCCGCTCGCCCTTACCTCGACAAAATGGTCCATCCGCAAGCTGGGCAAGCGATGGCAGTTGCTTCATCGGCTGGTCTATGTGGCTGCTGTCCTGGGCATCATCCACTACTGGTGGATTGTGAAGACCGGCGTGCTCGATCCTTTGAAGATCACCATCGTTCTCGCGATCCTGCTGCTGGCCCGCTCCCTGTGGTCCCTCATCGACGCAAAGATCGACGCAAAACGGCGGCAGAATCGCGTGGTCGAAGCTCGACAGGGAACCTGAGGTCAGTTGCTGGGCGCCGCGTTCACCACCAGATCTGAAATATCCGTACCGTTCACCTCAAGCGTCTGGCCCGCGCTCGTGTAGCCGACGCGGGTGGATGGATCGTATGCATCCGACAACTGGACAGTGAACTTGCCATCGGGCACAGCGTTGAAGGTGAATGTGCCGTCTTGCGCGGTGGTTGCGCTGATGGTGCCGGCATCCCCTGAACTCAGCCGCAGTTGCACCGAAGCCCGCGACAGCGCATGGCCATCCTGCTGCGACACCACCACTCCGCTGACCGAGTGCATCCCCGCGGCCGGAATCTGAATGTCGGCTCCGGGAACTTCGTCGCCGGCATGGATGTCCAGCTTCTTCGCCTTGCTGCGCTCAATCGTGTTGCCGTAGTAGATGGGAAAGATGGAGCGCGGCGCAGCGAAGACAATGTACGTGCCGTCTGCCAATCCAGTGAGGCGGAACTGTCCGCGATCGTCCGTCTGCGCGAAGCCGGCGAAGCTCTGCTGCCGTGCGCTGCCGGCCACCTGCGTTCCCGTGTTCGCCGTCAGGAT
>DATBCB010000247.1:0-5913 GCA_036270675.1 Acidobacteriaceae bacterium | reverse complement strand
GCGTGTTCTTCTCCACGATGCGCGCCGGGACGCGTATCCACTCCGCATAGGCACCGTTGTTGAACAGCAGGTCTTCACACAGATTCTGCTGGCCGTGCTGGCACCAGTAGCAGCGGTCGCATGGCGCAGAGTTCAGCGCGACGACGCGGGTTCCCGGATGGAAGGCGGACACTCCCCTACCCACAGCAGCTACTACGCCCGCTAACTCATGCCCGAACAGCGCAGGCATGTTCAACATTTTTGCGTGGTATCCCCGGCGATATGTCTTCAGATCGGTTCCGCAGGTCAAGGCGGCCCGGACGCGTACCACGATCTCGCCCGCTCCGGGCAAAGGCCGCTCTACGTCCTCGATCCGGACATCTTCCTTGCCGTACAGTACGGCTGCCTGCATGCCTGTCGCCATTTGTCCTATTTTCTCAGATTGCGTCGCGCCTTAGCTTCCCGGCTCAATCATGACCTTCATGGAATCCGGATGCGGTACCGAGGCAAAAGCAATGGCCTCTGCTGCCTGTGAGAGCGGAAACCGATGCGAAATAAGCCGTGTCAGGTCGTAGCCCCGCGTATAGCCATCCACCACCATCCGTACACCCTCATCCTGGATCTCGGCGGATGAGCTGTATGAGCCCATCAAAGTCTTCTCATCCATGCATACGATAGCGGGATCGAAGGTCGCATCGCCATGCTGGGTCTGCGCAAACAACATGATGCGTCCGCCGGGACGCGCCGCATCGATTGCGGTGCGAATCAACGCGTTCCCGCCCACAGCCAGCAGCACCGCGTCGGCGCCCCGGCCTTCGCTCTCCTCGCGAATACGCTTGACGACATCCTCAGTGCTTGCATCGATCGGATGCTCCAGTCCGTAACTTCGCGCCACCGAGTGACGCTGGCGGTAAAGGTCCGAGGTCACAACCTTGGCGCCGGTGCGCCTGGCCAGCGTAGCCAGCAGGATCCCGATCGCCCCCTGCCCGATCACCAACACCGTCTCATCCGGCTCGAGATGCAGCGACCGCACGCCCTTGTAGGTAGTGTTCAGAGGCTCGATGAAAGCCGCCTGTTCAAAGGGAACATCGGCCGGTATTTTGACCAGGCCGCGGCGCACAATCCAGTCCATGACGCGAACATACTCCGCGAAACCACCGCCGGACGGCTCAAAGCCGGCCGTACATCCAACGTTCTTGTACGCTGCGCATTGCGCAAAGGTCTTCTTCCGGCAGTAGTAACAATCACCGCACGGAACGTGGTGAAAAACCGTGGCATGATCTCCGATGTTGAAGTCGCGCACGCCTTCCCCCACAGCGGCGACCACGCCTGCCGTCTCATGGCCGAAGATGCGAGGCGCCGAGTGCGAGCCGCTGTGAATTTTCTTGAGATCCGTACCGCAGATGCCGCATGTGGCCACCCGCAAAAGTACCTCGCCCGCTCCAATGCGCGGCACCGGCACCGTCTCCACCCGCACGTCGTTCACGCCGCGGTAAACAGCCGCCTGCATGGTCTCGGGAATACGGAGCGACCGCTCTATCTTCTCAGCCGTTGCTGTCTGCATATCGTCCTTCGCCAATCCATCGACGGAGCGTCTGGCCCAGCGCCTCTGCGCCGCTCTTGCTGTTTCTTCCCATCCGCAGCAGCGGCGCCACATAGCGCGGATGAGTCAAAGCGTATGCGGCCACCTGTCTGATCCGCAACTGCTTCTCCTGGTCCAGAAAATAATTGAAGTCCGGCAGGTCCTCACTGGCGATGTCGGTAACTGCTTTCCAACAGTAGAACGGCACCCCCCGCGCGCGCGCCAGCCGTGCGACGGCCGCCGCCTCCATATCCACCAGCGAGGCGTCATAGCTCTCCGCAGCGCGACGTTTCTCATCTCGTCCGGCAACATGGTCCAACGTCACAAGCTTGATCGGACTGGCTACTGCCGGCGTAGCATATCGCTCGCCAGTCGCCGGGTCGATCACCTCGCCCACCTCGTAGGCGGTTCCGGGATGCACCCCGCACGATGCCCCCCCCGCCCAGCCGATCGACACCAGCACGTTCAAGCTGCCGTAGGTCTCCGCGATGGCAACTGCGCGCTCTGCCCGGGCAACGCCGATTCCCGCCGTAACGGCAATCAGCGCGGCATCGCCCCGCTGGGTGAGGAATGCGCCATCGCGTTGCCGCGACCAGTCGCTAACCAGGGGCTTCAATTCCCCGGAGAGCGCCGCGATGATGCCGATGCGATAACTCATGCGGCAGGCGCATATCCGTGCGCGCGAAACCAATCGATCGCTGCCCGAAGCGCCGTGTACACCGGCACAATCCGGAAGCCCAGCTCACGCTCGGCCTTCGCTGAGGAGGCGAACATCTTTTTCCTTCCCATCCGCACCGCCTCCATCGTGGCCCGCGGTTCCCTGCCGCGCAGCCGCCCGGTCACCATTTCGTCGAAGAACGCAAATGCCATCGCAATCGAATGCGGCACCCGCAGGCTGGGAGACGGTATACCGGTAATGGCAGACATCTTGTCCAGTATCTGCTTCAGTGAGAGGTTCTCGCCACCCAGGATGTAGCGCTCGCCCGGCCGCCCACGCTCGAGCGCCGCTACGTGCATGCGCGCCACCTCACCGACATCCACCAGGTTCAGCCCCGTATCCACATACGCCGGAAACTTACGGTTGAGAAAATCGACAATGATCTGCCCGGTCGGAGTTGGCTTGATGTCGTTGGCGCCGATCGGGGTCGTCGGGTTCAGCACAATCACCTGCTGGCCATCTCGTGCCGCGGCGATCGCCTCCTGCTCGGCCAGGTACTTGGATCGCTTGTAGTGACCGATCATATCGTTGAGCGATACCGGCGTGCTCTCATCCACGATGGTTCCGTCTTCCCGGAATCCCATGGTCGCCACGCTCGAGGTGTAGACAACCCTCCTGACGCCAACCTCCCAGGCCAGTGAAAGCAGGTTGCGCGTGCCGTCTACATTCGCCGCATACATGGCTTGCGGATCGCGCACCCAGAGACGGTAATCCGCCGCCACATGGACCAGCACTTCGCAGTCACGCAGCGCGGCACGAAAGCTGTCGGGGTGCCGAAGATCGCCGGTTACCGTTTCGGCGGAAAGACCTTCCAGGTTATCGAGTCGGCTCGTGGGCCTGACCAGAAGATGCAGCCGCGCGCCCTGCGCGGCAAAGGCGCGAGCCACATGGCTGCCAACGAAGCCGGTTGCTCCTGTCAGGAAGACATTCATGGGTGATTTAGCAGTCGTGGAGGCAGTTTCAGACCAGAGCCGCGCAGGGGCGGGTTCAACGGCTTAGTCAAGCTTCTCGGCGTCGATCCCGATACCTTTTTCTCCAGCCGCCTTTTTCTCCCAGTATTTCTTCACCCAGGCGTCAAAGCTCTTGCCGGCCGCGGTGTCACGCCCTGAAAAGGCCAGTCCTGCGATCTCGCTGTAAGGGATCGAAATCTTCTGTGACGTGCCGGGCAGCAGCACACGCACCTGCGAAGCAGCCAGCGTGGGACCGGTGCGGCGATCGAAGACGTAGCCTTCGACCGTCGATCCATCCTTCTTCGTGATCGTGATATCGCCGCGGTAATCGAAGGCCTTCTCCAGCGCCTCGCGGACCTCCTCATCGGAGGCAAGCGACGGCACCCAGCCTTGCAGGTCTTCGCGCTCGCGTCCGGCAGCAATTTCAATCTCATCCGGTGCGGCGTGCTGCAACTGTTCGATTTTCGCGTGCTCCTGCGTTTCCGTCGACATCGCTTAGCATTTCTCCTGTAAGTACAGGACTGAGAATTGATCTTTACGCAGCTTTTCCGTTAAGAAAAGCTGCACCTCGCAACATTCGGCTAACACACAGCAACAGGAGAAATGCTATTAGTCTCCCGAAACTTCCTGCAGCTCAGAGGCAGAGTGCGTGGAGGCGGCCGCACCAATCTGCACCAGCGGTCCTTGGTGCGCGGGCTTCCACTCGTTCAGCAACTTCTGCGCGCCTGGATCCGAGTAACTGTTGAAAAGCGCCTTCGCCGTCTCGATCAAACCCTTCAGCGAGCCAAACGTGTAGTTCACGCCGGAAGCCTCATAGCCCGAGTGCACCATACAGTTCGCGCATCGCGGATTGCCGCTCTCCGTCCCGTAGTTCGACCACTCCACCGACTCCATCAACTCCGCGAAAGTGTCGGCATAGCCGTCCTGCAGCAGATAGCAGGGCTTCTGCCAGCCGAAGATCGAGAATGTCGGCATGCCCCATGGAGTGCAGCGCAGGTCCTTCTTGCCCATCAGGAATTCCATAAAGATGGGCGACGCGTTGAAGCGCCAGCTCTTCTTGCGGTTCGACAGGATGGAGCGGAAGAGCTTCTTCGACCGCGCCCGCCCGAGAAAGTGCTTCTGATCGGGCGCTTTCTCGTAGGTATAGCCCGGCGATACCATCATGCTTTCCACACCGGCTTCCATCAGCTCGTCGAAGTGCGCACGCACGCTATTCGGATCGGCGCCGTCAAACAGCGTTGTGTTCGTGGTCACGCGGAAGCCCGCCTCAACGGCAGCGCGAACGCCCTCCATCGCGATGTTGTGTCCACCCTCGCGGCAGACGGAGAAGTCGTGATGCTCCTTCTGCCCATCCACGTGGACGGAGAAGGAAAGATACTTGCTCGGCTTGAACAGGTGCAGCTTCTCCTTCAGGAGAAGCGCATTGGTGCACATGTAGACATACTTCTTGCGCGCCACGAAGCCGGCAACGATCTCCGGCATCCGCGGGTGCAGCAGCGGCTCGCCGCCGGGAATCGCCACCATCGGCGTCCCGCATTCTTCCACGGCACGGAAGCACTCCTCGGGCGAAAGCTCGGCCTTCAGGATGTGGGCCGGATACTGAATTTTTCCGCAACCGGCGCAGGCCAGGTTGCAGCGGAACAGAGGCTCCAGCATCAACACCAGCGGATAGCGCTTGCGCCCCTTGAGCTTCTGCTTCAGCACATAGGTGGCCACCGTCCACGCCTGTGTAATCGGTACTGCCATAGTTACGTTTCTCCCTTTCCTCCGTCGCAGCCGGTTTTCGATCTATGCTCTTGCGTCAGTCAGCCGGCGCGCTCACGGCCCTGCGGTAGTTCGTCAGGGCCAGCAATGGAAACACATCGCGATACGTGTGGTAGGCAAGATAGAAGACGCGTGGGAATCCGGTTCCGGTAATAATCGCTTCGCGTGTCTTGCCCTCGCCCATGCTCTCGTCCCAGGAGCCGTCTGCGCGCTGCCGCTCCAGCAGCCAGCGCACTCCTTTTGCGACCGAGTCGCTTCGCGTGTCGCCCGCCGCGAGCAGCCCAAGAATCCCCCACGCCGTCTGCGATGGCGTGCTCACACCCACGCCGCGCGTCGTCGGATCGTCGTAACTGTGGCAGCTCTCGCCCCAGCCCCCATCGGCGTTCTGCACCGAGCGGATCCACTCCGCCGCCTGCTGGATCTCCGGCTCGTGATTCCACATCCCGATCGCTTCCAGGCCGCGGAGCACAAGGAACGTACCGTAGAGGTAGTTCACCCCCCAGCGCCCAAACCAGCTTCCATCCGGCTCCTGTTCTTTCAGCACGAACTGAATCGCGCGCTCGATGCGCTTGTCTCTGCGCGTGTAGCCGTAGGTGGCCAGCATCTCCAGGATGCGTCCCGTAATGTCGACCGTCGGCGGATCGAGCATCGCGTTGTGATCGGCAAACGGGATGTGCTGGAAGATCATCTTCGTGTTGTTCTTGTCGAAGCTCGCCCAGCCGCCGTTCTTGCACTGCATGGCGAAGATCCAATCGATCGCGCGCCGCGATACCTCGTATTGATAGCGCTCGCGCGGGTTGTCGACTTTGTTCAAGGCCAGCAGCACCTGCGCGGAATCATCCGTATCCGGATAAAACTCGTTGTTGTACTCGAAATACCAGCCGCCGGGCTGCGCATTGCGCACCTTCACCGCCCAGTCG
>DATBCB010000246.1:0-10244 GCA_036270675.1 Acidobacteriaceae bacterium | reverse complement strand
CGAGCGACGACTGGCAATACCACAACGGCAGCGGCGGTTTTGCCAAAACCGAGGTCTTCGACGGAGCGATGAAGCAGAGTTATGGCGAGCCGCATTCCCTCGCCGAGTACGAGCACACAGCGCAGGCGATGGCTTATGACGGGGAACGAGCCATGTTCGAGGCATACGGCCGCAACAAGTACACATCGACCGGCGTGGTGCAGTGGATGCTGAACAATGCATGGCCCTCGATGATCTGGCACTTGTACGACTACTATCTCGATGCGGGAGGCGGCTATTACGGCGCGCGAAAGGCATGCGAGCCCCTGCATGTGCAGTATTCCTATGACGATCAAAGCGTTGTTGTGGTGAACAGCACGTACGCAGCCGTGCCCGGACTTCATGTCAAGGCTGCGGTGTACGATTTGCAATCTCATCAGGTCTATGAACATGAAGCTGCGGTGGATGTGGAGCCTGACGGCTCCGACCGTGCGTTCGATATTCCTGACGAATTCCTGACGGCCAATGGCGATCTTCATTTTGTCCGGCTGACGCTGAGCGATGCAGACGGACGGGAGATTAGCCATAACTTCTACTGGATTCCGGCGAAGCTGGCCGAGTTTGACTGGGCGCACGGGGACTACCGCTATACACCTGCCCTGCGGGAGCCGGACCTTACCGCGTTGAAGGAGTTGCCGCATGCGCATGTTGCCGTGGAGGCGGTCAAGATGCAGCCGGATGGCCACGTGACGCTTCGCTTAAGAAATGATTCGTCCGCGCTTGCATTCCAGATCGCGCTGCGGGCGCTTGATGAGCACGATGGCCCCGTCGTGCCGGCCTTCTGGTCGGACAACTATGTTTCGCTGCTGCCGGGCGAATCGAAGACGTTGACTGTTCGCGCCTCATCGCATGACGGTGCGCGAATCTCGGCCATCGAGGTGGCGGGATGGAATGTCAGCGATCAGCGAATCTCACTCGGACGCGGTGTCCGTCCTGATCAGGAGACGGCGGCGTTGCCGTTCGCGCGTGCCTCTGCTTCCGCCAGCCAGCCGCGCCGGAGCGAAGCAGCAGGGATGCTCGACAGATAAGGCTTGATGTCGAGGATCGGTGTGCCGTCCAGCATGTCGACACCGTGGACATGTAGATCCGCATGCTGGCGGTGGAGCAGCTCGACGACGGTGAGACCGATGGGGTTGGGGCGGCGCGGCGACCGCGTGGCGAAGACGCCATGCGTGCGGTTATCCGAAGGTGGCGTGCCAAGCAACTCGAAGGGCTGCGAGCGATCAAACTCCCAGAGCACGATCAGATGCGAAAAGCCTTCGATGTCCGTGAGGCCGAGCTCGAAGTCGGGCAGAATCGTGATCACGCCGTCTGCTTCATGGCTGGCTCCGAGACCTTTTGGTATATCGGCGGTTTGCTTATAGGGGGTGCTGACAAAACCGATGGGCCAAGGGGTAAACATATGAAGTTAAACCTCCATCCGTCGTGTTTGCTGCGAGGTAAACCGAGCAGCCTGCGTCTTTATCTCCTTTGACGCGGCGGATGCATTTGACGTTACAGGCTACCCGCGTTAGCCTCAAAGCAGTGCTACTCGTTCACATCCCGGCTGCCTGTTGCTGCAACTGTTGTTGCGCACGCGGCTGCGTGGGTGTGTTTCGATAAGCCAGTGATCTAACTCCATCACTTCAAGCGAATCCGAAGCCCCAACCGCAGCCACTCTGCAGTTGGGGCTTTTTCTTTTTATTCGATCGAGCGAACCAGAAGGGAAATGGCATGACACAGGCAAGTCCCCCTAGCGAGACCACGGTTAAAGAGACGAAGGCGCAGAAGACGGAGCGCTTGAAGCTCGAGAAGAATCCATGGGCGGCGTTCGACGAGATCCGGCGCTTTGCCGCGGAGGGCCGCGGCAGTGTGCTGCCGGAGTGGGCGAGCCTGTACTTCAAATGGTGGGGCATCTACACGCAGGGCGATGGTGCCGGTGCGCTGGGCGGGACAGCCGGCGAAGGCAAGCAGAGCGAATATTTCATGCTGCGTATTCCCGTCTCAAATGGCATCCTTTCGTCGAAGCAGCTCGCTACCATCGCAGAGATTGCGCAGCGGCACGGCCGCAACCTGGCGGACATCACGGTGCGGCAGGCGATTCAGCTCCACTGGCTGACGATCGAGAGCCTGCCTGAGATCATCGAGCGGCTGGATGCTGTCGGGCTTTCGCCGCGCGGCGCATGCGGCGACGTCGTTCGTAATGTCACAGGCTGTCCGCTGGCGGGGCTCGCGGCCGATCAGGTTTTCGACGCATCGCCGATTGCGCTTGCGGTGGCACGCGCGCTGGCGGGCAATGCGGAGTTCTACAATCTGCCGCGCAAATTCAAGATTTCTGTGACCGGCTGCAGCTCGTGGTGTTCGTATCCCGAGATCAACGACATCGGGCTATCTCCGGTGCGCCGTGGCCGGCAGGTGGGCTTTTCGGTGCGGGTGGGAGGCGGCCTTTCAGCCGACCCGCATCTTGGCGTGCGGCTGGATGCCTTTGTGCATCCTGAGCAAGCCGTGCAGGTAGTAACTGCAATTGCGACAATCTTCCGCGAGCAGCAGGGCTTGCGTGAGAGCCGCGATCGAGCGCGTCTCAAGCATCTGTTTCTGAAAGAGGGATGGACGGCGGAAAAGTTTCTCAATGAGTTGCAATTGCGGCTGCCTTTCCGGCTTGATCCGGGGGTTGAGGAAGCGATGCCGCCGGACGTCCTGCGGGACCATGTAGGCGTTCACCGGCAGCGGCAGGCAGACCTGTACTACGTCGGCGCCGCTGTGTTGCGCGGACGGTTGACCGGCGACCAACTCGCTGCTGCGGGGAAGCTGGCGGAGCGATACGGCTCGGGCGAACTGCGGACGACCGTGATGCAGAACCTGCTCTTCGTGAACGTGCCCAAGCGCAAAGTGAATGCGCTGGTAAGCGGGCTTGCAGCCATCGATCTGAAAGTGGAGGGCTCGCAGTTCTGGCGCGGCGCCGTCGCTTGCACGGGCACGGAGTTCTGCAAGCTGGCTATCACCGAGACCAAGGGGTTTGCGCGATGGCTGGTGGAGGAGATGGAGGCGCGGCTGCCGGAGTTCGATCAGCAGCTTCGGCTTCACGTGACGGGCTGCCCGAACAGTTGCGGGCAACACTGGATTGCCGATGTGGGGATTGAGGGCAAGAAAATCAAGCACGACGGCGCGCTGGTGGATGCTTACTACTTCTGTGTAGGCGGCAGCGCCGGCGGGGATGCGGCGATTGCGAGGCCGGTGGGCTATCGCTGCCCGGCCACTCTAGTGCCGGATTCGCTGGAACGCCTGCTGCGGGGATACCTGGAAGGCCGGGCCTGGAATGAAAGTTTGCGGTCCTTCTTTACCAGACAGAGCAACGACCATTTGCGCGCATTGCTGGCGGGCGAATTGGTTGCTGCCGTGGAGCGGGACCGGCCAGAGGGCCGCGTTCCGGTGGGGGTGGGTGAATGAGCGCGCCGCTGCTGCCTGTTTTCGTGAAGCTGAAAGGACGTGCCTGCCTGGTTGTGGGCGGGGGAGCGATCGGGCTGCAGAAGGTGCGCAGCCTGCTGGAGTGTGGGGCAAATGTAACCGTGGTTGCTCCAGATGCGCGAGACGACATTCGCGATCTGGATGGGCAGGGGAAGATCGTCTGGCATCGAAGGCGCTATGTCGCGGAGGATATTTCCGGGACGCAACTGGTGATTGCCGCGACGGATGATCCGGAGGTGAATCATGCCATTTATAGCGACGCCGTAGCCGCAGGGGTGCTTGCAAACGCGGTGGACGATCCGCCATTCTGCGATTTCTATTTTGGCTCCGTCGTGCGGCGCGGCCCGTTGCAGATCGGCATATCGACCGCCGGGGAGAGTCCGGCGCTGGCGCAGCGACTGCGACAGAAGCTGGAGACGTTGCTCGACGAAGGCACCGGTCCCTGGTTGGAACGGCTCGGCGCGCTGAGGCGCCACGTACTGGCCGCGCATCCAGCTGGAGAGAAGCGTAACGATCTGCTGCGTACACTGGCTACACGCGAGGTGTGCGATGCGTCGTACTGCCCGTCGCGCGCGATGGCACTGGACTCACCCGGCGAAGAACGAGGATCGTGGTGGCTGACATGAGTGCAGCGGAAAAGGGAACTGTCTATCTGGTCGGCGCGGGGCCGGGTGATCCGGAGTTGCTGACGCTGAAGGCCGCGGCGCTGCTGCGCTCGGCGGACTTGGTGCTGCACGACGACCTGGTGCCTGCGGCGGTGATCGCGATGGCGGGCGGCCAGGCGCTGGCGGTTAGCGTGGGCAAGCGCTGCGGCGTGAAGCATGTGCTTCAGTCAGAGATTCACACGCTGATGATCGATGCAGCGCGGCAGCGATTGAGCGTGGTGCGGCTGAAGAGTGGCGACCCGCTGGTGTTTGGGCGTGCCGCGGAGGAGATGGATGCACTGCGCGCTGCTGGCGTGCCCTTCGAGGTGGTGCCCGGCATCACGGCTGCATTTGCGGCAGCGGCCCAGATCGGCTGCTCACTGACAGACCGACGCAGCGCGTCGAGCGTGGAACTGCACACGGGGCACAAGGCTGCTGATTCGGAGCAGAGCGAGTCGCGTGAGTCGACGACGCGGGTGGTGTATATGCCCGGCCGCAGTTTTCGCGCGCTGGCAGAGGAGCGGTTGGCGGCGGGTGAGGCTCCAGCCTTGCCGTGCTGCGTGATCAGCCGCGCGGCACAGCCGGAGCAGAGCATGCAGTGGAGCACACTGAGCGAATTGGCGGACGTAGTGCCCGGGCCCGCGCCGGTACTGTTGCTGACAGGGTGGGCGCTAGCCGATGCGGCTGCACGGCATGCGGCCAAATCACCAAACACGATATTGCCTCTGGCGGCGGAGGCATCGCAGCCGATGCGAGACCTATAGGTCGTATGGCGACCTCGCGGTAAAGTGGTGGGCATCCCGGAGGATGTCCTTGATAACGATCCCAACGCTCGCGGCTTTGTGTGCAGGCGCAGTTATTGCTGTTCCATCCGTTTTTGCGCAGCAGAGCGCGCCTCTTCCTTTTCAGAATCCTTCACTGCCGATCGCGCAACGTGTCGATGATCTGGTTAGCCGCATGACGCTGGAGGAGAAGGCTTCGCAGATGCGTCATGCGGCGCCGGCAATTCCCCGGCTGGGTATTCCTGCGTATGACTGGTGGAGCGAGGGGCTGCATGGCATCGCACGCTCCGGCTACGCGACGGTCTTCCCTCAGGCAATTGGTCTGGCGGCCACCTGGGACCCCACGCTGCTGCATCGCGTGTCGTCTGTGATTGCCGATGAGGCGCGCGCAAAAAACGTGGACGCACTCAAGCACGATAACCACTCGATCTTCTTCGGCCTGACGATCTGGTCGCCAAATATCAACATCTTCCGCGATCCGCGCTGGGGGCGCGGGCAGGAGACCTACGGCGAAGATCCGTATCTGACTTCGCGGCTCGGCGTTGCCTTCGTCGAGGGGCTGCAGGGCGATGATCCGAAGTACTACGAGGCGATTGCTACGCCGAAGCACTACGCCGTGCACAGCGGACCTGAGTCGGAGCGGCATCGCTTCAACGCGACGCCCTCCGCCTTCGATCTGGAAGACACGTATCTGCCCGCGTTTCGCGCCACCATTACGGAGGCGAAGGCCGATTCGATCATGTGCGCATACAACGCGCTCTATGGCGTTCCCGCGTGCGCGAGTCCGCTGCTGCTGAAGCAGAAGCTGCGCGAAGCCTGGAAGTTCGAGGGCTTTGTGACCTCCGACTGCGGCGCGATTGGGGACTTCTACAGCACGGAGAAGCAGGGTTTCAGCGGAACCGCCGGTCATCATTTCAGTCCGGATGCAGCGCATGCCAGCGCGGCCGCTGTACTGGCGGGCACGGACACAAGCTGCGGGGACGAGTATGATGCGCTGCCGCAGGCGGTGAAGGAAGGCCTGCTGCCGGAGAGCGCGATGGACACCGCTGTGAAGCGGCTCTTCACGGCGCGGATTCGTCTGGGCCTGTTCGATCCGCCATCGCAAGTGGAGTATGCCCGGCTGCCATTCTCCCACGTTGATTCGGAAGAGCATCGTGGGTTGGCGCGCGAGGTTGCGGAGAAGTCAATCGTGTTGCTCAAGAACGACCACGGCACTCTGCCGCTGCGGAATGTAAAGACGCTGGCGGTGGTGGGGCCGAATGCGGAGTCGCTGATCGCGCTGGAAGGCAACTACAACGGAGTACCCTCGCACCCTGTGCTTCCGCTGGACGGAATCACGAACGAGTTCGCGAGCGCCCGTGTGCTGTACACGCAGGGTGCGCCCTATGTGGACGGCGTCGCGCTGCCGGTGCCGCGCACCGCTCTGCGAGTGAAGGGCGAATACTTTGCTAATGCGACCTTCAGTGGGCCGCCGGTGCTGACCCGGGATGACCACGCAATCAACTTCGACTGGAATGCCGCTGCGCCTGCGGCGGGTGTTCCAGCCACGGCGTTCAGTGTGCGCTGGACGGGGACGCTGGCGGCGCCTGCTCCGGGAGACTACGCCTTCAGCGTCGACATCGGCGACTGCTACCCGTGCCAGGACCGCGAGACTTATGAGGTCCGCTTCGATGGCAAGGTCGTTTCGCAAAACGATACCGGCGCGCCGAAGGAGACGCGCGGTCACACCAATCCGGCTTTCATGCTGCACTTCGCGGATACCCAACCACATGCGATCCAGCTTGAATACAGCCATCAGGCGCCGATCTTTGGCGCCGGCATTTCGCTACGCTGGAAGCCGCCACTTGCTCCGCTACGCGATGATGCTGTCGCTGTGGCGAAGCAGGCGGATGCGGTAATCGCGTTCGTTGGACTAACGTCCGAACTCGAAGGCGAAGAGATGTCGATCCACGTGCCGGGATTTGCCGGTGGGGATCGCACGGACATTGACCTGCCGGCGGCGCAGAAGCAGCTTCTGGAATCGCTGGCTGCGACAGGCAAGCCGCTGGTGGTTGTGCTGCTGAACGGCAGTGCGCTGGCGGTGAACTGGGCGCAGCAACATGCCGCGGCGATTTTGGAGGCGTGGTATCCGGGTGAAGAGGGTGGCACCGCGATTGCGGAGACGCTTTCCGGAAAGAACAATCCAGCAGGACGTCTGCCTGTGACCTTCTACACTTCGGATCAGTTGCCGCCGTTTGAAGATTATTCGATGCAGAACCGCACCTATCGCTACTTCAAGGGCAAGCCGCTGTATGGCTTCGGATATGGACTGAGCTACACGCACTTCGCCTACTCGGATTTGAAGCTGGCGAAAACGAATGTGAAGGCAGGTGAGCCGTTGCGCGCGCAGGTCACCGTGAGAAACGATGGCGGGGTTGCCGGCGATGAGGTGGCGGAGCTTTATCTTGCGCGTCCTGCTGCACCGGGAAATCCGGTGCTTCGGGGAATGGCGCGAGTCCACCTCGCTCCGGAGGCGAAGCAAATAGTGTCGTTTATGCTGACGCCGCGCGATCTGAGCACAGTGGACCAGCAGGGCAAGCGGGCGGTTCAGCCGGGCGAGTACTCGGTGATGATCGGCGGCGCACAGCCATCCGCCGCGGAGCACGTGTCGGGGAGCTTTGCGG
This sequence comes from Acidobacteriaceae bacterium, assembly GCA_036270675.1. GTDB lineage: Bacteria > Acidobacteriota > Terriglobia > Terriglobales > Acidobacteriaceae > KBS-83. The sequence continues at coordinate 2,672 of DATBCB010000246.1, read as the reverse complement.
TCGCTGGTTCAGAGGCGATGCCGGAGTAGTTCGCCGAATTCAGCGGATGAGGACGCCAGCGGAGTGCATAGTCAGATCGCCGGCATGCGTTGAGACGGCTGGCAGATCCGGCGTTGGGGTGAGCAGTTCGATGGTTCCATCGTGGAGCAGGACAGTATCCTCGACCTTGCCGCCGGCGACGGAGGGGTTCCAGGCGTAGGCTTGCCTGTCCACGACACGCTCCTTGCCTGCCGGGGTGGCGAGCCACTCCCGTTCGCCGTACCCTGTGGCGCCCCCCTGATGATGGCGCTGCTCTTCGCCCGGATGTCCAAGCGACGCATATGCATCCGCCGCGGTTGCGAATAGCGCGGCCGATGTCGCGCCTGCCTTGGTTGCGGCGAGCAGGCGGACGTTTACCTCGGCGGCGACGGCGAAAGCATCGGCAAGCTGCTGCGGCATCGGGCCGAAATGAACGAAGCGCGTGATCGAGATGCAAAGACCCCAGCGGCGAGAGCAGAGATTCAGCATGCCGAAGCGTTCGAGGCGCGCGTTCTGCGCCACGGCATGCTTGTAGCGGAGGATGCGATCGTCGGCTGCCATCAGCAGGACGGAGGGTTCGATGCCGCGTTCGATGAGACCGGAGGCGACCCGCGCGGCCATGGCGCGTTCGGTGATCCCCGGCTCGAGTGATTCGAGTACCGCGGCAGTGACCTGGGCGGTGTTGCGGCCCAGCCAGCGATAACGTTCGATCTCTGAATCGGTGAGGGATGCGCGTTGCGCGAGCATCAACGAGGCTCCTTCGGCTGAGATGTCGGCTGCGATTCGTCCGTCCTTTACCAGCGAGCGAACCTTGTCCGCAAAATCGGCGGCGTGCCATGGGGCAGTGATAGCAGTGAAGGGAAGACCCGCGAAGTCCTCTTCCGCGAGACGGCGCGCTTCGTTGTCTGGCGCGAGGTAGAACGCGTCACCGGTGCGCAGCAGCAGAATAGTGGCCGTGCCGAGCGCAGAGGGAAGAAGAACACGTCGATCGACGCGGCCGGCGGTAAGCCATGCGATGTTCTCGATGCGCTGCAACTGTACGGCAGCAAGCCCCGAGGAGGCCATGTGCTCCAAGAGCCGCTGACGCTTGGCTTCGAATTCGGCGAGGAGGGCCTGCGGCGACTGTGCGAGTTCCTGAGCTGCTTCAGCCATTCGTTTTCACCTCTCCACTCGTTTTTTGTAATTCATGGAAGATGGGCTGCAGCGCTGGATAGAGTCTGCGGTAGACGCGATAGAGATCCTGGAGCTTTGCGCTGTCGGCGCTATGGGGTTCAATGCGGTGGGCGACCCGGACCACAGCATCGCATGCAGCGTCTGCCGATGGCCAAAAGCCGGCACCCACGCCCGCGAGCAACGCCGCACCGTAGGCAGCGCCTTCCTCGGCGGCGACGATCTCGACGGGCTGGCCATAGACATCGGCCTGGATCTGCCGCCAGATCGGCGAGCGGGCGCCGCCACCGCCCAGCCGGATCGCACGCGCCGGCACGCCAATCTCGGCAAAGATAGTCATGGTGTCCTTGAGGCTGAAGGCGACGCCTTCCAGGATGGCGCGGACGATGTGCGCACGGCCATGCGAGGCGGTTAGCCCGACGAGTGCGCCGCGCGCCTCTGGATCAAGGTGCGGAGTGCGTTCACCCATCAGGTAGGGAGCCCACAGGAGCCCGTCCGCGCCGGCGGGGACAGTTGCGGCGGACTCGCTTAGACGAGCGTAGGCATCCGGGTCATCTGCGGCGGCGAACGTATCGCGGAACCAGCGCAGAGAGAGTCCCGCGGCCTGAGTCACGCCCATGACATGCCAGCGCCCGGGCACTGCATGGCAGAAGGTGTGCAGGCGGCCATGTGGATCGAGAAAGGGCTGATCGGTTGCAGCGAAGACCACGCCTGAGGTGCCGATGGTGGCGCTTACGTCTCCGGGACGCACAATTCCCATGCCCAGCGCGCCGGCGGCCTGGTCTCCAGCACCGGCGACGACCGGCGTGCCGGCACGGAGCCCGGTGAGCGACGCCGCCTCCGCGGTGAGTGTGCCGGCAATCTCGTGGCATTCGTAGAGCCGGGGCAGGATGCTCTCAGACATGTCGACCGCGGCCAGCATCTCGCTGGACCAGCGGCGGCCGGCGACGTTCAGCAGCAGCGTGCCGGAGGCGTCAGCTACGTCCATCGCCCGCTCGCCTGTCAACCGAAAGCGCACGTAATCCTTTGGGAGCAGGAAGGAGCGAAATTGCCGCCATACTGCCGGTTCATGGTTGCGGACCCAGAGCAGCTTGGTGAGCGTGAAATTGGTGAGCGCGGGATTGGAGGTGAGCGCGATGAGGCGATCTGTGCCGAGTAGCCGGGTCAGCCACGCGGCCTCTGCTGCTGTCCGTTGATCGCACCAGATGAGCGACGGCCGGAGGACGCGATGGTGCTCGTCGAGCAGGACAGCGCCATGCATTTGACCGCTGTGACCGACGGCGGCGATCTCTTCGGGCGCCGTTGAGGTGGCCTTCAGCAGGGCAGGAATGGCGTGAGTCGCGGCTTTCCACCAGTCTTCGGGATCCTGCTCCGCCCAGCCTGGGCGCGGCGAGCGGAAGGGTGCGTGCTCACGAACAGTAGAGCCGACGACTTTGCCTGTTCCGTCTACCAGCAGGACACGCGTACCGCCGGTGCCCACATCG
>DATBCB010000245.1:0-12053 GCA_036270675.1 Acidobacteriaceae bacterium | reverse complement strand
GGAGATTCCCGGCCTGCGCCTCACGCCGCTGCGCTCCGTCTCCGGCGGAGTGGATTTCGATCTTCTGGTCAGCGTGGTCGAGCGCGCCGAAGGGCCGCGGCTGCAGATCGAGTACAACACCGACCTGTTCTCGAGCGAGCGTATCGAGGGGCTGCTCGCAGCCTTTCAGCAGACGCTCAGCGGAGCGCTCGCGCATCCCGAGCTGCCCATCTCGCAGATTTCGCTACCTTCGTCGGTGTCGCCCACTCCTTCAACGGCTCGCGCATTATCTTCCACTGCGCCTGCTGATCTCGTGGCCACCGTTGCGGCTCATGCGACCAAGACACCGGAAGCCATCGCTGTACGCGCCGGAGCAAGGCAGCTGAGCTGGCGGGAGCTCGAAGAGCGCAGCCACGCGCTGGCCGCGCAGCTCGAACAGAACAGCACTCTCACTGAAGCGACTCAGGCGCTGATTGTTCTGACGCCCGAGGTCGAATCCGCGATTGCGCTGCTGGCGTCGCTCGAGCTCGGCGATCGTGCTCCGCGCATCACGCCCCTGCCCGCCCATACAACCGCCGAGGACTTGGTCTCTGCAACTGCTGAGACTTCGCTGGTGCTCGGACCGGCGGGGCTGTGTCGCGAACTTCCCTCTTTTCCGGCACGAGTCATCACCTACGAAGAGATCGCGAATCTTCCGTCTGCTCCGGCGTCCACTGGATCGCAACCACAATTCTGGGCAGCGCCGCGCCTCGGACCGGAGCAGCCCGCATTCGTAACAGAAAATGTGTCATTAGCGGAGACCCTTCGCTTGGTCACAGCGCTCGCAGACAAGCTGCAACTGTCCGCCAACGATGATCTGCTCATCGTGCCGGCCGTCTCGCCCGCCGATGCGCTCATTGATCTACTGCTGGGGTTCCACACCGGAGCCACGCTCGATCTGGTTGCGTTCCGCAACGACCTGCCTCTGCAGCAACTTCTGGACGAGCGCCAGACCACTGTCGCCATCGCCGAGCCCGCGCAATGGCGCGCATGGATCGCCAACGGGTGGCGCGGCGATCGCCGTCTCACCCTCATTGCGCGCGGACGCCACATCGCCCATTCCGGCTGGATGCCCGGTGTCGGTTCACCCAGTGTCGGTTCAGAGGCCATCCCGGTTCGTTCCGCAGTGACACTGCTGTCCGCGCGCTCTGGTCCACTTGCGACGTCTACAGAAGACGCAGAGTTCACCCCCCTCCCCGGAGTGGCGCTCTCCGTGCTTGGGCCGGATGGTCTCGTGGCGCCGTCGGGGGCTACCGGCGAGCTCGCAGTTTCGGGCTCCGAGGCCGCTGGATTCCTCGCCCAGTCCACCGCAAACGCAAGCTTCCGCATTCTCGGCAACAGCAACTCTGTCGTCCATCTTCACGGGCATCGTGTGCGGCTCAGCGATCTGGATGCGGCGCTCCTGCGTGCGCCCGGCGTCCTCGATGCCACCACCCGCATGCACTGGCGCGAAGATGGCACGCCACAGCTCGCAGCCTGGATTCTGTCTCATGGTGCGCTCGACAGCCCTGGTGCGCTCGACATCGCCAAGCTGCGCCGTTCGCTGATGACGACCCTGCCTCAGCATCTGGTTCCCGCGACGCTCGAGATCGCTCCTGCATTTTTCTTCCGTCTGGATGGCTCCGTAGATGCGGCGCGACTAGATGCGGCGCGACTGATTGCCGCGCCCGGGTCCGTCAGCAGGAACGCCGCGGCCTCCCGTGCTGAGGAAGCCCCTCCGGCCGGCGACGATCTCTCACGAGAGCTGAGCGATATCTGGAAGGATGTCCTCCATCTGGACACCGTCGATCCGCAGCGTCCTTTCTTCGATGCGGGCGGCAACTCTCTGCTGCTGGTGCGGCTCTTCGCGCGCCTGAACAAAACCTTCGGTACGCGCCTGCCGATTACGACCATCTTCGACGCCGACACGGTCGCCAAACTCGCCGACCGGCTGCGCAGCCATGGTGAGATACGTCCCATCGTGCCCGTGCAGACGCATGGCCACCGGCCGCCTGTCTTCATGATTCATTCCTATCTGCTCTATCGCAGCCTTTCGCAGTCTCTGGGACCAACGCAGCCCTTTTACGGATTGCGCGAACTGGAGGCGGACAGCGCGCTCGACATGGAGGAGCGCGTCGAGAACTACGTGCGCGAGATACGGGCAGTGCAGCCGCACGGACCTTACTCGTTGATAGGATGGTGTGCCGCCGGGCCGCTCACGGTGGAGGTTGCGCGCCACCTCATCGAGGCCGGCGAGACAGTGGGACCGGTCATCCTCTTCGACTCATGGCTGCCGGGATATCTGAGCAGCGTCCAGGAGGTGAAGACGAACGGATCGCCGGCGCCGCGCTGGCATCGCATCCGCGCCAAGCTGCAACGCCACGGCCAGAAGATGCAGCCGCTTTCCACGCGCCAGCGTATGCAATACGTCCGCAATGCCGTCGTGCACTATGCGCTGAACCGTCGCAACCGCTTCTTCATCCGCCACTGGAGGATGCTCAACGCGCTGGCCAATGGCTTCCGCGTGCCGCTGCCGCAGTTCATGTACAACACCACACTCACTACCTTTGCTGCGCTGAGTGCCTATCGTCCGCAGCCAGTGGGGATCCACCTCACCCTGATACGCGCGCACGATTCAGGTGAGTTTCCCGGCGCCAGCGCAGCCTGCGGGTGGGAACAGGTCGCCTCGCATGGAGTGGAGGTGCTGTGGGCGCCCGGCGATCACGAGACGATGTTTCTCGGCGACAAGCTCGAGGTCACAACTGAGCTCGTCCGCCGCAGCCTGCAGCAGGTGGACAGCCAGGTGGACAGCGACGAGATGCGCGCCTCCTCGTCGTCCGGCGCGCGAGCGGACAGCCATCCGCTGCGTGCCGGTTCGCTCTGACGTGAGCGCGGCTCTGGAGGAGATGTGGCAGCAGCCCTCCACATTGCCGGCTCTTTCCGCGAATGCCATCCACGTCTGGCGGCTGCGGCCCGCGGATCGTCTCGCGAAGGAAGACTACCTGAACTGCCTTCAGCCAGACGAGCGTGAGCGCGCCGGTCGTCTGCTGTTTCCCGCCGATCAGCAACAATCCATCGCCAGCCGCGCCACGCTGCGTCTGTTGTTGGCCCACTACGCCGGCGCAGAGCATCCGCGCGATCTCCGCCTGATCTATGGGGAGCACGGCAAACCCGGTCTCCCGGACAGCGATCTCCGCTTCAATCTCTCGCATACACGCGATCTCGCCCTCTTTGCCTTTGCTCGCGAGATCCGTCTGGGCATCGATGTCGAAAACCTCCGCGCATTCGACGATCTGGATGCCGTCGCCGAGCAGAACTTCGCTCGGGCAGAACACGATGCGCTCGTGGCTATGTCGCAGAACGAGCGGATCCCGGCCTTCTATCGCTGCTGGACACGCAAGGAAGCCTTGCTGAAGGCGGAGGGCAGCGGGCTATTTCGTGCGCTGGATACCTTCACCGTTTCCTTGCTTGCAGGCGAGGCCGCGAGAGTCATTGCCGGACCTGAGGGCTGGGACCTGCGCGGCATTGATGTCACTTCCCATGCAGCCGCGGCGATCGCCTGGGAACATCACGAGCCGGCTCCGCAATTCACGTTCATCGATTGCTCGCCATCGCTCTTCTCTGCGTTCTTCTCTGCGGGCAGCTAGCTCTTCTGCAAACCTTGGAGGAGACGCGATGAAAAGCGATGTCCCCGTAAGCTTCGCGTACCCTAAGCCTTAGGGATCGGGCAGCGATCACCAGGGCGTTGTCTTCTCCTGCAGCACCACATCAAACGTCGCGGTATTCACCGTAGCGCCCTTGGCTGTCGCCGTCAGTGTTACGTGATACGTCTGCGCGGTGGTGTTGTAGGCTACTCCGCAGCCGCTCATCGCCATGGCGCCGGCTCCCGTCAGCACCAGCAGCATGAGGGTCCGCAGCATGCCCAGCTTCTTGCGTTTCCGTACCGCCGCGGTCGCAAGCATGCCGATCAGGTTCCACGGCAGCATCGCTCCGTAAGCAACTCCGGAAAGCCCCACGCGCGAAGCCGCACTGCTTGCGGCATTGCTGCTGCTGACGTTCATGGTCGTGCTCGCCGGGCTATTTGCTACCGGCAGCGAAGCCGGCTCAAAGCTGCAACCCACGTTGGCCGGAAGACCCTGGCAATTCAGGTCGACCGTTTGGCTGAAGCCGTTCTTCGGCGTCACCTGCACGTTTACCGGCGACGTCTGGCCGGGCTGCAACTGAATGGACGAGGTGCTGAGCTGCAAAGTCACGCTGCCGTTCGCCGTTGGGGTAGGCGTAGGCGTTGGCGTCGGTGTCGGAACAGGGCCGGGCCCCGCCGCAGCACCGCTTACCACCCACTCCACATTGCTGGATGTCGATGGGTCTGCAGCGCTGCTGCCAGCGTATTTGGCAGTGAGTTGGTAGACACCGGCGGCAGGCGCGGGTACCGACACAGCGGCGACCCCGCCGCTCAGCGCAGCCGAGCCAAATAGGTTTGCACCGAGGAAGAACTGCACACGGCCGATGGGAGTGGTGGTGCCCGAGGAGGGAGATACCTTGGCGCTCAAAACCGCATTCTGCCCCTGCACAGCGCTGGTCGGGTTCACCGAAAGCGTCGTGCTGGTAGCCGTCTGCGATTGCAAGGCGGCAACGGAGATGGCGACATCGCCTGAGATGGAGGCGCTATCGGTTCCGTTGCCCTGATACTTCGCGCTGACCCTGTAACGCCCAACGTCGCTGGGACCGGTGATCGACACAGATGCTTTGCCAGCAGCCAGCGACGCGGTTCCAACGGACTGGTTGCCAAGATAGAAGATGACGTTGCCGGTCGGGACGCTCGCTCCGCCAGTCGCGCTGACCGCTGCATTCAGAGTCAGCGGCTGGTTGGAATTCAGCGTCGTCGCACTTGGAATAAGCGTGGTCGTTGTGGCTACCGCACTGCTGTCTTTCACCAGCACCGAAACATTGTTCGAAGTGGACGCGTCGTCGGAATCATCGCCTGCATACCGGGCGACTGCGGCGTAGGTGCCGGCCGCCGGCGCTTTGCCGTTCACCGTCGCCTTGCCGCCGCTGAGTGTCGCTGCACCGAAGCTCGTACCATTCAGTGAAACGCTGACCGAGCCGCTCGGCGTGCTAGTGTTTTTCCCGCTGACCGCGATCGCGAAACTCAGCGGTGATCCCGTATTGAAAGTCGAGCCGCTGGTCGAGAGCGCCGTCGATGTTGTGCTCTTTGCCGCTGGGGCGGCGGCGACGGTCACCTGCACCACTGGGGAAGACGACGCCCCGTAACTGGAGCTTCCCGCGTAACTCACGGTGAGCGTGTGGACGCCGGCCGAAAGCGACGTTGTCGTGACAGCCGCCTTCCCGCTGGCGAGCGAGGTGCTCCCCAGCGAAGTCGAGCCGTCGAGAAAGTTGACGGAGCCATCCGGCGTACCGCTGCCCGCCGTTACCACAGCGTTCAACGTCACCGCCTTGCCGGCAGTGATCTCGAGAGGCGATGCGGTGAGCTGGCTGGTTGTCGTTTGCGCGGATGGCGACGGGCTCGAGTCTCCGCCCCAGGTGAAGACCGTCATCGAAAACGGCGGCAGCGAGAAGCTCTTCGTTGGATCGAAGTTGCTCTCCGTCGTGTTGGTCGCAGCGACGACGTTGTTCTGCTCGTTGTTATCGGTGAGGTTGCGCGACGTAAGCTGCCCGATCTTCACCGTACCCTTCGGGGAGTTGGCGCCGGAGAAGGTCACCGGCAGCGCACTGGTGCGATGCAGGTTGAAGACGATCACGCCATTGCTCGATCCGTCGGAGAATGCGAACGACTGCAGAAAGTGCGCCTTCGGCGTTGCGATCTTGGTGTTGTTGTTTGTGGGTTGGTTCCAGGTCGGGTTCGCGCCCGTCTGGATGGTCTCCAGCAGGTTGCCGGTGATGGCGGTGTTGGCCAGCGCCTCAGCCAGAAACTGCGGACGACACTGATTGGTCGCGCCGCCCATGTCGATCACTGTGCCCCACAGCGGGGTAGACTCTCCGCCGCCGCCGTTCGTATTGTTGAAGCCGTTCGCATACTCCGGCAGCGCAAACATGTTCTGCAGAGTGACGCCGTCGTCGCGCATCATCAGCAGCATGTGCTCGACCGTGGACAGACCGGCGCCCACCGACGGCACCACCTGGTTGACCAGACTTTGCGACGCAGTGCCGGAGACCGTGCTGAGATTGACCTCGTAGACGGCGAGCTTCACCGGATGCGATGCGGCTGCGGACGTTTGCATCTGCTGATACATAGAGCCGCTGGTCAGGCTGTCGACCGCCTCCGGCTCGGCGAACATCGATCCGTAGATGGCCTCATTCGATCCGTAGTCGTTGAACGCATTGAAGGTATAGGGCGCAACGTCGATGGTGTCGGCTGCGCTGGTCTGCAGCAGCTCCTGCTGGTTGTACCAGGGCACCGCCGCCCAGCCATTCATGATCAGGTCGAACTTTGAAGCATCGTACTCGGGTGCCTGCCTGGCTGCCGTGAAGATCTGCTGTGCACGCTGGCCGGTTGCCACTGGATCGTTGATGGTCTCTCCGGGGAAGGAGCCCGTGTTCCAGTTCTCGTTACCCAGCTCCAGGTGGATCACCGGAAATACCGACGTCCATGGCGCAGACTGGCCCAGCGACGCCCGTAACGCTCCATACTTGGTCGATGCATCGCCATTCAGGAACTGGATCAGGTTCTGCATCTCGGTGGCCGAGACCGCATTCGGCACCGTGAACCAGGGCTCGGCATCGATGGCCTGGCACAACTGCAGGAACTCCACCAGTCCGATTGGAACGTCGTCCTGCTCCGCTGAATTCTGGCTGTAGCCGGCGCGCTGCCGCGCGAACGGCACCGCAACCATGTTGTCGATCGTGCTGCCGAAATCGGTGCCGTTGTCCATGTAGCGCAGCACGCCTGGATGCAGCTGGCGGAGACGATCCACGACGGCGTTGCGGAACGGTGTGGAATTGTCCGATGCTGGCTCTTCCGTCAGCGCCGCATCGTCCAGCAACGCCGAGCCGCCGCTGATGGCGAACGTCACACCGGCGACCCCGATGTACGAGCCATCCTCATTCGCATGGAAAGAGAAGGTGTAGTCGTGCCATTGGTTCGTCAATGGAACGTTCTGATTCAGGTACGTCACAGCGCCGTGCTGCGAAGTCTGGCGCGAGATATTTACCGACAGCGCATTCGAGCCACCCAGACCCTTTGCGCGAAAGGTCAGCGTGTACGTCCCGTTGAGCTGCAGAAACGAACGCCCGTTCATGGTGTCGAAGTAGGAGGCCACGCTCGCGCTCTGTCCAGAGCTGGCCGCGTTCATCTTCAGGGCCTGTTTGCCCGGCGAATTCGGCGACAGGTCCGTCGTGTCGGCGGTGAGTGTGGCGCCGCCTGAGGTGTTCGGCCACCAGCCTGCCTGCGGGTTGCCGGGAATCGTCTTCTGGACAACGTAGTAGTCGCCCGCAGTCGGGGCATGCGCCAGGCCGGTCATGTGGAGCAGCGTGCTGACGCCGGAGGTCGCGTTGGCTGCGTCGAGTCCCCCGATCGTTCCCGTGAGGCCCTTCGACGCGCCGCTGATGAACTCAACGGTTGCGCCTTGCAAAAAGTTCGCCGGCCAGGAGGACCACGGATCGTCCGCGTAGCACCCATTGCCAGCGACCGTCTTGCATTTCAGCACCGAGCGCCAGATCTCGCCTTCAAAGCCTGGATTGCGGAAGATTACATTCCGCAGCATCTGGCCGGAGTCGTAGAACGACTGACCGCTGAGATTGATTCCGAGCCGCTTTGCGTTCGGCGTTTTGACCGTGGTGCCGATGTTAATATTTGTCACGCCACCGGCTTGCGCGGACGCGACGGTGGTATTCCCGCTGAGTCCAGCGAGGAAGAGCAGGCCCAGGCTGACTATGTAAAAAAGCGAAGACGAAGAAAGCTGATAAAGAAAAGCAGCCTGAATGGACCGAAGGGGACTCTTCACTGATAACTCCCGGATTTCTATTAAAACGTTCGTAAGTGAGACAACACTGCAGCAATGTGGCCCGCAGAGATCCGACTAAACACAACGCATCACTTAACAGAAAAAACGGGAATTTACTTCCCAAGCTCGCGCAAAGGGACGGCATTCTTTACACATCCGCACAGTTACTTGTCGAAGGCGGAATATTGAGGTCTAACCGGGTGAATTGAACGCTAGCCTACAGGCAACCTCTCCGGATTGCTAGAGCGACATTAGTAAATTTCGGTAACAAGCGCACTTTCACGAATGGGGCATCTCATCCCCCAAAGGTGGGAGAGAGGCAATGCGCCATTTCTCCAAAGGACATAAGCTTGTTGCAGTCCAGCACAAAGGTTACCAGCACGTGAATGCTCGAAAACGCGAGCCAACCGGAAACAGCCACCGCCTTGGTTATCTTCTCAGCCGTTATCCCGGCATCTCCCATACGTTTTTCCTGCAGGAGATACGCGGCCTGCGCGAGCTTGGCTTCGATATCGCAACTGCATCCGTCAACGCTCCCGATCGCGCGCACCAGCAGCTCACCACTGTGGAGGCGGAAGAAGCCGCGACCACTTTTTATTTGAAGCCCATACCGCGCGGCCGCGCGATGCTCCATCTGCTCCGCATCGTGTGTGCGTCGCCTGCATCGGCTGTCCGAGCGCTGCGCGCAGACCTACGACTCCGGCCATCGTCATTCCGGCAGCGGCTCTTCTCGCTGTTCTATGTAGCCGAGGCTCTCCTGCTGTGCGACTGGATCCGCCGCCGCGGCATCACGCATCTGCATGTGCATTTCGGCGGCGCCGTAGCCACGGTGGGACTCATCGCGGCGGCGGCCGCACGCATTCCCTACTCGCTCACGATTCACGGTCCGGATGAATTCTTTGACGAACTCGGCATGCATCTGCGGCAGAAGTTCGAGAATGCCGCCTTCGTCATCGCCATCAGCCACTACTGCCGCAGCCAGATCATGCGCATTGCATCACCGGCGCATTGGGATCGATTTGAGACGGTGCGGCTCGGCATTCGTCCCGAGCTGCTGCCCGCTCGCATCCCGCGCGAGGTTCCCGCGGCACTTCAGCTCGTCATGGTCGGACGTCTCGTGCCCACCAAAGGCCCGCTCCTCCTGCTGCAGGCTGTCGCGCAGCTCCGCAGCCACGGCATCGCGGCCGCTCTCACAATCATCGGCGACGGTCCCGAGCGCGCCGATCTTGAAAGCTTCATGCAACAACACGATCTGACCAGCGTTGTCACGCTCACCGGCGCGCTGAACCATGATGAAACACTCAAACATGTCGCCGGCGCAGATCTGTTCGTGCTCGCGAGCTTTGCCGAAGGCATTCCGGTGTCGCTGATGGAGGCCATGGCATTGGGCGTTCCCTGCATCAGCACCTACATCGCGGGCATTCCCGAGCTGATCGACCATGATCGCGACGGCATCCTGGTACCGGCCGGCTCGGTCGACGAACTGACCAGGGCCATCCTGCGACTCGCGCGCGATCCCGCGTTGCGCCAGCGCCTTGCCGAAGCCGCGCGCGCACACGTTCTGCGCGAGTACCATTTACCGGAGAATCTGAAGCTGCTGGCGGACACGCTGAACCGGCGCATCTCTGCAAGCCAAAGGATGGTCGGAGGATCATGAGCGATTCGACGCAGCCATCCCGTGCACTGGGCGCATGCGGCATCTCCGTCGTCATTGTCTCCTTCAATACGCGCGAGGTGTTGCGCGAATGCCTGACAGCGCTCGCCCGTGAATCTGCTGGCCTCAATGTGCAGACCATCGTGGTCGATAATGGCTCGAAGGACGGCTCGATCGAGATGCTCCGCGCCGAGTTTCCCGCAGTCGAGCTCATCGTCAGTGAGGAGAACCTCGGATTTGGCCGCGCGAACAACTTGGCCTTCGAGCGAGCCCGCGGCCGCTACATTGTGCTGCTGAACTCCGACGCCTTCCTGACGCCAGGTTCTCTGCGGCTCTCCGTGCAGCATATGGAGGCTGATCCAAAGGCCGGACTCGGTGGGGGCCGCCTCGTGGGGCGGGATGGAAGCTGGCAACCCTCTGCGCGACGCTTCCCTACTCTCGCCACCGATGTCTTCGTCTATAGCGGCCTCGCCGATCGCCACTCGCGCTCACGCATCTTTGGCAGCTACAACCGCAGCTGGGCCGATCCGCTGCAACCGGCCAAGGTGGACTGGGTGCCGGGCGCCTACTCCATCATCCGCGCCGAAGCCCTGGCGGCGGCTCAACCGTTCGATCCTCGCTTCTTTCTCTATTTCGAGGAAGTCGATCTGTGCCGCCGCATCAAGGCCGCCGGCTATACCATCTGGTACTGGCCCGATGTGGTCGTCATCCACATCGGCGGTGAATCGTCGCGACAGCTCAAAGCGCTCCAGATGTCCCGGGTCGGCGCGCAGCTCACGCTGTGGCGCATGCGCAGCACCCTGCTTTACTACCGCAAGCACCACGGGCTCTCCAGTCTGGGCGCGCGGTTCCTTGAGGTGGCATGGAACCGCTTCCGTGCCTTGCGGCGCAGCCACAGCCACGACCCGGAACGCCGCCGCGAGGCCGCCTACTTCCACGCCCAGGCAGATCTCATGGAACAGGCCTGGAAAGAGACGAGAGGCGGCCGCACCTCGCCGCGTCAACCCTGGTAATACAATCAGGAGAAATCCCTTAGGTCGGAAATCTCTTCGATCGGAAATCTCTTGGATCGCCGCGGCTCATCTTAGAGAAACAGAACAGCGTCAGAATCATATGCAGCGTCGTACGGGTAGAGACCCTTATTTTTGTGCTCAGAGTTGCCCCGTACCCCTGGTTGCAGTGCATCCTGTCCTAAGGAGTTTTCAGTTATGGCGACCACCAGCTTCGCAAGCGCCCCCGCTAGCTCCGCCAGCGGTCAGCCCATCTTCGAGCCCACAAGCACCGGGTCCAGCGAAGACTTTCGAGCCAGCTTCGACGCCAAGCCGTTCGAATTCCATCACGGACTGACAACCAGCCATCCGCTCTTCAATCTTCCGGCCATTCGCCGCCTGCTCGAGGTGCCGGAGGTGAAGAACTCCATTGCCTATGACGCAGCCGATGTTCGTGTGGACCAGCGCTGGGAGACGATTCCCAAGGAAAAGCCGCCCATCGAAGAGGTCTTCGACCAGATCGCCACCTCGGGCGGATGGATCATGATGCGCTACGTACATCGCGTGCCGGAATACAGGGCAATTCTCGATGCATGTCTCGACGAGGTGCAGCGCCTGAGCGGCCGGCACGTCCAGCAGGACGAAAAGAGCCGCGAAGCCATCCTCTTTGTTACCTCGCCCAATCGCGTGACGCCTTACCACATTGATCGCGAGTGCAACTTCCTCATGCAGGTCATGGGCGAAAAAACCATCAACGTCTTCGATCGCAATGACAAAGAAGTCGTCACCGATCAGGAACTGGAGAGCTATTGGTCCAAAGACACCAACGCGGGCGTGTACAAGCCTCAGTTTCAGGACCGCGCCTTCGTCACCGTCATGCGTCCCGGCACCGGCGTTCACATCCCGGTGAACTTCCCGCACTGGCTGCAGAACAAGGACAATGTCTCCATTTCGCTCAGCATCAGTTACCAATACAAAGACTGGAAGCGGAAGAATGTCTACCAGGCCAATTATTATCTGCGCAAGATGGGCATGAACCCCACGCCTCCGGGCCAATCCGCGGTGCTCGACTATACCAAGCGCATCGTCATTGAAGCAGCGCAACGCACCAAACGCATCATCAAGCCCAAGAAGTAGCAAGCCGAAGAAGTAGCCAAAAAAAAAGGGAGCCTGAAAGCTCCCACTGCGCGTGCAAGACCTTTTCGAAGCGGGCTTCAAACCATCGCAGCCGCCTGCTCCTCATGCGCCGTACGCCGCTCGGTACGGTGCAGCAGATGCCGCTCCAGGCGCCGCGCCGTATAAGCCGAGCCATACGCAAACCGCATCATGGGACCGAAGGTCAGCGCCGACGAGATGCCCACGAAGAACAGTCCCGGCACACTGCTCTCGAAGTGGCTGGAGAGCACCGGCATGTGCTCCACCGCGCGAATCTGCCGTCGCATATTCTCACCG
>DATBCB010000244.1:0-3080 GCA_036270675.1 Acidobacteriaceae bacterium | reverse complement strand
ATCAGCTTCGGGGCGCGCTCGATCAGCCCCCAGCGCAGCAGCTCATCGAAGGCTTTCCCAAAGGAAGCGCTGTTCCCCAGATTCCCACCCGGTACCACGAGATATTCCGGCGCGCGCCATTCGCGCTCCTCCATGACCTCGTACATGCAGGTCTTCTGCCCCTCGATGCGAAACGGGTTCACCGAGTTCAGGAAGTACACTTCCTCCGGCGGCAGCGCCAGCAGTGTATTCAGCGCATCGTCGAAGCTGCCGTTGACTTCGACAATCTCCGCGCCAAAATCCAGCGCCTGCGCCAGCTTGTTCATCGACACCTGGCCCGCCGGCAGATACACGCGACCCACCACGCCCGCGCGCGCCGCATACGCGGCCAGCGATGCTGCCGTATTTCCCGTCGATGCGCACGCCACCACCTTGGCGCCCAGATACCGCGCCTCGGTCATGCCCGTCGTCATCCCCAGATCTTTGAAGCAGCCGGTCGGATTCCATCCCAGATGCTTGAAGTGCAGATGCGTCACGCCGGCAAACTCCGCCGCACGTTGTGCGCGCACCATCGGTACATTGCCCTCGCGCAAGGTCACTACATGCTCGGCTGCGTACTGCGGCAGCGCCTCACGGAAGCGCCACACCCCGCTCGCGTCAATCGCTGCAAACGATCGCCGCCGCTCCGACCATAGCGTCTTCAGCCGAGCCGCATCCTGCTTCGGCGCATCGACCACCACCTCCAGCAACTCGCCGCACTTCGGGCAGGCCATCAACGGCGTATGCAGGTCGAACGTCGCGCCGCACGCGGCGCCAATGCAATGCAGGTGGGTCACGCGCGCTTCCTCAAAATGGGCAGGCACAGCGGCGGCTGTGCCAGGAAGTGCAGCTTGCCAATCTCGTCCAGCGCGGCATCCAGCGCCTGCTGGCTGCACGGCTCCAGCGTGATCGCGAACGGCAGCGCCTCACGCGAGTGCCCCGGCAACTGCAGTACCGCATCCACGTTGATCGCATACGTCGCCAGCACCTGCGAGATCGCCGCCAGAATGCCGGGCCGGTCGCGCACCAGATAGCGTGTGTAATGCGGCATTACGAACTGGCTCGACGCCAGCATCTTCTTCAGCGCCGGGCTCATCGACTCCGATGATGTCGTGCCCAGCCGTGCCAGCGCCACCAGATCACTCACCACTGCAACCGCCGTCGGATTGCCGCCCGCGCCATTGCCGGAGAAGGTCGTCTCGCCACCGTAGCGCCCGGTGCTCACCACAATGTTCTGCGCGCCCACCACGCGCGCATGCGGCAGTGCGCGCTCCACCAGCATCGGCTGCACCGCAATGTGCAGCGCGTCCCTCTGCACCTCTGCATGCGAAATCTGCCGGATGGTGCAGCCCAGCTCCGCCGCATAGCGCAGATCCACCGCCGTGATCGGCCGGATCGACCGGCACAGCACCGTCTCCAGATCGACGTCCGCGCCCAGCGCCACCCGGCTCAGAATCGTGATCTTCGCGCGCGCATCGTAGCCATCTACATCCGCGCTCGGGTCTGCCTCCGCAAATCCCGCGCGCTGCGCTTCGAGCAGCGCATCGGCAAACGACAATCCCGCCTGCTCCATGCGCGTCAGGATGTAGTTGCACGTCCCGTTCAGGATGCCGCTCACGCGTACCAGTTCGTCGCCGGCAAGTCCCTCCTGCAATCCGGAAAGCACTGGCACCCCGCCTGCTACGGACGCACCGTAAGCCAGGTGCTGCCGATGGCGGCACGCCAGCTCGCTCAGCGCGACGCCCTCCGCCGCAATCAGCGCCTTGTTCGCTGTCACCACAGACTTGCCGCTCGCCAGCGCGCGCCGGACCCATGTCCCTGCCGGATCAAGCCCGCCGACCAGTTCCACCAGCACATCGATGTCCGAGTCCAGCACCTCGTCGATGTCCTCGGTCCAACGCACCGACTTCGGCACCCACTCCACGCGTTTCCTGTCAATCTGCCGGTTCAGAATGTATGTCAGCTCAAACGATGAGGTGCCACCACTCTGCTCGATCAGGATGCGGGCCACGGCCGATCCCACCGTGCCAAAGCCCGCGATCGCCACGCGCAACCGCCGGCTCACATCCTTCGTGATCTCCGCGCGCGTCTCCATCGCCTCGTCCTTCCCCGCCTGTCCCAAGAATGAGCAGAGGCACCGCGCCTTTCGGGCGGCCGCCTCAGCCGTGTCGTCCTCTTGTTGTATCAGGTTGTTGTATCAGGGACCGCGTAGCAGTCCAACCTGCGCCGCGCACGGAGGAAAGGGAAACCGAGACAAGGGAAACGGAGACAAGGGAAACGGAGAGAAGGGAAACACGCGGCCGCAGTGCGCTCGGGCGTTCCCCTCCTTGCCGGGTGAGACGTTACTGCACCGTAAGTGTGTAGCTCGCCGTGGACGAACTCGCGGCCGATGCCACGACGACATTAAAGGTGTAACTCCCCGGTACCGTTTTGGTCGCGCTCGACTGCGCGGAGTTGCCACCGCCGCAGCCGGTCAAGCCACTCGCCGCGACAAATGCCACAAAGCCCAGGCAAACCAGGAGCCGTCGTCCCCGACCCACCGGCAACAGTGTGAGCAACGCCAGCAATGGCAGCCCGCAGGCCAGAACCGTCAGAGCACGCAACGGGCTGGCATCCCGTGCGCTCGCCATCGTGGTCGTCGCAGTCGAGACGGTCAGCGTTGTGCTCGCCGCAGTGCCGGAAACGGCCCTCGATGCCGGACTGAAGCTGCACGCCGCATTCGCCGGCAAGCCAGTGCAGGAAAAATTGACTGTCCCGCTGAACCCACCCGCCCCCGCTACGCTCACCTTCGTCGTAACCGACTGACCGGATGTCACCGTCAACGCTGTCGAGCCGCCGCTGCCAGCTCCAATCGTGACCGGCGCTTCCACTGCCTGGTCCACCGTCCCGCTCGAAGCAGCATCGTTGGCATCGCCGCCATAGGCAGCGGTGATGGTCTGATTGCCCGCACTGGACAATGTCGTCGCGTAGTTGGCGCTCCCATTGCTCACCGTCGCCGTGCCCAGCGTCGTCGATCCATTGGAGAAGGTCACCGTCCCACCCGCTCCAGGTGCCAAACCGGC
>DATBCB010000243.1:0-6324 GCA_036270675.1 Acidobacteriaceae bacterium | reverse complement strand
GCGTCCGAAGCGATTCGCATGGCAACCGCTGCGCGCGCAGCCGGCCGCGTTTTCGGCGTAGCGCAGAATTTTCGCTACAATCTCTCGCTGGAGAGGATGCGGGCAATGGTTGCCGAGGGCGCCATCGGCCAGCCGGTCTTTGCCTCCGCGCACTTCTGTTTTCTCAGCCGCAACAGCCCGCGCACCTGGATCAATGATAGCGGCATGGCGTGCGGCGGCCCCATCGGTGATGTCGGCATTCATGCCATCGATGCGCTGCGCTTCGTCCTCCAGCAGGAGGTCCTCGCCGTCAGCACGATCGCGCTCGACGGGCAGGCCCGCCCACCGATGAAAGACCCGCCGCCGTCCCCCACTTCTGAGCGCGAACTCGAAGAAAGTGCGGCCCTCACCCTGGAGTTCAGCCGCGGAGCACTGGCCAGCATCCAGGTAAGCTTTCGCGCGCAGTATCGCACGCTCGTCGAGGTGGTCGGCGAAAGTGGCGTCCTCACCGCGGAGAGCGGCCTCACCGTCGATCGTCCAGTCACCATCGTTCATCACAGCGCCGGCAATGTCATCCATGAGGAAGTCGTATCGAACGCAGATGCCTACAGCCGCATGCTCGATGCCTTCTCCGCAACCGTGGAAGGCACGGGCAGCTTCGCCAGCACCGGCGATGACGGCGTACAGAACCAGCGGATTCTCGACGCCGCCTTCCGAGGCTGGCACAGCGGCTGCCGCGAACGCATCCGCTGAGATTTTGCTCGGCTCAACGGGTCACTCGATCACTGCCAGCACCTGGCCGGACGCCACCTTGTCGCCGGCCGCCACACGCAGTTCCACAATGCGACCGTCGCGCGCGGCCTTCAGCTCGTTCTGCATCTTCATCGCCTCAATCACGACCACGCCCTGGTGGGCCACCACTGCCTCGCCCTGCGCCACCAGCACGCGAGCGACACGTCCTGGCATCGAGGCCTTGATCTGCAGCGCGCCATTGCCCGCGCCCGGCCGTTTGCGCTGCCTATGCAAAGAGCGGCGATCGGTGACCACGACGCGGTGCAGCCGTGCGCTCACCGCAATTGTCTCCTCGTCTGCGACCACGACGCGCACGCAGCGATACGAGCGCCCGCCTATCAGCAACGAAAGCACCCCCGGCATTGGCTCGAACAGATCGACCGGTATTGCGCGACCATTCATCTGGGCTACGCAGCCATCCCCCTGATGCTCTATCGACAAACGGCGGATCACGCCATCCACTTCGACCTCGACCACCAGCGGAGTCATCGGCGCAGCCCGCGGTCGAGGGCATCGTGCTGCCAGGGCGTCTGCGCGCGCGAAGTCGGAGGCGCAGCCACTGGAGCGGCAAACAGCACAGCGGCAATTGCTGCGGCATCCGCGCTGCTTCCGGCTGCTTCGGCGCTCTCCGGCATGGGCTTCGCGAGCAGGCGGTCGAGATATCCGGTGTCGATCTGCGCCGCCTGGAAATCCGCGTCATTCAGGATGCGGCGCAGCAGCTTCAGGTTTGTTCGAATGCCGCCGACAACATACTCATCGATCGCACAGCCCAGCCGCGCGATTGCCGTCGCGCGGTCCGGCGCATACGCAATCAGCTTTGAAAGCATGGGATCGTACTCGGTTGGCACATCCCAACCTTCATAGACGCCCTCATCCTCGCGAATGCCCGGACCGCCGGGCCGCAGCAATCGCGTGATCTTGCCCGGCGAAGGCAGAAATCCGCTCTCCGGGTCCTCCGCGTAGACACGCACTTCCATCGCGTGGCCACGCAGCGCGATTTCTTCCTGACTGAAGGGCAGCCGCTTGCCCTCGGCAATGGCAATCTGCAGATGCACCAGGTCGAGACCTGTGACCAACTCGGTCACCGCGTGCTCCACCTGCAGGCGCGTGTTCACCTCCAGGAAGTAGAAATTCTGCGCCTCATCGACCAGGAACTCCACGGTGCCCGCGTTTACATATCCCGCTTCGCGCGCTAGCCGGCACGCTGCCTCCCCCATGCGCTTTCGCAGCTCGGGACCGACCACAGCAGATGGCGCTTCCTCAATTACCTTCTGATGGCGCCGTTGCACCGAGCACTCACGCTCGCCGAGGTAGACCACGCTTCCATGCTGATCGGCAAGTAGTTGTATCTCGATATGGCGCGGCCGTTCGATCAGCTTTTCGAGATACACCTCACCCGAGCCAAAGGCGCGCGCAGCCTCGTCGCTTGCCGAGACCAGCGCGGATGGCAGCTCCTCCGCGCTTTGGATCGCCCGCATGCCTTTGCCGCCGCCGCCTGCCGCCGCCTTCAGCATCACCGGATAGCCAATCTCTTTCGCCAGCTCCAGCGCCTCTTCCGGCGAGGTAAGACCGTGCACCGATCCCGGCGTGCGCGGCATGCGCGCCCGATCGGCTGCAGCACGGGCCCGCGTCTTCGAGCCCAGCTCGCGCATGGCGGACGCTGGCGGTCCGATGAAAGTGATCCCCGCCGTTGCGCAGGCTTCCGCGAAGTCGGCGTTCTCAGAGAGAAATCCGTAGCCGGGGTGAATCGCGTCCGCACCGCATTTCTGCGCGATCTCGAGAATGCGGTCTCCCCGCAAGTACGAGTCGACCGATGGCGCCGGCCCTAGCCGGTACGCCTCATCCGCGTGCTGGACATGCAACGCGCCGCGGTCCGCGTCGGAATAGACCGCAACCGGTGAGATGCTGAGCTCACGGCACGCACGAAGCAGACGAAGCGCGATCTCGCCGCGATTGGCGATCAGGATCTTGCGAAGGGAAGCCACCAGTGAGGGATTCTAAACTGGAACGCACACGCTTGTGGGCGCCACGCCGCTGTTTCGCCCTTTGGCGTCATTCCACAACTTTTGTCACTCCGACCGCGGCGAAGCGTAAGGGGAGGAATCTGCTGTTGGGATACCTGCTTAACAAGTGATCCTTCCTTAACAAAGATCCTTCAAGAACTGCGCGAAAATCCGCTCTCAAAAACGAAAGAGCCCGCAAGCGGGCTCCTTCGCATCATCCTTCTTGCGGCTACTTGTTCGTATCCACGCCCGGCTTGCTGGCCTGGTTTGCTTTCTCTACGTTCGCTTTGCGGGCGCCCAGGGCCTTCTGAATCCAGTCTTGCGCCTGCTGCAGGTCAGCCTTACGCGCATCCTCATTGCCGCACTCGATTTCCGCCTTACGGCGATAGGCAAGGTTGAGGTACGCCATAGCATCTTCGTAGGAGGGCCGCAGGTCGATCGCCTTATGCAGAGAATTCATCGCCTCGTCCACCAACGGACCATTCATGGCCGCCAGTTTCGGGCATTCTTTTTTGGGTATGCCCCCATCGGCCGCTTGCTTTTCCGTCAGACCGTTGGCTGCAAGAAAATCCAGCGAGTTCTTGCGTGCCTTGTTCCAGTCGATGACGCCGATGGTGTAATACGCTTCCGGATCCTTCGGATCGACTGCCAACACCTTTTGCTGCCACGCCTTGGCATCGTCCGCCTTGCCCTCGCCGAAATAAATAGCGGCAATGCCCTTGATCGCATTCACGTTGTTGGGATCGATCTGCAGCGCATCCTTGTAGGCCGCGATCGCCTGGTTAGCGAGCTTCAGGTTGGCGGGCGTATCGGAGTTAGGGGTAACTTGCTGCGCATACGCCGTGGCCAGGTACATATGGGTCATGGTCAGCGACGGATCGAGGTTCACTGCGGTCTGGAAGTGCTCGATAGCCTCTTCGTACCTGGCGTTCTTGTAGGCTTGGACTCCCTTGTTGAGCTGATCCCGCGCCTTTAGCTTACTGCACCCGGTGGTGGCGAGGAGCAACGACAGGCTGGCGACTGCCGGCATCCACACTCTTGCAATACGCATCATTCTGCTTCATTTCTCCTTGAATAGGTGCCAGACCGCGGCGCATTGTGGGGTCCGTTTACTGGGCAGGGAACAGAAACTTCTCTGCGCAGTGATTGTAACTGTTTTCTTCGGGCCCGCAAGACTTGGACAAACCGTTTTCACAATAGGCGTGGCCCTTGAGGGGCGCCGGCAGGGCATATTCGTCAAGCATAGCCGCTCGTGGTCAACCGGATTGCAGCGTTGTGAGAAACGATGGAAGAACAAACCGCGGCCGAAGCCGGCCGCGGGCTGGATGACGAAGAGTCAGACTACTGACCCGCCGCAATCTTGGGAGTAATCAGGCCAACGTGGTCGACACCCGCTCCTTTGGCGATATCAATAGCATTGGCGACCGGAGCAAAGTCCAAATCCTTATCGGCCTTGATAAACATCACCTTGGTGGCGCGGGTGGAGAAGATCGTCTGCAGTCTTCCTGCCAGATCGGACTTCTGCACATCGGTCTCGTTGATCTTGTATGCCGGCTGGCCGCCAGCGCCGTGGAGTATCGACACCACGATGGCCGTGTCGTTTTCCTTCTGCGGCTGGTTGTTCTTCGGGGGTTGCGGCACCAGCGCCTCCAGCCCCTTGGGCGATACCGGCGTGATAGCCATGAAGATGATCAGCAGCACCAGCAGGATGTCGATCATCGGGGTTACGTTGATATCGGAGGAAAGGCCTCCGCCGCCGCCTGTTGAGAATGCCATGAGAGATTCCTCTGTCTTTCAGCCCCGCTGCGAGCAGGGCTGGCTGTTCACTAACTGCCGCCCATTACCGTGTTGTTTGGCTGCTCGGTCAGCACGCCAAGCGTATCGACGCCCGAAGTGCGAATGTTATCGATCACGTCCATGACGACGCCGTAGTTGGACCGCGCATCCGCGCGCAGATAGACCTCTTTGTTGGTCTTGTTCTGCAGCATGTCGGTGATCCTCGGACCCAGGTCGGCGGAGGCAATCTGATTCGCGCCCAGATACACCTTGCCATCGCGGGTCACCGCTACTACGGCCGAATCTTCGTGCTCAGCATCCGGCATCGGCGTAGCATCAATGCTCTTCGTCAGGTCGACGTTGACCTTGTTCTGCACCATCGGCGTGATGACCATGAAGATGATCAGCAGCACCAGCATCACGTCCACCATCGGGGTAACGTTGATGTTGGAGTTGACCTTGGCGCCTTCATTTCGAACTGCAAGTGCCATATTTGCTCCCTACCTGAGCGGGATCGTACCAGCCATGCTGCCGTCCTGTGCTTCCTGCATTGCGGAAGGAGGGTGGCGGGGCATCGCGCCCCGCCACTTCAATTCTCGCGTGGACGGCCCGGTGCCGCCTTAGCGGCGCTGCGACTGCTTGATGAAGTAGTCCACCAGTTCGCTTGAGGAGTTGTCCATCTCTACGTCGAACGCCTCAACCTTGTTGGTGAAGTAGTTAAACAACATCACAGCCGGAATTGCGACCAGCAGACCGAATGCAGTGGTGACCAGTGCCTCCGAAATACCGCCTGCGATGGCGCCGATACCAGCCGACTTCTGCGTGGCGATCTGTTGGAATGCATTCAGGATACCGACCACCGTACCGAACAGTCCGATAAATGGCGCGGTGGAACCGATCGTCGCCAGACCACCCAGGCCGCGCTTGAGCTTGGCATGGACGATGGCTTCCGCACGCTCCAGGGCGCGCTTGCTGGACTCAATCTGGTCTTCGGTAATGGCGCCGCCGTTGCCATAGCTGCGGAACTCCTGCAGACCGGCAGTGACGACCTCGGCCAGGTGCGACTTCTTGTTGCGGTCGGCTACCTTCACGGCTTCGTCCAGCTTGCCCTCGCGCAGTGCGCCGGCAACCTTGGGGGCGAACTCGCGCGACTGCTTGCGGGCAGCGTTGAAATAGATAGCGCGATCGATGATGACGGCAAGCGACCAGATCGACATGATGAACAGAATGATCACCACGGCCTTGGCCGGAATGCCCATTCTCGCCCACATCTCGGGGAGGCTGAAACCGACGGTACCACCCTGGTCCTGAAACAACAGACCGAGGTTCGAAATGTGCGGGACTACGTGAGTGAGCTGAGCGAGAATCACTGAATCTTTCCTCCTGGGTATTACCGAAGCTGATAACTGAGATCGCTTGAGGGTCGAGGTGCCTCGAAAAACACCCCGATGCTATCACCGGCCTCTTCACGCCCTGTATGACACGAAGAGGCCAGTTGGTGGAAGGTCATCCCCCTCGCCGGAGGGAGACGCCGGCGATCAGCCGCCGAGGTTGAATACCACGTTCACCGTGGTCTCGACCTCGACCGGCTCGCCGTTCAATTGATAGGGCTTATATCTCCAGGTCTTCACTGCTTCCAGAGCCGACTGAGTGAGCATCGGCGGCCCGCTGATGACGCGCAGGTTCTCGATCGTACCCGTCTTCGAGATCGTCGCCTGGAGCACTACCGTACCAGAGATGCGTGCTGCGCGTGCGATCGGAGGATAGGCCGGCA
>DATBCB010000242.1:0-5166 GCA_036270675.1 Acidobacteriaceae bacterium | reverse complement strand
GACCTGGAGCTCATCGTGCGCATCGCCGATCGCATGGGCGCAAAGCCGCAGCAACTTGTTCCCTTCGGTCGCGGATTGCGCGCCGACACCGGCCAATCGCGCGGCGCCCAGTCCGGCGAGGCCGATCGCCACACCATCTGGCTTGCCTCGCGCCAGATCGAGCCCAAGGTCAGCCCCTTCGATCCTTACGCAGTGCTCGACGAAATCGCCCGCCTCGTCCCCGGCTATGATGTCGACCGCATGAACCTGCTCACCGGCAAAGACGTGCGGACGAAGCTGGTATCTATCGAGCCGGCTGTCCCCCCAACCCGGCGCGACCTGGTCCTGCCCGCGGAGGACGCGCTGTTCACCTCCGGCACGCTCGGCCGCTACAGCGCCAAACTGGCCGAAGTTCACGAATCGCACCGCCGCATTCCTGGCGCGACACCGACAGAGACCGCGGCCGATTAAGCCCGATGCTTAAGTCCGGTGAAGTATTGGCAGTTGAGATGGTTAGAAAGAGAGCCTGAGTGAGTCCGCTGCTGATATACCTGCTGTTGAGCATCGCCAAGATCATCGTCGTGCTGGTCGTCCTGCTCATGTGCGTCGCTTACACCGTCCTGCTGGAGCGCAAGGTCGTCGGCCGCATTCAGAACCGCTTCGGTCCCAGCCGTGTCGGCCCCTTCGGGCTCTTGCAGCCACTTGCCGACGGCCTGAAGCTCTTCCTCAAGGAAGACATCATGCCGGCGTCGGTCTACCGGCCGCTCTACATTCTCGCGCCGGTGATTGCGCTGGCGTGCGCGCTGCTTTCCATCGCCGTCGTCCCATTCGGCGCAAACATCCAGTACCACTACCACGGCATGGGCATCGACCTGTTCGAGATCTCCGATCTCAACATCGGTCTGCTGGTGATCCTCGGCGTCACATCGATCGGCGTCTATGGCATCGCGCTCTCCGGCTGGGCTTCGAACAACAAATACTCCCTGCTCGGCTCCCTGCGCTCCAGCGCCCAGATGGTCAGCTACGAGCTCGCCCTCGGCCTCTCGTTGATCGGCGTCGTCCTTCGCGCCGGCTCGCTGCGGCTGCGCGATATCGTTGATGTGCAGGCGACGCACGGCATCCTTTCCTGGAACGTCTTCGGCGGATTCCAGATCGTTGCTTTCTTCATCTATCTCATCTCCGCCTACGCAGAGACCAATCGCGCGCCCTTCGACCTGGTCGAAGCGGAAAGCGAGCTCACCGGCGGCTATCACACCGAATACAGCTCCATGAAGTTCGCCATGTTCTTCATGGCCGAATACGCCAACATGATCACGGTCGGCTGCGTGGCCACCCTGCTCTTCTTCGGCGGCTGGACCAGCCCCTTCGGCAACCTGCTGCCTGCGCCGCACTGGATCGTCATTCAGGCCCTGCTGCCGGTCTTCTGGTTCGTCATCAAAGTATTCTTCTTCGTCTTTCTCTACATCTGGGTCCGCGGCACCACGCCGCGCTTCCGCTATGACCAGTTGATGGGCTTCGGCTGGAAATTCCTCGTGCCGCTCGCCATCGCCAACATCATCGTCGCCAGCCTGATCTTCGCTCCACGGTGATTTACTATGAAGCTTCCGCTGTCTTTAGTCCTCCCTGCACCTGAACGGCGTTCGGCATGTATCTAGTCATCTTCCTTATCTTCGGAGCACTGTGCATCGCGGGCGCTGTGAATCTGCTGCTGCAGCGCCATCCGATCAACAGCGCCCTTTCGCTGATCGTCGTCATGACGTCGCTGGCTGTCCTCTATCTGTTGCTCGGAGCCGAGTTCCTCGCTGCCGCACAAGTCATCGTCTACTCCGGCGCCATCATGGTGCTGTTCACCTTCGTCATCATGTTGCTGAATGCTGGCGAAGAGGAGCGCACGCACGGCAGCCGGGCTGCGTATCTGGTTGGCTTTCCCGGTGTGGCCGCGCTCCTCGGCCTGCTCACCTACATCTTTCTCTCCGTCCGCACACCGCTTGGCAACGCGCAGCTGGGTGGTGACACGCTGGTCACAACAGCCGATCTCAGCCGCGTCCTCTTCCGCGACCTGCTTCTCCCCTTCGAGGTCACTTCCGTCCTGATCCTGGTCGCCATCCTCGGCGCCGTAGCCTTGGCGCGAAAGGAGTCCTGACGTGGTTGTTCCCATCGCTTACTATCTCGTGCTCAGCGCAATTCTCTTCTCCATCGGCGTTGCCGCCTTTCTCATCAAGCGCAATATCATCACCGTCTTCATGTCGATCGAGCTGATGCTCAATGCCGTCAACCTGACCTTCGTTGCCTTCGCGCACCATTGGCATCAGGTCAGTGGACAGATCTTTGTCTTCTTCGTGATGGTGGTGGCGGCGGCCGAGGCCGCTGTGGGGCTGGCCATCATCATCGCAATCTTCCGCACCCGGAACACGCTCAACGTGGACCAGGTCAATCTGATGAAACTATGAACGACGGCCTCCATCTCTGGCTTATCCCGATCCTTCCCCTCGTCGGCTTTCTGCTGAATGGCCTCTTCGGCCCTCGTCTGCCGAAGGCGCTGGTCTCGACCATCGCGCTGCTCTTTACGGCGACCCCATTCCTGCTGGTGCTTCACGTCTACACCAGCTTCTCCGCGCTCTCGCTTCCCTACATCGAGCGGCACTCCTCCTGGATCGCCACCTCGGCCTTTCATGCAGACTTCGCCTTCGCGCTCGATCAGCTCACGCTGGTCATGCTGCTCATCGTCACCGGCGTTGGCTTCCTCATCCATATCTATTCCGTCGGCTACATGGCGCATGAAGAGGGCTACTGGCGGTTCTTCGCCTACCTTAACCTCTTCATGTTCTTCATGCTCACCCTGGTGCTGGCAGAAAACTTTCTGCTGATGTTCGTGGGCTGGGAGGGCGTGGGCCTCGCCTCCTATCTGCTGATCGGCTTCTACTTCAAGAAGCACTCCGCCTCCAATGCCGGCATAAAAGCGTTCGTCGTCAACCGCATCGGCGACTTCGGCTTCCTGCTCGCGATGTTCCTGCTGATCATCCACTTCGGTACGCTCAGCTTCACTGAAGTCGCCAGCCAGATCGCGCAGCGCCCCGACTGGCATGGCGGCGTGCTGACCGCAATCGCGCTGCTGCTGGTGCTGGGCGCAACCGGCAAGTCCGCGCAGATTCCCCTTTACGTCTGGCTCCCCGATGCCATGGAAGGTCCCACGCCCGTCTCGGCGCTCATCCACGCGGCCACCATGGTGACCGCCGGCGTCTACATGATCGTGCGCACGCATGCGCTCTTTGATCGTGCGCCGCTCGCCCTCAGCGTCGTCGCCGTCGTCGGCGCAGCAACGGCATTCTTCGCGGCCACCGTCGGCATCCTGCAGACGGACATCAAGCGCGTGCTCGCCTACTCCACCATCTCGCAGCTCGGCTACATGTTCCTGGCCTGCGGCGCCGCGGCCTACTCGGCAGCCATCTTCCATCTGCTCACCCATGCCTTCTTCAAGGCGCTGCTCTTCCTTGCCGCGGGCTCGGTCATCCACGCCGTCGGAGGCGAGCAGGACATGCGCCTCATGGGCGGTCTGCGCCGCTACATCCCGGTCACTTTCTGGACCATGACCATGGCCGTCTTCGCCATCTCCGGCTTTCCGCCCTTCTCCGGCTTCTTTTCCAAGGACGAGATTCTCGCGGAGGTCTTCCGCTCGCCCAACGGCGGCCCGCTGTTGTGGGCTGTGGGGGTGGTCACCGCGGCCATCACTTCCTTCTATATGTTCCGCCTCTGGTACATGACCTTCTTCGGTCAGCTGCGGCTCGAGACCGCACAGCACGAGACCCCGCCCGTTACAGCAAACGATGCGCTGCTCGCGACCGAGCACTCCACCAACGGCCATCGCGGGCAAGCCCAGCCGCATGCGGACAGCATTCACGACAGCCCCCGGTCCATGCTGCTCCCTCTCGTCCTGCTCGCCATCCTCTCCGTCGCCGGAGGCTGGATCGGCATTCCGCACGCGCTTGGCGGCGGCGATCGCTTCGCACGCTTCCTCGATCCGGTCACGCATGGCACCGGCGTTCCCGCCTCCTTTGAGCAGGTTTCGATTGCGATGCGTACCGGGGCCCCGATACCCACCACGGAGCCGCCATCAACGCCAGAAGACCCGAAGACGGAACGCGTTCTGATGGGCTGCTCGGTGCTGGCTGCGGTGCTTGGTTGGCTGCTCGCAGATACGCTCTATCGTCGCAAGCCGCACCTTCCCGCGAAGATGGCCGCAAGTTCGCGCGGTCTCTATGCGCTGGTCTCGAACAAATACTGGATCGACCAGATTTACGGCTTCCTCATCGTCAGGCCGCTCTTGACCGTCTCCCGTTACGTTCTGTGGGGCGCATTCGATCGCGGCGTCATCGGTGGGGGCAGCCGCGCCCTCGCGGGTGGGACTCAGGGCGTCGGCGCCCTCCTGCGCCGCATCCAGTCCGGCAACATTCGCTCCTACGCCGGTTGGCTCGCTCTTGGCGCCGCGGCTATTCTGCTGCTCTCCTTCTTCGGCTTTGGCGCGCATCCCCACGTGGGGGTCCGATAACGCCATGACTTCCATGGATCACTCCGTCCTCACCTGGATCCTGCTGCTGCCCACCTTCGGCGCAGTCGTCGCGGCGCTGTTGCCGGAACGCGGCAAGCTGGTGCAGAGCTGGGCGCTCGTCATCGCGCTTGCCACCTTCGTGCTCACACTCCAGCTGCCTTCGCACTTCGACTACAACCACTCTGGCTTCCAATTCGAGATCAACCAGCTCTGGATCGTCTCGCCCCCGATTCGCTATCACCTGGGCGTAGACGGCCTGTCCATGTGGCTGGTTGTGCTGACCGGCTTCCTCGCACCTATCGGCGTGCTCGCCTCCTGGAGCGCCATCAATACACGCGCAAATGAGTTTTATTCACTCTTCCTGTTGCAGCAGACCGCCATGCTGGGCGTTTTTCTCGCACTCGACCTGATGGTCTATTACGCCTTCTGGGAGCTCTCGCTCGTGCCTATGGCGATTCTGATCGCCATGTTCGGCCGCGATTCAGGCGGCCGCAACAGCTCGCGCGCGGCCATCAAGTTCTTCCTCTATACATTCATTCCATCCGCACTTTTTCTTGTCGGCATCCTTGCGCTCTACGCGCGCACCGGCACCTTCGACTATCTCGAGCTGAAGGCAGCGCTCATCCAGAATCCGTCGCTCT
>DATBCB010000241.1:0-1623 GCA_036270675.1 Acidobacteriaceae bacterium | reverse complement strand
CTGCCGAGATTCAGAAACCATTGGTCCGCTTGGATTACATTCGGGTCGTCATCACTGCCGCCTGTCTCAAGCAGCAGGACGCTGACATCCAAATTCTCGGCGAGCCGGCTAGCGACCACAGAACCGGAAGAGCCGGATCCGCAGACAATGAAGTCGTAGTGTGGCTTCAGCGCAGCGGTCAGTTTTTGCTGATTCAGACGTACGCGTTCCGCAAATTCCGTATCGCCAGTACGGAGGCCAGTCTCTTGATCAAGATTGTGCTCAGAATCAAGGCATGCCATATATTAGAGTTCTTCTCCGGGGGTGATGATCCCGGAGGCTTCGAATAGGCCAAGTCCGCTGCTCGACATCATCAGCGCGCTTCCGCCGCCTGCCGCGTGAGGAGCTGTTCAATCGTCGATTGCACGACGCGGCAGACCAGCCGCTCAAGTCTCTGTTGGTCCGGCCGCTCTTCCCGGCACGAGCCGAGCAATGCGTCCACAGTCGGCGTGCCGCCTGCGGGCGTCACCGCCTGGACCGCCCGGCCCAGATAGGCGAGCGCGCCGCTGAGTTGTCGCGATGGCTCTGCGATTCGCAGTGCGGCCCGCCAGGGAGCGCCTGCCTTTGCGTCGGCCAGCAAAGTTTCCATGCACTCTGGGGCGTACGCCAGGGCCTCTGCCACCGCCTGCGCCCAGCCTGTGAGTATTGTGAGTTCATGAGCTTCCAGCACCGGCGAAGCTGGTGTCTCGAACTGCGTAGCCGATGAGCCCAGGCCTACCTTACCGGGCCGCACCTGATGCACCGCCACGTTGAAATATTGCGTGGAGTTGTCCACCGGCCACCTTCCGTCCGCAGTCCGCCGCGTTGAGCGGTCGCCGCACGCCGTGAACAAAATACCTTCCGCACCCGCATCAAGCTGGATCTCCCTTAGTCCCCGCACGGGGTCCTTCCAAAGCGCCACCAGCGGGGCCACGTCCCGCGCGTGAGGCCGCGACCGCTGGACCATACCTATAGAAGTGAGCGTCAGCACAGCCGAGCCAGGGTCATCCGCCAGAACGCTCGCATATCGAGCCGCCCAGCGCGAGCTGAGCTGAGGTCCGTCTAGCAATGGCGCGATCACCACAGTCGGTCCCACTGACCGTATAATCTGCGCGACGTTGTCGATCTGTGCGAGGTCCTCGCAAACCAGCGAAACTATCGTCAATTCATCGCCCATTTCCAGGAACCTGACCGTTTGCCGCGGAACATCCATCGCCTCCCACCAGCGTATGTGCGGGTGCAGTGCGCCTCCCAGATGATATTGGTAAATCTGTCCTTCATCGAGCGACCAGCGATGGTGTTTGTTTTGCCGGATGTGAAACCACTCTTCGCCGGCTGAGGCCGGCAGGGTCCGCCCTTTCTCAAGTCTCGGACTGAAACCGATATGCACCCAGTTGCCCGGGAGCTGCCCCGTCTGCGGCAATCGCTGGCGCACCCGGTGATCAGCATCACCACTCCGTGCCGCTCCAGCAAGGCTTCGAGATCGCTTATCTCGCTCTCGTCCGCCGCGCTTTCCGGCAGCACCACCACATCCACGGTGTCCACTTCGTCACGCGCTGCTAGAATGATGCGGCTCACGAGATCCAGATCGAGCTTTTCCGCCGG
>DATBCB010000240.1:0-5585 GCA_036270675.1 Acidobacteriaceae bacterium | reverse complement strand
GCATCGGCGACGGACTATGTGCGCCTGGTCGAGGAGAAGTACCGGCCGATCCTGCACGAATTGCAGGCCGAGGTGAAGCAGAACGGATGGTTTGAGCCGAAGGTCGTCTACGGGTTTTTTCCTGCCAAGGCGGACGGGAACGATGTTGTCGTTTACGATCCAGAGGCGTTCGAGGCGGGCGAGCGCAAGGAGCTGACGCGCATCGTGTTTCCGCGGCAGCGCGATGGGCGCAAGCTTTCCATCGCAGACTTCTTCGAGCCGCTCGCATCGCCGCGCATGGACGTTATCGGTTTTTCGGTGGTCACCATCGGCAGCCGCGCGAGTCAGGTGACGCAGAAGCTGTTCGAGACGGGCGACTTCACGCGCTATCTCTATCTGCATGGACTTTCCGTCGAGTCGGCGGAGGGGCTGGCGGAACTGGCGCACAAGCATATCCGTGAAGAGCTGGGCATTGCAGGTGAAGATGCGCCGCTGGTGAAAGATCTCTTCCATCAGAAATATCAGGGCTCGCGCTACAGCTTTGGGTATCCGGCGTGTCCGAACCTGGAAGATCAGACGAAGATCTTCGATCTGCTACATCCGGAAGAGACCATTGGCGTGCGGCTTACCGAGGGCTTTCATCTGGAACCGGAGCAGAGCACGAACGCGCTGATCGTGCACCATCCGCAGGCGAAGTACTTTGTAGTGTAGTGCGATCTCTGTATGGGCGATCGCGAGCAGGCGCTCCCGACCAAGCGATATGAAGCCTTACCGGTGAAGCGTCTGCGTGATGTTCAAGCTAGTATTCTGCCTGCTCTCCCTTGGCCGGGATAGTCGTCGGCACGCCGGGGGTGCCCGAGTACGTGACGAGCAGCACGGTAGTTTCATCGCCGGTCTCGCCGCGATGAATATCGTCCACGGATTCGGCGAAGGCCTCTCCCTGATGAACGACTCTGGTTTTGCCGCTCAGCTTATCGTGCAGGGTAAGGGTGCCTGAGAGCACATAGGCCGCATTCGGCATTGGATGGGTGTGCCATGGCAACTTGGTGTGGGGTGCAATCGTGAGCTTGAGCATGGTGAGCTCCGGGCGGCCTTTTGGGTACTGGGTGTACGGCTTGCCGTTCCAGGAGTGATCCGCCTTCAACAGAACCTGGCTCTGAGCGGCTGCAACTTTGTCTGCGGCAGTTTGCGCATACGCGCTCGACAGAGATGTTACGGCGATGATGCCGATGACTGCTGCGCTGCAATGGCGAATCATGGGATTGTCTCCTGGTCTGCTTCTGAGATGCCGCATGCAATTGAAAAGACTCTTTCGGCGCTGCTGGCGCTCATCGAGTGTTTTATGTCGGTGTCTTCAGCAGCAGGTAGCCGCCGGCGAGGCCGAAGAGCAGATCGGGCGACCAGGCTGCGAGGACTGCGGGCAGCATGTTGACGTTGCCCATCGCTTCGAAGGTGCCGGCCACGACCCAATAAGCGATGGCGACTCCGATGGCGGCAGCGACGCCGGTGAGCGAGCCTCGCTTGCCCATGAAGAGCGCGAACGGTACGGCCAGCACCGCCATGATGAGGGTGATGAGCGGATACGCGATCTTGTGATCGAGTTGCACGCGCAGCCGCATGGTGTCGAAGCCGCTCTGCCGCAGGTCGTGGATGTAGCGCGAGAGCTCGATGAAATTCATCTCCGAGGACTGGCGGTTCTCTTTTTTGAAATAAGAAGGGGTCTCGCTCAGAGCGGCGAATGTGCTGAGCGAGAAGCGGTCGTAGCTGCTGACAGCCTCGCCCTGGAAGTGCCGGTCCCATCCATCCTCGAAGATCCACTGGTTCAGGTGGGTATCCCAGTGCGCGGTGTCCGCGAAGATGCGCCGGGTGAGAGAGAAGTTATCCGGGTCGAATTCGAAGACAGAGATGTTGGCGAAGCGGTCGTGGTCAGGGTCGAAGAACTGATAGTAGTAGATGCGGCCGGGCCTGCCGGGCTCCTGCTCGCCGAAGATCCACTGTTGGTCCGGACGCAGGAAGGTCTGTGCGGGCTTGCCTTTGATGACGCTGAGCAGCGCCTCCTGCCGACGATTGGCGCCGGGCAGATAGCTCTCATCGAACAGGAACAGGCCGACGGCGAGAACGACGGCTATCAAAAGCACGGGTACGATGACGCGGTAGATGCTGATTCCGGTGGCCTTCATCGCGGTCAGCTCGCTGGAGCGGTTCAGCACCCCAAATGTCACCAGCACGGCGACGAGTACACCGAGCGGCATCAATGTATAGACCATGCTGGGAATGAGATTGAAGAGATAGGCGCCGACGGTTACCAGAGGGGTGCGGTTGCGGATGATATCGCCCAGCCGCTCGAAGAAGGTGAAGACCAGCATGAGAAGCACGAAGGTGACCAGCACCATGGCGAAGGTAGCGAGGAATTCGCGCAGCACGTAGTCATCCAGGATGAGCGGGAAGCTGCGGCGGCCGGAGCGCTCGTAGCGGACGAGCTGGTCTGGGCGGGGATCTGGGCGGCGAAGGCGCGGGATGGCCAGACCCTTGCCCGCGGCCGTACCTGTGAAGCTGAACGCGAACGGCGCTACGCCGCCGCGGCTGAGCTGCCGGATCAGAATGAGACCGAAGATAGCGAAGATGAGATTTGCCGCCCACACGCCGATGAAAGGGCTGATCTTGCCCTGCCGCGCGAGCGAGACGCCGGTAAGCGAGAGGAAGTAGTAGACGAAGACCAGCGCGATGGTGGTGACGAAGCCGGCGCTTTTGCCGCCGCGCCGCGAAGCGAGGCCGAGCGGCACGCCGACCAGCATCAGGACGAAGCAGGAGGCAGGGAAGGCGAAGCGCTTGTAGAACTCGATGCGATACCAGCGGCCGTCATCGTGCTGCGATTTCCGGAATAGCTCCGGCGTCGACATGGCGAGCACGGGCGAGTCCGCGTGGCTGATGTGGGTGTCTTCCTGGTTGCCGATCTGCAGCGGGAGATCGGCTTCGGCGAAGGTGGAGACGGAGTACTGGTTGGGATCGTTGGCAACGAATTCGTGCCGCGTACCATTGCGGAGCCGCATGCGCAGCGCGCCGTCGCCTCCATTCACGACGGTGGCCTGCGCGGCGGTGACGATGAGCGGCGAGGCGGGATTGCTCAGGTCAGCGAGGAAGACGCGCTGCCATTGCGATGCTCCCGTGGAGGGGCGCACATTCTGCACGTAGAGCACATAGTTCTTGAAGTCTTCGTAGAAGACGCGCGGCTGAATCTCAAAGGAGGCCTGGGAGGTTTTGAGCGCATTCTCGAGTTGGAGCAGCGCCTCTGCAGCCTTGGGCGCTAGATAGAGCGAAGTGAGCAGCGAGACGCCCCAGCCCAGAACCGCGACCAGCGAGACAATGCCGACGAAGCGCCATACGCCGATGCCCGCGGCGCGCATTGCGGTGATCTCGCTGTCGGCGGCGAGACGGCTGAGCCCAAGCAGGACCCCGACCAGCACAGCCATCGGAATGGTGTAGCTGAAGGTGTTAGGCAGGGTGAAGAGGAAGATTTCGCCCATGCTGGCCAGCGAGGCGCTTTCGCGCACGACCAGCTCAAGGATCTGGCCGAGGTCGCGCATGAAGAGCACAAAGGTGAACAGCGCACCGCCGACGAGGGCATGCGAGATCACTTCGCTGAGGAT
The DNA here is from genome assembly GCA_036270675.1 of Acidobacteriaceae bacterium. GTDB lineage: Bacteria > Acidobacteriota > Terriglobia > Terriglobales > Acidobacteriaceae > KBS-83. Next base: position 1,959 of record DATBCB010000240.1, on the reverse strand, counting down.
GTAGCGTCTTAGGATGCGCACGGCAGTCGGCCTGCGGCTAGTTTAGTGCGTATTGCCGTCACGCGCGAAGTTTACAGCCGCCTTCGTAGTAGGGGTCTAGTTGAGCGGCGCTTTGCGCCGATATTGAAAGGAAGGTACAGCAGGTCCCTCGCTCCACCTTCGGTTACGCTCAGGATGACAAAATGATGTGATGAATCGCGACTGAGCGCCTTAGCGGGCGTGTCTATAGACCAGATCCAGCAGCTCGTCATACATCGCATCGGCGCTCTCGCCGCCGCTGCGAATCGCCATCGTGGCGCAGTGCTCCAGATGATTGCGCATCAAGAGGCGGCTTACGCCGCGCAGCGCCTCCTGCACGGAGGCGATCTGCACCAGGATGTCGGCGCAGTAGCGCTCCTGATCGACCATGGATTCGAGTCCGCGGACCTGTCCGGCGATGCGTCGCAGCCGGCGGACCGCTGCGGCTTTGAGCTCGGGGTCTACCGCGACGGCTAGCTTATCGCCGGTGTCGCATGCGGCTGATGGTTTTTGTCCCGGCTTCGACGCGGCGCTCGATTTGCTTTGCTTCATGTCGGCCTCCATCGCCGCAAACGCAGGCTGTTCAACAACACACTTACCGAACTGAGGGCCATGGCAGCACTGGCCACCGCTGGGGACAGCAGGATGCCGAAGGCGGCCCAGAGCACGCCGGCTGCGATGGGTACGGCGAGCAAGTTGTAGCCCGCGGCCCAGCCCAGGTTCTGCTTCATGATGCGACGGGTGGCGCGTGCCAGCTTCAGCGCTGCCACCATCGCGGCAAGATCGGAGTGCAGCAGGATTGCGTCGCCTGCTTCGCGCGCGAGCTCGGTGCCGGTCCCCATGCCGATGCCGGAGTCTGCCTGCGCGATGGCGGCTGCATCATTGATGCCGTCGCCCACCATCAGGACGTGCGCGCCCCGCTGTTGGAGCTCGCGGATGCGTTCCAGCTTCTGCTCCGGAGAGAGGCCGGCGTAGACCTCGCGGATGCCGAGAGTGTCTGCCAACGGCTGCGCGGCGACTGCGGTATCGCCGGTGAGCATGATGGGCTGCAAGTGCAGTGCTTCGAGTGCGCGCAGAGCGCTGGCAGCATCGCTGCGGAGTGTGTCGCGGCAAAGGAGAGTGCCCGCATAGGCGCCCGCATGCGCGATGTGCAGCGCGGTCGCGCCGGGTTCTATTAACAATTCCGGGATCGCGATGCCGTGCTCTGCTAAGAGGCGTAAGTTGCCGGCTAGAACCTCCACGCCGTTCACCGTGGCTCGGAGCCCGCGGCCGGGCTGTGCCTGGAAATCTTTGCTGGGCAGAAGCGTGAGTTCCCGTGTTTCGGCAGCCTGGAGCACGGCGCGAGCGAGCGGGTGTTCCGAGCGCTGTTCGGCGGACGCGGCAAGTTGCAGCAACCGGTCATCGGTCCACCCGGCAGCCGGCAGCACGGCGACCACGCTCGGTTTGCCTTCGGTGAGCGTGCCGGTCTTGTCCAGCAAAACGGTGTCCACTTGGGCCAGGCGCTCCAGGGCTTCGCCGCCCTTGAAGAGCACGCCAAGCTGTGCGCCGCGCCCTATCGCGACAGTGAGGGCCGCAGGTACGGCCAGGCCCATGGCGCAGGGACACGCGACCACCAGCACCGCGACGGCGATGGCGAAGGCGCGGCTGACGTCGAAGAACGACCAGATCACGAACGTGGCCAGCGCGAGCACGAGGATGGCGGGCACGAAGATGGCGCTGACGCGGTCCGCCAGTTGTTGCATGGGCGCTCGCGAGGACTGCGCCTGCTCGACGAGCCGCAATATCTGTCCCAGGCGGCTTTCCGCTCCGATCGCGGTGGCGCGGTATTCCAGTGCGCCGTCATAGTTCAGCGATCCGGCGATGAGTGTGTCTCCGGCGGATTTCGCGACCGGCTGCGACTCGCCGGTGAGCAGAGATTCGTCCACACTGGTGGAGCCGCGC
>DATBCB010000239.1:0-12948 GCA_036270675.1 Acidobacteriaceae bacterium | reverse complement strand
GCACCCGCGCCGCCGCCGATGAAGCCGGCCGTGCGCTTGCCTTTGCCGCTGATGGTGCGGCTCCAGGTGCTGGAATCAATTTGGACGGGAGTCCCGTTGACGCGGAGACTGGTCAGCCGCAGCGACAGAACCGCCGCGCCTTTGAACTTGCCCCGCGAGTTGGCTGCGACCACCGTGCCCCTGGCAGTTGAGCCGGTTGGCACCAGCGTTTTGCCCTTGACGACGATCGGCGAGGTGACCGTCGCGTCGAACGTATCTCCTTCGTGCGCAGTGTTGGAGGCGATCGTCTGATTCAGCCGCACCGTCACGCGGGTTCCCGCGGGAATGGTATATGTAACCGGCTGGGGAGGAGAAGGTGCCGGCGCCGGCGCCGGATTTGCGGGCGCTGCCGGCGTCGCATTGGGTGTTCCGGGCGCGGATGCTGCGGTACCCGGCGCGGGTGCTGCGGTGCCCGGCGCGGGTGCTGTGGGAGCCGGTGCCGGCTGGCTCGCCGCAGGCTGCTCGGCGTTCTGGGGTGGCTGGTTCTTGTTGCAACCGGCAACCAGGAGCAGGCCTGCCAGTGAAAACGGAATCGCGAGTTGTGTCAGCTTGGCATGGATCATAGCGTCCACTAGGATGCCACACCTGACAATGAATTGCAGCCTATCTCGGTGAGTCTCGCGCCATGACCCCGGTTGCCTGCCCGCCGATATGCGCGCGGAAGCGCCTATAATCACAGGGTTCGCGCACAGAGCGGACGCTTTGGGGGAAAGAGTCTTGTGTTTCGCAGCCGCCGCGTAACCGTCGCCCTGCTTGCCGGATGCCTCGGACTGGCGGCGATTCTGCTGATCGGGCTCAACGCGTTCAATCTGCACTTCCTGAACCCCCACGACAGCAACGGCATCTTTCTCTTCACCGCGCTCTCCATTCTGGTTTTCCTGCTGCTGCTGGTGTTGCTGGTTCTGCTCTGCCGCAATGTGTTGAAGCTGTACGCCGACGGCAAAAACCGGCTACTCGGCTCGCGCATCCGGACGCGCCTGCTGTTCGGTGCGCTCATTTTGAGCTTTGCGCCAACGCTGTTCATGTTTCTCTTCAGCTATCTGCTGATGAACCGTTCCATCGACCGGTGGTTTTCGCAGCCGGTTGCGCAACTGCGCGAGGACTCGACCCGAGTCGCGCTGGAGCTCTCGCAATACGCGGCGGAGAATGCGCGCGCGGAAGCCGAATCTCTTGCCAGCTCGGTGACTCTGGAACGAAGTCTGGAGCAGAAAGACATTCTCTCCGCACTGGGCGTCGTGCGCAGCCATCGCATCACGCTCTCCGGCGGCTTCGTCATCATCTACAACGATGAGCCTGTCGTGGAATACGCGGTGCCGCGCGGCGGTGCCGCTGCCGATCCCAAGATCCGTCCCTGGATGGACGATGACGATGCCACCAAGCCGGCCGCCGGCCAGTCGCTCCCCGCGTTTGTGCTGGCCGCAGCACACCGCACGGACCAGCCGCTGCTGACGTTGGGTGGGATCGACTATGTCCTGGGCGCCTCGGCCACGCCTTCCTCCAGCCTCGTGGTCGTGGCGCTCCCCATGCCGGCGGGGCTCTCGCGCACCGTCGGCACCATCCGGTCGGGGGCCGAGAGCTATTGGCAGCTCTTCCGCGGGCGCAATCAAATCCGCAGCACTTACTTTTTGCTCATGCTGCTGCTCACCGTGCTCACCCTGTTCGCCAGCAGTTGGCTGGCTCTTTATCTGGCGAAACAGGTGACGCGTCCTGCCGAAACGCTGGCGGAGGCCATGGAGCAGATCAGCGCCGGGCATTACGGTCACCGCGTCACGGTGGGTGCGACTGAAGAGCTCGGCGAAGTCATTCACTCTTTCAACGCAATGGCCTCCGACCTGGAACAGAGCCGGGCTCTCGCGGAGAGCTCCACCGCTCAGCTCTCACAGGTGAATCGCACCCTGGCCGAACGCCGCCGCGAGCTCGAGCTCATCCTCGATACCATTCCCAGCGGTGTAGCCACGCTGGATGGACGGCTGTCCGTAGTGCTGTCGAACCGTGCCATGCTCGACCTGCTGGACCTGGAGACTGGCGCGACCGACATCGAGCATGCGCTGGCCGATCTGCCGCTCGATGTGGCGTTTCCTCCCGCGATCAGCGAAGAAGTACGCCGGTTGCTGCGACGCAGTCAGCGCATGCGCATCGCCGGTTCGGAGATCGATTTCGCGACATCGAGCGGCTCACGGCGGCTCTCCGTCACCCTTGCTGTGCTCGATCAGCCGCAACAGCGCGGCTACGTTCTGGTGCTGGAAGATGTGACAGAGGTGCTGCGCGCGCAGCGCCAGGCCGCATGGAAAGAGGTGGCACAGCGTGTGGCGCATGAGATCAAGAACCCGCTGACACCCATCTCGCTCTCGGCAGAGCGCATCCGCCGCCACATCGACAAGCCAACGCCGGAAACACCGGCGGTCATCCGCCGCTGCAGCGACGTCATCCTCAGCTCGGTTGAAACGGTGCGCACGCTGGTGGATCAGTTCGGCGCACTGGCGCAGTTTCCTGTCTCCTCGCCGCGGCCCATCGATCTGAACTCCGTGGCCGACGCCGCTCTGCTCATCTTTGCCGGCCGCATGGACAACATCCGCGTCGAGCGCCGCTATGCAGCGGATATGCCGCTGGTGATGGCGGACAATCATGCATTGCGTCGCGCGCTTGCCAACCTCATCGACAATGCGGCGGAGGCGATGCACGGTATGCTGCATCGCCAGCTCACGCTGGTCACGGGCGAGAATCCCGGGCGCACGATGGCTGAGATCATCGTGGCCGACACCGGTCCTGGCGTGACCAGCGATATGCGCGAGCGACTGTTTCTGCCGTACTTCTCCACCAAGCAGCGCGGCACCGGGCTGGGCCTGGCGATCGCCGCGAAAATCGTGCAGGAGCACCAGGGGACCATTCGCGTGGAGGAAAACAAGCCGGCGGGCGCGCGCTTCATCATCGAATTGCCTTTCGCCGACGTGACCACGCCTGAGAACGCAGCGCCGGCATCTACGGAGCTGCATTCGTGAGCCACGTCCTCATTGTCGACGACGAGGCCGACATACGAAGCTCGCTCGGCGACATCCTCACCGAGGACGGCTACACCGTAACCACCACAGCAACCGGCGTAGAGGCCATGGTGTTGCTGCGCGACGCCACCTACGACGCGGTGCTGCTCGACATCTGGCTTCCCGACCGCGATGGCATGGATGTGTTGCAGGACATTCGCCAACTGGAAAGCGAGATCCGGCCGGAGGTCATCATCATTTCCGGCCACGGGACCATTGAAAGCGCGGTGCGCGCCACCAAACTGGGGGCCTTCGATTTCCTGGAGAAGCCGCTGTCGCTGGAGCGCACGCTCATCCTGCTGAAGAACGCCGTCGAAGCGCGCCGCCTGCGTGCGGAAAATGAAGAGTGGAAGCGCCAGCTCTCGCCGCGGGCGCATATCTCCGGACAGAGCGTGCCCATCAAGGCGCTGCGCCAGCAGATCAAGTTAATGGCGCCCACCAACGGCCGGGTGTTGATCTTCGGTGAGTCCGGTTCGGGCAAGGAGATCATTGCACGCGAAATCTACGCAGAGAGCCTGCGTCGCGAAGGCGTATTCATCGAGCTGAACTGCGCTGCTATCCCCGAAGACTCGATCGAGATACAGCTCTTCGGCTATCGTCATGGCGCGGTGCCGGGAGGTCCGCAGGAGAAACGCGGTACCCTGGAGCGCGCCAACAACGGCACACTGTTTCTCGACGAGATTGGCGACATGAGCCTGAAGACACAGGCCAAGGTGTTGCGCGCGATGGATGAACAGCGCTTTACGCCGGTAGGCACGTCGCAGCCTGTGAGTGTCGATGTGCGCATCATTGCCGCAACCAACAAGAATCTGGAAGATGAGATTGGGCGCGGCAATTTTCGCGAAGACCTCTTCTACCGGCTCAACGTCATTCCCTTCTACGTGCCGCCGTTGCGCGACCGCCGCGAGGACATCCCCATCCTGGTGCGCGAGTTTCTGAGCGAATTCGGCAGCGAATACGGACGGCCGCGCATCGAGATCAGCGAAGAGGCGCTGGGGCTGCTGAAGCAGTATCACTGGCCCGGCAATGTGCGTGAGCTCCGCAACCTGGTCGAGCGGCTCGTCATTCTGAATCCGCAGGTCACACGCATCGAGCGCAAACATCTGCCCATGCTGGTGCATCGCGATCCGGGCCGCCAGTCTGCTGATTTCAATTCGCTGCAGGAGGCGCGCAATGCCTACGAGCGCGACTTCATCCTGAAGAAAGTGGACGAGTGCCACGGCAACATGAGCCGCGCCGCGGAAGCGCTGGGTCTGGATCGCACACATCTTTACCGCAAGATGAAGGCGCTCGGCATCAGCGCTCGCGAGTAGATGCCACTCAGGCTTGGCGTTTGCCGCGTCCTGGTTGCTGCGCTTTGCGCGATGCCGCTTGCTGCGCTGACTGCCTGCACGGTTTGCACCGAGGAAATCGTCGACGAGACAACCTCACCGGATCATGCGTGGACGACCCGCACCACGGTGCGGAACTGCGGCAACCTGGCGACGGCGACAACAAACGTCTACCTCGAACGTGCGGACAGCCGTGTTCGATTGGGTGAGATCGTTGTGCTCGTCCGCCACGCGCATCCGGTGACGATTGTCTGGTCCAGCAGCACGCAGCTTCACATCGATTGTCCATCCTGCGGAAACGATGTGCGCATTGCACGACCGAGCGCGCATGGAATATCCATCTCGGTCGCGCGATAACCGCTATTCGTTTTTCTTCGCGAGATCCGTCAATTGCCGCCGCCAGTCCAGCGATTCGACGAAGCCTCGCGACTCACGCCAGTTCTCTTCGACGATGACGTGCAACTCCAGAAAGACTCGCGTGCCCAACAGCGATTCGATCTCCTTGCGCGCCGAGGCGCCAATCGCCTTCAGCTTGGTGCCTCCCTTGCCGATCAAAATTGCTTTTTGTCCGGTGCGTTCGCAGTAGATAGCCGCCGCGATGCTGGTCACGGGCAGCTTGCCGTCCTTGCGTGGCTTCGCGTTGGCCGGCGGCTCTTCGTAGCGCTCAATTACCACGGCAGATGCGTATGGCACCTCTTCGCCGGTCTCCATCAGGATGCGCTCGCGGATCAGCTCCGCCACCAGGAACCGTTCGGGTTGATCAGTGTACTGCGCCGACGGATAGTAGCGTTGACCCTGCGGCAGGTGCTTGACCAGATCGGCGATCAGCCGGTCGAGGCCGTCCCGTTTGCGCGCCGAGATGGGGACCACCGCGGCGAAGTTGTGCAGCGCGGTCAGCTTTGTAATCAGCGGAAGCAGCTTCTCTCGCTCCACGAGATCGACCTTGTTGATGACGAGGAAGACCGGGCAATCGAGCTTGCTGATCAGTTCGAGCGCAAACATGTCCTCAGCGGATGCGCGGTCGCGCCTGGTTTTGCCCCCAGCGGAATCCTCTGGCAGCCGGAGCTCGCGCGTGGCATCCACCATCAGCAGCACGATGTCGCGCTGCTCCAGCGCATCGTGCACCTCCTGCATCATGCGCCGGTCGAGTTGGGTGCTGGGCTTGTGCACGCCGGGCGTATCCACAAAGACGATCTGCGCGGCCGGGTGCTTACCCTTCTTCGCGGGGACCTCGACGACGCCCTGAATGCGCGTGCGCGTGGTCTGCGGCTTTGCTGTGACGATGGCAACCTTCTCGCCGGTGAGCGCATTCAACAGCGTGCTCTTGCCCACATTTGGCCGGCCGATGATAGAGACAAATCCCGATCGCACTAAGCAACATCCTCTCGCGTAAATCTGAAACTGAATTGCATGCTCGATCCCTCAAGCCGCCGGGGTTTCGACAACCGAGACGCGCAGACGTTCGACCCGCCGGTCGGTCGATGCCAATACCTCCAGCCGCGTCTTGCCTGCCAGCACCACCTCGCCGGCCATCGGAATGCGGCCCGCCACTTCGCTCACCAGCCCGGCTACTGTGGTGGCGGCGTAGTGGCCGTCCCTCAGATCTTCATCGCCGATCAGGGCCTCGAGCGCATCGACCTCCAAGGTGCCGGGTACGATCCACACGCCCTCGCTCTCCTGTTTGGGCGCGTTCGCTTCACTGTCGTCTTCGTGCTCATCAGTGATGGCGCCGACGATCTCCTCGAGCAGGTCTTCGATCGTCACCAGCCCGGAGACACCACCGTACTCGTCAATCACGATGCGCATGTGCTGCTTTTCGCGCTGCATCTCGCGCAGCAGCTCGTTCACGCGCTTGGTTTCCGGGACAAAGGCCGCGGGACGCTGCAGGCTGGCCACGGTGCGCGTCGATGCTTCGTTGTCGGGGACCTGCAGCAGATCGTGCGAGAAGACAATTCCGGTCACAGTATCCAGTGTGCCCTCGAAGACAGGCACGCGCGAGAAGGGCCGCGCTTCCAGCATTTCGAGGAACTGGGCGAGCGTTGTTTCGGCAGCGACGGCGAAGACCGAAGGCCGCGGCGTCATCACCTCGCGCACGATTTTGTCGCCGAACTCGACCGCTGAGCGTATCAGGTCACGGTCGCTCTCTTCGAGGATGCCTTCCTCTTCGCCCGCTTCAATCAAGGCATCCACTGCATCGCCCTCATCTTCTTTGGTTTCGCCCTGCGGCGGCTCCGCTAGCGAGACGATCGAGAGCAGAAACTCCAGCGTCAGCTCCGCCGGCAGCACCAGGATGAAGCAGAGGCGCAGCAGCCATCGCCACTTCAGCACCCAGATACCGCGTGTGCGCGTGAAGAAGGCGTAGGGCAGCATCCGGCTGAAGATGAGGACGACCAGCACGATACCCAGCGCCGCCTGCAGCACACCCAGGATGGTCGGCGGCCCGACTTCGCCTGCGCGGCCAAAGAGCATCGCGCCGATGGTCAGCACGATGGCGGCAAGCGAAAGCTGCGCCAGCACAGCCGCGCAGAGCGCAAGCCGTTCGCGGGAGAAGCCGAGCGCCGGCTCGATCTGCTGCTCCCATACCTCCATGTTGTCTTCAAACTCGCGGGAGAGGAACTTTCCCAGCTCGGAGTAGATGCGGTCCACGTAGCAGGCCAGCGTATGGATGACCAGGAGGACGATGACGAGAGCTATGTAGAGCCAGGTCATGCACGCACCGCCTGCCGGGATGGCTTCGCATGCTCGCGTTCAATCAATCCCGCGGTCAACCCAAGCTCGCGGCGCAGCCGCGCCTCTTTGCGCTGCATCATGCCGTTGTCGGCCTCATGATCGTAGCCCGCCAGGTGCAGCAATCCATGCAACAGCAGCACCTTGATTTCCATTTCCAGCGAGTGACTGCGCTCCTCTGCCTGCCGGAGCGCTGTTTCGAGCGATATCACCAGGTCGCCGGCAACATTTTCCGCGGTCTCCGGCGCGGGAAAGGACAGCACATCGGTTGCTTTATCTATGCGGCGATACTTGCGGTTGAGGGTTCGGATCCCGTTGTCGCCGGTGAGCAGCACGCCGACCTCGCCATCCAGTCCGCTCGCAGCAATCGCCTGGCGCAGGAAGCGTGCAAGCTCGCGGCGGCGCGGACGCGCAGCACGAGGCAGCTTTAGCTCCACAGCAGGTTCGTACACGATCATCGTTCGATCACTTATCTGTATCCAACCCACACCAGCAACAACCGAAAATGAAACGAGGAGAGCCGCGGCCCTCCTCGTCCCTCGGCTCGATTGTACCGGGCCGGTTTATTGATCTATTGAGGTTTCGGAGCCGGCTTCTCCCGTTGGCCGTCCGCCATACCCAGCGGCAGCTCCGACTGCTGGCGCCCAAAGCTGTCGTACGCGCGGATGATCCGCTGCACCAGGTGATGGCGTACCACATCGCCGTCTTCGAAGTGAACAAAGCGAATGCCATCCACGCCCTTGAGTATCTCCATTGCTTCGAGCAATCCGGAACGCCGTGGATTGGGCAGATCGATCTGCGTCACGTCGCCGGTGATGATGGCTTTGGCATTGTTGCCCAGCCGCGTCAGGAACATCTTCATCTGCTCGCTGGTTGTATTCTGCGCCTCGTCCATGATGATGAACGCGTCGTTGAGGGTGCGGCCGCGCATGAAAGCAAGCGGCGCCACCTCGATCACGTTGCGCTCGATCATCTTGTCCACCCGCTCCTGGTCCAGCAGATCGTAGAGAGCGTCATAGAGCGGACGCAGATACGGATCGATCTTCTCCTGCAAAGTTCCCGGAAGAAAGCCCAGCCGCTCGCCCGCTTCGACTGCCGGGCGCACCAGGATGATGCGGCCGACCCGCTTCGCCATGAGTGCGGATGCGGCCATGGCCACGGCAAGGTAGGTTTTCCCGGTGCCCGCCGGCCCGATGCCAAAGACCATGTCTGCCTGTTCGATCGCCTCGACATAGCGCTTCTGGTTTACGGAGCGCGGCTGCACCATCCGCTTGATGCCTCCGCTCGCGCGCTGCCGGCCGCTGTCCACCAGGGCCTTGAGCGTTACGCTGGGATCGGCCGCTACCAGCTTCAGCATGGCGTTCAGCTCGCCATTCTGGAGTGTGACTCCCGCCCTTCGCAGTTGTTCGTAGTCGTTGAAGATCCGCTCCACCCGCGTTACGTTTTCTTCCGATCCGGAGACATGGACGGCATCGGAACGAAGGTCGATACGCGTGTGCAGCTTGTCTTCGAGCAATCTCAGATTTTCATCGCGGGTCCCGAACAGGGGCTCAATGTTGGGCGTGATTTCCAGCGCTTTATTGATCAAGCGGACAGAAGACCTCCTGCGGCTCCTGGGGTTTGCGATACCCGGAGCAGCGGCTGCATGAGTGGGTTGGAATGGGTGGCGGCCGGCTGGCGCGTCTGGACACCGGGCACGGGCAACTCCCTGCCCGGTACGTGCCTGCCGCGTTGGACCGTCCCTCGGATGCGCACAGACTAGCCTCTCCCTGCCAGTGCGTCAACGGCGATTTGATGAATATCCGTTACGCTTTCCTCACCTGCCAGTTACGATGCTTGAACGGCGGTTGGGGACGCAGACAAGCCCAGAGTCGGTTCACTCCAGTCACAGGTCGGCAATCCACCGCCATTGACCCCCCGCCAAGCGCACGGTAAACTTGTATTTTGCAGAGGATGCGGCGTTAGTGCCACCGTCTGCATCGCTCCATCAAGCAAGAGCACAAAGCAAAAGACAGATACCACCAGACATCATTTGTAAGGAAGCTCATGGCAAACCATGTTTCATCGCTGAAGCGCGCCCGTCAGACAGAGCGCAAGACCGCGGTCAACCGCGCTAACAAGAGCCGCGTCCGCAGCAGCCTGCGCGCGCTGCGCGAGGCTCTGCAGAAGGGCGACGCCAAGTCCGCTACCGATCAGTATCGCGCCACCGTCTCCGCGCTCGACAAGAGCGTGCAGAAAGGCATCCTGCACGAGAACACCGCGTCGCGCTACAAGAGCCGCCTGAGCGCGCGTGTGAAGGCCGTTTCCGCGAAGAAGGCTTAAGTACGCCCGCAGCGAAATGAAGCAGGCCGGAGGCTGCTCCGGCCTGCTTCATTTTCCGGCCGCTTCATTTTGCAGCCCGATCCGTTGGCGCCGCTGGAGCCGGAAGGTCGTAGACCTCGATCGCACCGTGATTGAGCACCGCCAGCCGATTTCCATCTGCAGACAGGGCAAAATTGCCGCCGGCACTGACAATCGGTTTCAGCAGCAGAGCGATGCGCAGGCTGCCGGTGCGGCTGTCCAGCACGCTCAACACCTGGTTCTGCACGTCTTCATCATTGATCGGATCGGCTGCGGAGACCGCATGACTGACCGCCAGCCAGGAGATGGCCACCGACCCGCCCTGCTGCGCGACGCGGAACGCCGGCCAGGTGAAATTCGATTGCCAGCGGCCATCCCATAGCTTCTGGCTGTTCAGTGAATACGCGGCGACAAACCGGTCGCCGTGACCGTGCGGACAGCTCATGACCAGAACGCTCTGATGGTTCAGCACCTTTTCCGAGGGCTCGCAGGCTGAGTTGATCTTCGCGACGATATCGCCACCGGTCGGCTCGGGCTTCTCGTATGGATGAAAGCGGATGTTCCAGGCATCCTCCTTCACTCGCTCCTGGGTGAAGAAGCCATCGACGGTGGCGGGCAGCTCTCCAGCAGCGTCTGCATGTGCGTTCAACATCATCTTCGGCTGGTCCAGCCGGAACATGCGTATCTGCACATCCTCCGGCGGCGGACCGGAGCCCCTCAGGGCAGCCTCCTTTTCCAGCCGCGCATGCTCCTCCGGAGTGTGCTTCTCGCGCTTGCTTTCCACCACCAGCAGGTTTCCGTCGGGTGAGATTTCGACAGCCTCCAATTGGGTCGGTGACGTGAACAGCGGCTTCAGGTGCAGCGCGCTATCCACCTCGTACAGGCTGGAGTCGATGCGCAGCATGACCTTGTCATTCGCGAGCCGCCACAGATAGCGCGAACGGTCGTGCAACAGCCACTGGTCCGTGGCGACGACCCTGCCGGTGGGCAGTTCCAGCACATCCGCCTGGACCACCTGATCCAGTCCCTCGGAACCCTGCTGGCGCAAGAGCAGGCGCGGCTGGCGAAAGGTGAGCAGCAGATGTGTCGTATCGAGAAACTCCAGAGAGCTGGAGCTGTAGCGGGTCAGCAGGTACACTCTGCCCGGCGGCCGGTAGCCGAGAGACTCCACCGGAATGCTCAGTGCCGGGTGGGGGCCACTTGCATGATCGCGGGACTGCGCTGTGCCTGCTACCAGGCACGAAAGCAGCGCGGCAAGGCAGGCTTGCCAGCGGGCCGCGAACTGCACACGGCGTTGCACGCCACCATTTTCCTACAAACGGGGCATCTCGTGCAGTCCCTGATTCCTGTAATTGCGCCGCTTTGCGCGGCAGACTGGTTGACTTTGCCTGCGCGAATCCGTCTGATAGCGTTTCGGCCATCATTTTTTCTTCAACGGCAGGAGTGCCTCTTCGCCCATGCGCCCATCGCCTGTCATCCTCGCCGCAGCCGTATGCGTGGCCATTTCCGCTTCTTCGCATGCCCAGCCTGCTGTCAGCGAACAGACCCGCACGCAGCTTCACGGGCTCGATCCATCGCTGCGTGACACCTCGGTAGATCCCTGCGTCAATTTCTTTCGGTACGCCTGCGGAACCTGGCTGAAGCGCAACCCCATCCCGCCGGACCGCTCTTCGTTCGGCATCGACACCCAGCTGACAGAGAACAACAACCTGGTGCTGAAGTCGATCCTCGAGCACGCGAGCGATGCCCACGCGAAACGCGATACGGACACGCAGAAGATCGGCGACTACTACGCCACCTGCATGAACACGCAGGCGATCGACAAGGCGGGGCTCAGCGGACTGCAACCGATGTTGGATCGCATCAACGCTCTCTCCGGCACGAAGGACCTGGCCCCTCTGATCGCCGAGCTTAAGCGGAATGGCGTGCAGGCGCTCTTTCGTCTGGGCAGCGAAGAGGATTACAAGGACGCGCGCCATATGATCGCCACTGCCGGCCAGCCGCGCCTCGGTCTTCCGGAGAAGGGCTACTATCTGCGCACAGACGCGAAGTCGGTCACCCTGCGCAAGCAGTATGTCGATCACATCACGCATATGCTGACGCTCGCCGGAGAGCCCGCGGATCAGGCCGCCGCGGATGCGAAGCGTGTCCTCGAGCTGGAGACGAAGCTTGCCACCGCATCGCTCAGCCGCGAGGAGATGCGCGATCCGTCGAAGCTCTATCACCCGACGGAGCTCGTCCGCTTCCGCACGCAGCTCGGCGCCTTCGATGTCGATTCCTACCTGCACACGCTCGGCACGCCGGCGTTCACCTCGCTCAACGTATCAACGCCCGGCTACTTCGACGGATTGAGCAAGATCCTTCCGGAAACAGACCTGGCTTCGCTCAAGGCACTGCTGCGCTGGGACCTGCTGCACAGCACGCCGGCCACGGCATTGCCCGCCAGCGTCGATAACGAACAGTTCGCCTTCTACGGAAAGACGCTGCGCGGCCAGCCGGAGCAGCAGGTACGCTGGAAGCGCTGCGTGGATGCGGTGGACGGCGCGCTCGGAGAAGCTCTGGGGCGCGTGTATACCGCCCAGCAGTTCACTCCGCAGGATAAGGCCCGCACCACCGCCATCATGAATGACATCGAAGCGGCGATGGGCGGTGACATTCAGCAGCTGGACTGGATGAGTGCGCCCACCAAAGCGAAGGCGGAAGAGAAGCTCAAGGCGGTCACCAATAAAATCGGCTATCCCGACAAGTGGCGCGACTACTCCAGCTTGACGATCACGCGCGGCGATGCCGTCGGCAACGCGCGGCGCGCCGCGGCCTTCGAGGACCACCGCGTGCTGGCGAAAATCGGCCGTCCTACGGATAAGCAGGAATGGGAGATGAGCCCGCCCACGGTCAATGCGTACTATGATCCGCAGACCAACAGCGTAAACTTTCCCGCGGGCATACTGCAGCCGCCGTACTACGATCCGCATATGGGCGATGCCGTGAATTACGGACAGGCCGGAGGCCTGGAAGGTCACGAGCTAACGCATGGCTTCGACGATGAAGGCCGCCAGTTCAACGGAGATGGCAACTTCAGCGAGTGGTGGACGCCGACGGATGAAAAGCAATTCAAAGAGCGCGCCGACTGCGTGGTGAAAGAGTATGGCGGCTTCATCGCCGTCGATGATCTGCCCGTTAACGGCAAGCTCACCCTGGGCGAAAACATCGCCGATATCGGCGGCGTGCGCATCGGCTATTTAGCCTGGCAACACCGCTTGCAGGAACCGGCAGCGAAAGCTGAAGCGGAGCTCGACGGCATGACGCCGGCGCAGCAGTTCTTTACAGCCTATGCGCAGAGCTGGTGTTCGAGCACGCGGCCGGAGACGCTGCGTCTTCGCGTCCAGACCGACCCGCATTCGCCTGAGGAGTACCGGGTCAACGGCGTCGTCGAAAACATGCCCGAGTTTCAACAGGCCTTCGGATGCAAGGCC
>DATBCB010000238.1:0-6642 GCA_036270675.1 Acidobacteriaceae bacterium | reverse complement strand
GAGGCCGCGAGTGCGCCGAAGTCGACGGTGGCGGCGGTGAGGTCGAAGTGGCGCTCGCATGGGGCGGTGCAGGGCAGCGGGGTGCGCAGGGTTCCGGTGAAGTGCGTGGTGCCCAGGGCGGCAGTGATGCCGTTCCAGCGCACTTCGCTGGGAGAGATTGTCGCCGTGGCTGTTGCGATATGGACCGGCTCGGCGAGGTAGGACGGCTGGAAGTCAGCTTCGTGGAGCCCGACGACGCCGTTGAGAACGGAGAGCGGGGCTGCGGGATCGACCATGAGCGGCAGCAGCCAGTCGCCCTCGACGGTGAGATTGTAGTCGGCGGTGCCATTGCCCTGCAGGCCCTGGAAGGCGCCGGGAACGACGTTAAATGCGTGCACGAGAGGAAGCAGATGTTCAAGCGTCGCGGTGCCGCTGTAGTGGAGCTGATAGCCCTGGCGGGTGAGCCGGGCGTTGGCGACGAGCGGCTCAGGTCCGCCGAGGTCGATGGTGGCCGGTTCGAGGACGAGGGCCAGGGGCGACTCAGGTTGCGGCGCCTGGGCCTGGGATGGCCGGACCTGAATTGGGTTGCTGCGGGACGGTTGGTTTCGGGGTGGCGCGGGCGATGGGGCGGCCGATTGAACGGTGAAGCGTAGGTCGGGAAGAAGCTGCTCCATACCATCGCCGCGCAGCAGAAGATTGCTGGCGAGGAGTGTGCCGCCGGCAACGGTGCGGTAGGGACTGGCGACGATGCGCGGAGTCACGGGGAGCGGCTGGCGCGCGTAGGCAAGCTCGCCGTCGATAGTGCCGCTGAGGGTGATGTCGTTGTTGAGACGGCCGCGCGTGTGGCGCAGCAGCTCCAGCACCGCGCCGGCGGGCACGTGCTTGGCGATGAGCGTGAGATCGGGCTGGGGGTTGGGGGTGTGAATCTGCTGCATGGTGCCGCTCAGGGCAAGGCCGCCGTTGCCCACTGGAGAAATGCAGTGGATGCCGTCGATGGAGCCGGCGGCATGCAGATATGTCGCAGTGCAGGTGACGTTAAGGCTGAGCGGCTGGATAGGCGCGAAGCTCTCGCGGTGAAAGTCGCTGGCTGCAGCGAAGAGCTGGATGCCGAGCGCGCTGGGCACTCCCGTGATGTGTGCTGTCAGGCTGGTGTCGCCGCGCCATCCCAGGTCGTGCGCGACGAACATGCGGGTGACCTGGCCGAGCGGTGCGCCGCGCCACTCGGCCTGCAGGTTGAGGGGCAACTCATTAGCTGAGGATGCGCGATGGACGCTGCCGCTTACCTGCACCTGGCCGGTGTCGGCGGGCGAGAGATTGATATCTGTGCGCATGGGCTGGGCAACGAAGCGGAGCCGCCATTCGTTGGGATTTTCGAGCCAGATGGAGACGTCGGCATTGAGAAAGGAAAAGGGCAGCTTCTCATGGCCGTGCTTGAAATTGATGCGCGCGTTGCTGGCCTCGATATAGGGGAAGCGGTTCTGGCCGCGCGGACCGGTGCGGCCGGTCGGCGCCTGCGGAGTGCGCGATGCCTGGAGCAGCACGGAGGCGAAGTTCCATTGCCCGTTGGGTGCGCGTTCGAGATTGAGGCTGGGCTCATCGAGCGAGATGCGCGCGATTTCAAGCCGGCCGCGCCATAGCGACATCATGCGAAAGGCCGCCGTGACGCTGGAGCATTGGAGCATGGGCTCGGCGCTGAAGCCGGCGGCCGAGTCCACGGCGAAGTTGGCGATCTGGACGGCGGGGCGGGGCAGCAACTGCAGCCGGATGCCGGAGACTTCCACGGGATGTCCAAGGCTGGCCGCGAGACTGGCCGCGATCTGGCGCTGGTAGCGGTTGATGTTGATGAGCGGCGGCAGGACCAGTGCTGCGATCAGCAAGAGCGCAAGCGAGAGGGCGAGGAAGAAATGCCGGCGGCGGGACGGTTTCGGAGCTGCAGTGTCCGGTTGGGAGCCCAGATACTCCTTGAGCTGCGCCCTGGGTACCGGTATGACGCTTGGACGCATGGATGAAAGTGTTTTCTCCATGTCGAGTGTATCTCTGCTTTCCCCAAGGGCAGGAGAGATGCATCAAAAGCAGCAGTTCAGCGTACCAGGTAGGGTGCCGTTAGCGTACCAGGTGGAATGTCCTGCGCCAGCGGGTCTGGTCGAAGAAGTGCAGCAGCACATGAGCGAATTGCTGCGTGCGGTCGCCCACACTGTTGCGATCTTCGTCCTCTTCCGGTGTGATGAAAGACCAGTAGACGAAGAGCGGCCGGCCGACAATATTTTCGCGCGGCACGAAGCCCCAATAGCGTCCGTCGAGGCTGTTGAGCCGATTGTCGCCCATCGCGAAGTAGTTGCCGGGGGGCACGACGAGATCGCCGTTCTGGATGTGATTGGGCAGATCGTTGGCCCAGGTCGGCTCGACGTCCTGACCCTGGGCGGTGGGCACGTCGGGGAACTCATCGCGATAGGGCGAGTAGTTGCTGTAATCGGGATGTCCGGCCTGCGGCTCATCCTGCCGCTTGCCGTTCAGATACACGTAGCCCTCGTGCAGGTGAATGTGGTCTCCGGGAATGCCGACGACGCGTTTCACCAGAAACATATCCGGATAGCCGGGCTTGAGGAAGACGATGATGTCACCGCGGTGCACGGTGCGATAGCGCACAAAGGGCGCCCAGGGCGCAGGTGGGGCGAGGTTGGTGCGATCGACCAGGACGTGATCGCCGATGAGCAGCGTCTTCTCCATCGAGCCGGAGGGAATGACGAAGTTCTGGAAGATGAAGGTGAGGATGAAGAGTCCGACGACAATGACGGCGCAGTAGGAGGCCAGGGCTTCGAGCGGAGTTTCGTCGTGCCGCGGATGAGTCGCTGGGGCTTCGCTCGCCAAAGGCGGCGCGGGCGCGGTTACGGTGGGAGGATTCGTTGTCGTCTCGGCCATCAGATTCTGCTGCGGTTTCGGTTGCGATCGGGGCGTTCAGTGGACCGGCCGCAGGATGCGGTCCCACCGGGCGAAGTCGATCAGTCGATCCTCAACGCTGTTGCCGAGTCTACCACCCGGCGGCGGTGGGGTATCAGTTGCCGAGGGCTCGCGCACCGAAAAGTAGATGAGCAGAGGCGTGCCCTCGATGTTCTGGAGTGGAACGAAGCCCCAGTAGCGGCTGTCGCGGCTGTGGTTGCGATTGTCGCCAAGCACAAAGTAGGCATAGGGCGGCACGCGGAGATGAGCATTCTCGACCAGGCCGCGCATCTGCTCGCGCCAGTGCGGATCGACCGCGGGATCTTCCGTGGTGTAGCGCGGGAACTGATCGCGGTATTCGTCGCGATCGGCGCGCTCGAAGACATCGTAGGGTTCGCGCTGTGACGCGTTGTTGACGACGGCGACGCCATTCTCGAGCGCAACTTCATCGCCGGGCACACCGATCACGCGCTTGACTACATGCTCCTCGGAGTCGAGAGGGAAGTGGAAGACGACGATGTCCTGCCGTGTGACTTTGCGATAGGGCAGGAGCCAGCGCCATATGCCGGCCGGAGCGAAGGCGACCTTGTCGACGAGAAGAAAATCGCCGACCAGCAGGGTCCGTTCCATGCTCTCCGAGGGGATGCGGAAGGGCTGCAAGAGGAAGGCGATGATGAAGAGTGCGACGATGATCACCGTCAGGGTGGAGCGCACGGTATCGAGCAGATGCGGCAGCACGAAATGGATGTGATGGTGGTGGCGCGGTGGTGCGGGGGCCATGGTCGACGCTGGCGCCGGAATGCTCAAGCGGTGACACTCTTCGATGATTTGGCGGAGGCCGACATTTCCTCGGACGCTTTGCGCTCCGGGGCGTTTTCGAGCGAGGCTGTCGTTCCCGCCGTTTGCTCCTGTAACAGCTGGAAGGCTACGCGCGCGGCTTCCTGCTCGGCCCGCTTCTTGGTGGTGCCGGTGCCCCTCGCGGTGACGGGCGGCAGTTGCGGCGCCTTGGGTATGACCACTTCGACCAGAAATCGCTTGCGATGATCCGGGCCGCTCTCCTCCTTGACCTCATATTCCGGAGGCGCGGCACCCTTGGCCTGCAGCATCTCCTGCAAGGCAGATTTGTGATCGCCGATGCTGTCACCACGCTCCAGTCCCTTGCGGAGCCGCTGCGCGGTGGGATCGATGACCGTGCGCTCAACGAAGGCGCGGGCGATGTCGATTCCCGCATCGAGGTAGAGGGCGGCGAGCACCGCCTCAAAACAGTTGGCCAGCAGGACGGCCTTGCGGCGGCCACCGTTGCGCTCCTCACCGCGGCCGAGGAGCAGGTGCTGACCGAGGTGGAGCGACTCCGCTACGTTGGCGAGATGCTTGCGGCTGACCATCGCGGCGCGCAGCCGGGTGAGGTCGCCCTCCGCAAGGTCCGGAAACGATTCGTAGAGCGATTGTGCGACGAGCAGGCCGAGCACGGCATCGCCGAGGAATTCGAGCTTTTCGTTATCCAGAGCAGGCTTCTCGTTCCCAGCGCCCTGGAGGTTCTGGACACTCTGTTCAAAAGCGAGCGAGCTGTGGGTGAGCGCCTGCTCCAGCAATGCCGGAGCGTGGAAGCGATGCTTCAGGGTACGCTCGAGCGTTTCCAGCGTGCGCTGGACCATGGGTTGCGGGTCTCCCTCAGCTACTAGCTTAGAGCGTTTCTAGCATCTCTGAGCCAGCCAAGTTCCGCCAGTTACCGCTGTGGAGTAGCGGCTGCGGGTGGAGCGGACGGCTGAGAGGGTGCTGTCCGGGCTGGTGCAGGCTGGGATGGTGCAGGCTCGGGCGCCGCGGCGGGCTTCTCTGCCGGCTGGCTGTCGTCGGAGTCGTCCTGCTGCTGGTGCACGCCGGGGGGTGGGCCGTAGGGCTCCTTCAGACCGCGCTCTGCAGCTTCTTTCGTATCGAGCTGGCCGTCGCGGTTGACCAGCGCCTGTTGGTATTGGGCGAGGGCTTCGTCGCGGCTGTGCTCCAGGTCGTCCATGCGGCCGAGATAGATGTGGGACCAGGCGAGGAGACGCGGATCCTTGCCCAGCCGGACCGTTTCTTCGAAATAGTGGCGCGCGTCGGGCACGTTGCGCTGCATGACAGCGCAGCGGGCGAGCAGAAAGTCGGCACGGGCGGTGTCGCCGGTATGCTGGGTGAGCGCCTGATGGGCAAGGGTGGAGGCGCCGTTCACGTCACCCTGCAGCAGCTTCAACTCGGCCAGGTCGAGGCCATGCAACTGGCGGGTGCCGCGGTGCACGACGTCGCCCTCGTTCTGCTGCGTGAACTCAATATGCTTTACGCGGCCCAACTCCGAGGGCACGTCCATGCCATAGACAATCTCGCCGATCGTTTCCTGGAAGGACTGTGGCTCCTTCTCAAAGGCGATGAGCTTTTCGTAGAAGTAGGCGGTGAGGACGTAGCCCTGCTCCATGTCCCGCTTCACGGCTGCCTGGCGAACGGCTTCGGCCTTCTGCTCGGCCGCGTGGCGCTGGCGCTCGACGGCGGCGAACTCCGAGTGGCTGACGGTAGCGGGTCTCTTGAAGGGGGCGACGCCGGTGTCCAGGGTGCGCGCTTCGACGGCGCGGATCATGCATTCGGTGACCAGCGAGACGATGTCGCTGCGGAAGGTGTACTCCAGCGGCGCTTCGCGGACACTCTTCAGGAAGGGCAGCAGGCGGTCCATGGAGGAGGCGCGTGAGTAGAGTAGCGGCTCCAGCTCGAAGTGCAGGTAGGTGTGGCGGATCTCATCCATCCGCACCTTGTCATCGCGCGTGGGCGAGGTGACGACCACGTAGTCCGCTCCGTAGACACGCGCATTGGTCTGGCCAGGATCGAGCAGCGGCTCGAGCACGACGGCGAAGCGGCTATCGGTGCTGACATTCGCCGGCATCTTCAGATAGGCATTGGTGCTGACGACCATCTTCGTCAGCGAGTCGTGCTGGTTGTTGACGATGGCGTCGTACTGTTGACGCACGCTGATCCAGATGTAGTGCAGGTCGATCTGGCGGGCGAATTTACGTAATGTCGGCAGGAGCTCGACCACCTGGGTTGAGTCGGGCGGCATTTCGGTGAGCGGGACGCTGTTGGTGAGCCCCGGGGGCGGCGTGACGTAGAGGGCGAGCGAGACGTATTGCGAGAGATTGTGGCTGGAGTCGGAGAGCTCGTGCTGGCGGATGTAGGTGCAGAGCTGGTCGCGGGTGTTCTGCGCATCAGCGGAAGCCGTGATCGCGGCGTTGATGGCATCGCGGACCTTCTGGCGCACGGGCTGGGACTGGTCGAGTCCGGCGTCGTATCCGCAGGTGTTCAGGGCAGCGGCGATGTCGAAGAGCGCTTCGCTGGTCTGAAGGCTGATCTGCGGGCCGGCGGGATCGATGAGCGAGGGCGGTTTCTGGATCTCGGGCTGAATGGTGGCTGTCGAGGAGGAAGAGGACGAGGAGGATTGTCCTTCCGAGGATGGGGAGGACTGGGCGCAAAGCATGCCGGGAGTGAGAAGGGCCAGCGCGAGAAGCTGCGGCGCGAGCGCGCGGAGACTGCGAGAAGACTGCATAAATAAAGGTCTGGCGGTCAGTCTAGACGATTTTGAGGACCGTTGTGTAGCAGCGCTTTACGTCGGCAGTTGGTCAGTTTGAACTGAAATCAACTGGATAGACGGTCATCACCAGTATGAAAATAGCCACCACCATGACACAGGCAGGGATGATCAACCACCAC
>DATBCB010000237.1:0-4338 GCA_036270675.1 Acidobacteriaceae bacterium | reverse complement strand
GGGTTCAACCCGATTGATGCGAAAGGCATAGATTGGTTCCGCGTTGGTGCTCCAGGCCATGGCGCCACTCTCGCCGGGACCCCACCAGTCTTCGCTTTTGCCGACGGAGAATTCGTGATTCAACATGTGATACGAGAGGTTCGCGTCAATCAGCCGGAATTCGTTGGTAGTGTCGACCGGTGTCGGCGGCAGTACAGGCGTCGGCGGCAGTGCAACCGCCGTGTCCATGTTTGCGATGGTCTGTCGCACGCTCAGCGGATAGGCGGCACGTCCTGGGGCGTGCTGGAATTCGCCACGAACCTTCAGGGAAAGGCGAACATCCTCTGCACGCACACTGAAACCGGTAAGCCCGTTGAAGCCGCCTTCATAGGCGCGGCCGTAGTCGTTGATGAATGTTGATCCGAAGTGCGAGGAGTCATTGATGGGGCGGCCGCCGATATATGTCGTGCGCGCATAGAGGCGGTCGACCTCCGCATGCAAGTTCGAGCGCTGGGGATCGATCGCGACGCGATCGTCGGATAGCTCCCGCGCGAGCGTATTAAAGAGCTGGTGCGCTTCGCGGTTGCCGGGTGAATCAGCCGCCCCGTCGATCTTCGCCTGGGACCGTTCGAGCATGTGCAGGCAACTGAGACGTGTCCACGGGCGCAGCCCCAGAAAGGCCGTATCGATGTATCCCAGGGAGTAGAGCCGCTCCATCGCCGGGTAAATCCAGCTATCCATCGAGATATATACCGAACCGAAGAGGTCGTCGTTGCCTGGGGAGAGAGTCACCGGAGCGGCAGACTGCTGTGCATTGGAAGGAAGGCTGAAGAATAACGCGGCGGCCAGGGCCGCAATACCAGGCACACGACTCAGGGGAACACCTCGAATGCAAGACTGCTAACTTTTATCTTACTTTGCGAGCCTTACCCTTGCAGAATCGAACCGGGTCCGGCATGGACGACCCGGCCCGCGCGCATCGTGAGCTGTATCTTGCCTGGCAGCGACCAGCCGTCGAAGGGCGTGTTGCGGGAGCGGGAGCGCGATTCACTCGCGCGGTAAGCCCACTCCATCTCTGGTGCGAGCAGCACCAGGTCGGCGCTGGCACCGACTGCGAGTGAGCCTGCGCGAATTCCGAGAACGGCAGCAGGACGCGCACTGAGCAGCGCGAAAACCTGCGCGAGCGGCATGCCATGCTGACGATGCAGCACCGCCAGGCTGAGGCCGAGCGAGGTTTCAAGACCTGTGATGCCGTTTGGTGCGCGCTCGAACTCCTGTTCTTTCTCATGCGCAGCGTGTGGCGCATGATCGGTGGCGATGCAGTCGATGGTGCCGTCCAGCAGCCCTTCGATCATCGAGTCGCGGTCCTCGGCCGCGCGCAGCGGCGGATTCATCTTGGCGTGCGTGTCGTACTCGCCGACAGCCTCTTCGGTCAACGTGAAGTGATGCGGCGTCACTTCGCATGTCACATGCAGTCCGCCCTTGCGCGCAGCCCGAACGTGGTCCAGGGCCTTCTTCGTCGACAAATGCGCGACGTGCAGGTGAGCTCGATCGTCGTTCAACTCGCGGAGCAGGGCGATATCGCGCGCCACAATGCCCGCCTCCGCTTCAATGGGCATGCCGCGCAGGCCCAGCCGGAAGGCAAGCGCGCCGGCATTCATGGAGCAGCCACCAGTCATGCGCGTATCTTCCGCGTGCTGGATCACCGGGAGTCCTAGGGCGGTGGCGGCACGCAGCACGGCGCGCATGGTCTCATCACCCAGGATCGGCTTGCCGTCATCGCTCACCGCAATAGCGCCTGCGTCGCGCAGAGCTTCGTAGTTTGCGAGAACCTTGCCCATGCTGCCTGTCGTCGCTGCGCCGATCGGGTAGACACGCGCGTGCGCTCCGCGCTCCGGAGCCTGCATCCATTGGGTGATCTCGGCTGAGTCGTTCACGGGAACCGTGTTGGGCATGGCGGCCACACTGGTGAAGCCGCCGGCCGCCGCGGCTGCGGTGCCGCTCGCGATGGTTTCCTTGTAACTCTGTCCAGGCTCACGCAGGTGGACGTGGATGTCGACGAAGCCAGGCGTGACAATCAATCCAGTTGCGTCGACCACCTCGGCGTTTTGCGAATCGATATGCAGATCCGCATCGACGGCGACGACACGACCATCTTCGATCAGCAGATCACGCGGCGCATCGATTCTGTTCGCAGGATCGACGAGGTGGCCGCCCTTGATCAGAATCCTGTCGTGAACTTTCCGACTCATGCAGAGGCCACCTCCGGCATCGCGTCCAACGCGCGCGCAATCAGTGCCGTACGTATGGCAACGCCATGCCGCACCTGCTCCTCCACCGCGGACTGCGGCCCGTCAGCGACATCGCTGGTGATTTCGAGGCCGCGAATCATCGGGCCAGGATGCATCACCAGCGCGCGCGGTGCGTGCTCTGCCAGCCGTCCTGCATTCAACTGGTAATTCGCGATGTAGTCGTCCAGATTGAGCTCGAGTCCGGCCAGCCGTTCCTTCTGGATACGCAGCATCATCACCACCTGCGCGTTGCGCATCGCGTGTGCAAAGTTGCGTTCGACGGAAATGCCGGGCCCGATCTCCGCAGCCCACTCCGGCAGCAACGCCTCTGGTCCGCACAGGATGATCCGCGCGCCCAGTCGCGGGAGCAGTTGAGCATTCGACCGCGCCACCCGGCTGTGCAGGATGTCGCCGGTGATCAGCACGGTAATCCCGGCCAGGGTGCTGTCGTTGATCGGTGCGCTGGCATGGCCTGGCTGAAGACGATGCAGGATGGTTCGCAGATCTAGGAGTGCCTGCGAGGGATGCGCATGCATGCCGTCGCCGGCGTTCAGCACGGGCAAACCGGTGACGCGCTCCAGCAGGTACGGTGCGCCGGAATGGGGATGGCGGAGAATGATGCACTCTGCCCCGAGCGCACGAAGCGTCAGGCCGGTATCTTTGAGGCTCTCGCCTTTCTCGATGCTGGAGGAGAGCGCGCTTACCAGCGTGGTGTCGGCGCCCAGGCCCTTGGCCGCCAGTTCGAAGGAAGTGCGCGTACGCGTGCTCGACTCGTAAAAGAGCAGGGCCACCCGGCGCCTGGCGAGCCGGCGTGCGCGATCCAACGGATTCTCATTCTCCAGAAAAGATGCAGCCCGCATGAGAGCAGCAATGCCGGAAAGGGACAGATCGCCGGTAGAGAGCAGCGATCGGGAACGCGAAGGAATGGGCCGCGGGATCGAGCGCGTGTCTAGATACGGCTGCATGACGGTCGTCAACGCGGTTCTTCCGTCAATAAAAGTCGCACATCGCCAGGGCTACGCAGTCCATGCATCAGGAAATCCGTTTTAGTCAATCCGCTCCACCAGCAGCACCTGCTCGTCTCCATCAACCTCCTGGAGTTTTACCTCGACGATCTCGCGCGATGTGGTCTGCACCTTGCGTCCGACAAAGGTCGCTTCGATCGGCAGCTCGCGATGGCCGCGGTCGATGAGGGCGAGAAGCTGCACGCGGCGCGGACGGCCGTGGTCGAAGAGCGCATCCAATGCGGCGCGGATCGTGCGCCCGGTATAAAGCACATCGTCGACGAGCACGATATCGCGCTCATTCACATCGAAGCCGATGGCGCCGGGCTGGACCACCGGGCGTATGTCGTGCGTGGAGAGATCGTCGCGATAGAAGCTGATGTCCAGCATTCCGCTGTCGACTGGATGTTTTTCGATCTTCGAGATCATCTGGGTGAGGCGCTGCGCCAGGGGCACGCCACGGCGCTTGATGCCGACCAGGCCCAGACCGTCTGCCCCGGCGTTCTTCTCCACGATTTCATGGGCCAGCCGGACGAGGGTACGATCAATCTCCGAGGCCGACATGATCCGGCCCTTTTCGCGCAGTTGTGGTGTGCTGACAGCCATACGTGTAGGTTCCTGCCTGGGTTTCTGCCGGGGGTTCCTGCCTGGGTTCCCGATGATGATACGAGGTGGCGCATGGCCCGGCAACCGGAGCCACTCTATTGCGGTGCGGTGCGACGCGTCAGCCGCGCGCCCAGCATGCCGCCGAGTCCAGCGAGCAGCACGATTCCGAAGGCAAGGGCAGCGGTGTAGAAGAACGTATAGGTGACGCGCCCGTCCGGGGAGAGGAAGAAGTCCAGCATGGCGCGCGCCTGTTGGGCATTCATGCTGTTGGTCTGTGCCATCCTTTGCGTTGCTTCGGCGGATTGCTGCACCTGCATCGCCAACTGCGCGTCCAGTGCGGAGCCCTGGTGGAGCGGATAGCGTTCAAAGAGCTGCCAGCCGGCCAGGCCAAAGGCGGAGACGTAGGCGGCCAGCACACCCAGGAGAGTGCCGATGCGGAAGCCGGATCTCCCATCCAT
>DATBCB010000236.1:0-13699 GCA_036270675.1 Acidobacteriaceae bacterium | reverse complement strand
AGCGATCCGCGGATCGAGGTCAGCGGCGTGCGCAGCTCGTGACTCACGGTGGAGACGAACTCGTCCTTCATCCGATCGAGAGCCTGCCGCTGGCTGACGTCCCGGAAGTTCAGCACGCTGCCGGTCACGCTGCCGTGCACCTGCATTGGCGTGAGCGTGAACTCGACGGGGAAGGAGCTGCCGTCCGGCCGGTAGAATATGTCCTGCCCGTGTGCGCCATCCTTAGCGAAGAGGCCGCGACGTATATAGCAATGCGAGGCGCAGGCGGTCGGGCTGCCATAGACATCTTCATGGACAATGGCGTGCACAAATCGGCCGGTGAGCGCATTGGGTACCGTGCCCAGCATGCGGGCCGCGGCGGGATTGGCAAATGTGACACGGCCGTGCTGATCGGTGCCCAGGATGCCGTCCGCCACGGTATTCAGGATGGATTCCTTTTGACGGTTGAGCTCCGTGACGCGCTTTTCCTGAACCGAGCGGCCGAGGAACTGGCCGATGGAGGCGCAGACGGTTTCGACAGTCGCCATGATTTCGACTTCGGCCGCCATGCGTTTGCGGCTGAAGAACTCAATGACCGCGATGACCTGATTGCCCACGCGAACCGGCACGCCCCAGCAGGTGACCAGGCCGTCCGATTTCGCTCCGTCGCGCGTGTTGAAGCGGAGGTCGCTGTGAATGTCCTCGACCCAGATGGATGCACCCTGTATCCACACCTGGCCAGGTAAACCTTCACCCGGCGCGAACTCCGTAATCGAGCTCTTCGCCAGGATGTTGGGGAAGACGCAATCGGCGGCCATCCACATGCTGCCATAGCGCAGCACCTGATGGCCCGTATCGGACCGCCACAGCTCAACCAGATCGAAACCCAGATGACTGCCCAGCGCGGAAAGAATGCGGGGCAGCGAGTCCTCGGTCGATGCCTCCTGCACCACCTGGCCTACGCCAAGTTGCATCGCCAGCCGGCGCTCGCGCTGGTTGCGGAGCGTCACATCGCGCAGGATGCAGCGTACCGCGCGAGGCCGTCCCGCCTCACGCAGGCCGAAGAGGCTGGCCTCCATCTCCCGGGTGCGGCCCGCGGAGTCTTCCATGCGAAGGTGCACCTGCTCGATATGCTCGCCGGCCAGAGCGCGTTCAAAGATTGCGAGGGCTTGTGACTGGACCGCAAACGGGAAGGCAGAGGCGAAGCCCTCCAGTGCCCGGGCCGATGCCGCATCGCGCCCGAAATATCGCTGCCAGGCCGAGTTGACATAGAGATATTTGCCCTCCGCCGAGAGCATCGCGATCATTTCAGTGAGATTTTCGAAGTAGTCCTGATACCGGATTTCCGTTGAGGCCTCAAGGCTCTTTGCCGCTCTGTCCTCATCGGTCTCGTTGTCCTCTAGCCCGGAGCGCAATTGCCGTTCGTGGCGCAACTTCAGCAGGCAGATCGCTGCAAAACAGCTCTGTATCGCACCCCACGCTACAAATATGACGACTGGATTTGCCGGACGCCACACAACGCCACTTCCTGAATACATCAGGACGACAATGGTGTATGCGGTTGATAGCAAGGTAAGCGCGAACATGGCGAGCCACACCGGTCGGCCGCTCAGCCAATGCGTGAAGAGACGTTCGTGCTGACTCATTGAAGGGTGCAAAGGTCAAACCCTGTTCGGCAAAATGGGAGAGCGTCTCTCGGAACGAAATTTGCATCGCGGGAGAGCACGCATGACCCCAAAATTCCAACAACTTACATCTACTGCGCAACAAACGTTTTATCCACGGGCCCATGACGACATTGCCCTGCCGCCGAGTCAGCACAATCGGCAGGTGGCCGACGTCATCTCTGCGGTTCTTCCTGGTACAGCGACACTCCAGAGCGATATTTTGGTGATAACGCTTGGTGAGTATAGTGGGTAACTCTTACCAATAGTCAAAAGAATTGTCCTAAGTAATCAAAAAATGCGGGTTACTGCACTAGGTGTGGTGCACATCTTATACAGGAATCAGGTAATCGTTTGTGTTCGCGCTCGGGATGGGGGAGCCGAAATGTAAACGGTCCGCCGTGGAGGGCGGACCGTTTTGGGAATCAGGCTTGTTGGGAATCAGGCGGTCACAGGTTCCAGCAAACGCGCCCAGCGGCGCTCCCGTCGCGCGGTATGCGCCTGCTTGTGGTAGGCGTACCCGGTAACCAGTGGTAGCGCGATGGTGGCTTCGCTGTAAACCATCTGCTCGAAGGTGGTGTCGACCTTGCCCCAGGAACTGGCTTCCTTGAGCGTGCTCGAGGAGAGCGCGCCATCGCGCACGTCGGCCACCGTGATCTGGATGGCGTACTTGTGCATCGGCACTTCGGTGCCGAGGATGTCGGCGGCCACTACGATATCCTGCGCGAAGTTCTTGGGGACGCCGCCACCGATCATCAACAGGCCGGTGGTGGGATTCGCAATCTTGAGCTGCGTGAGCTCGTAGAAGTCCTTGGCGGAGTCGAGCGATACCTTCGGTTTGTCGCCACGGGCATGCTGGTGCGCTACCAGGCCGAAGCCGGCCGAGCAGTCACTGAACGCTGGGCAGAAGATCGGCACGTCCTTCTCATATGCCGCCAACACGATGCTGTCCACCCCACCCTGTTGCGGCGTCTTGCCGTTTTTCGTCAGGTATGCACCCATCTCGCGGATGAACTCGCGCGAGCTGTAGGGGCGAGGGTTGAGCGCGTCGGCGATCTTGTGGGTGGTCTCATCGCACTCGCGCAGCTCCTCCTCGTCGATCAGCGTGTCGTAGATGCGATCGATCATGAGTTCGCGGAGAGTGGCGTCTTCGGTGCCCGCCTTCATCACGTCATCGGCGATCCAGTGCCGGAAGCCGAGGGCCTCGAAGAAGTCCTGGTCGACGATGTTCGCGCCGGTGGAGACGATGGCATCCACCATGTTGTTGCGGATGAGGTCGACGAAGATCTGTTTCAAGCCGGCGCTGATCAGCGATCCAGCGAGACAGAGGATAACGCCGCAGTCCTGGTCGCGCAGCATGCGCTCGTAAATGGAGGCGGCGCGGGCGAGGTCGCGCGAGCTGTAGGCCATGTGCTGCATGGCGTCTACCAGCGGCACCACATTGTGGTGCTTGATGTCGATGTGTTGAATGGGCTGCTGGAGCAGTTCTTTCTTGGTAGCCATAGCAATCAGGATATCAACCTGCGGCGCATGACTGGCCCCGCGCCTTCATGAATTTTGTGTTTTTCCGCTTCGCTACTGGTGCTGTTTTCGCGGTTCGCGAGCCGCCCACCCCTGGCACGGGCCGACCCCTGTGCCGCGCTCGATCGGACGGCGCGCGGGACCATTTACCTGGCCTGTGGGAGCAGGGGCACCAGGGCGGCGAGAACGCGGCTGAGTGTTTGCTGGACACGCGCTCCGATCTCCATGACTTCGGCGTGGTTGATGGCTTCGTCGAGAACGCCGGCGGCCATATTAGTGACCGAGGAAAAGCCGAGGACTTCCATACCGAGATGGCGGGCGGCAATGACTTCGTGGACGGTGGACATGCCAACCAGATCGGCGCCAAGGATGCGGAAGGCGCGGATTTCGGCGGGCGTCTCAAAGCTGGGGCCACCGAGCCCGAGATACACGCCTTCGGGTAGCATGATGCCTTCCGCCGCGGCGGCGCGATGGGCGAGCTGGCGTAGGCGGCATGAATAGGCATCCGAGAGATCGAAGAAGCGCTCACCGAAACGGCGGTCATTGGGTCCGGTGAGCGGGTGATTTCCAGTGAAATTGATGTGATCGGAGATGAGGACGAGCTGGCCCGAGGCGAGGTCGGTGCGAATGCCACCGGCGGCATTGGTCACGATCAGGGTTTTGATACCGAGGGGGGCGAGGGCCCGGACGGGAAAGATGACCTGGGCCGGGGGGTAGCCTTCGTAGGCGTGAACGCGGCCCTGCATGACCGCGAGCGGGGCGCCGGCGAAGCTGCCGATGACCAGCCGGCCCGCGTGGCCCTCGACGGTGGGGCGGGGAAAATGCGGGATCTCGGCGTAGGGGATCGCGACCTGCGCATCGAGGCGGTCGGCGAAGCCGCCGAGGCCCGTGCCGAGGACGACGGCTACTTCCGGCCGGAGGGCGGTGCGTTCGCGGATGAGGGCAGCGGCGCGTTCGGCTTCGTCGAAGGCGGATTCCGGCATGAGTCAGGACAGTTTACTGGTCCCGTGAGGCCAACGTGACCCTTCCCCCACCCCCTCCGGTTCCGGCGGGTCTGGCTGGCGGGTTTGAAGCCGGCCGCGAGCTGGTGGCATAGGGATTGATTTAAGCTGCGCATGCACCTTCCCATTGGAGAGATATCGATGGCTACCGCCATGCCGCCGCAGCAACCTACGCCGGAACGCTTCTTCAACGCCATGAATGCACACCAGCAGACCGAGGCTTTGAAGACTGCCGTGGATCTGGAAGTGTTCACCGCCATTGCTGAAGGGGCTGGAACCGCCGCTACGATCGCGAAGCGCTGCGCGGCTTCGGAACGCGGCGTGCGCACGCTCTGCGATTTTCTGACCATTCACGGATTTTTGACAAAGAACGGAATGGAGTATGGGCTGGCGGCGGATACCGCGGTCTTCCTGAACCGGAAGTCGCCTGCATATCTGGGCGGCGCGACGGAGTTCCTGCTGAGTGCGCGCTCGCGCGAGGCTTTCGGTCAGCTTACGGAGGCGGTGCGACGCGGAGGCGCTGCGGGCGAGGGCTCGGTGGTCGCTGAGAATCCCGAATGGGTGACCTTTGCGCGCGCGATGATGCCGCTGATGCGCATGCCCGCGCAGATGGTGGCGGCGGAGCTGCGCCGGGACGGCGAGGTGCACAAGGTGCTGGATATTGCCGCGAGTCACGGCATGTACGGCATCGCCGTGGCGAAGGAGAATCCTGACGCGCAGGTGTACGCGGCGGACTGGAAGAATGTGCTGGAGGTGGCGAAGGCAAATGCGCACGCGATGGGCGTGGGTGACCGCTACCACCTGATTGCGGGGAGCGCCTTCGAGACGGATTTTGGCAGCGGCTACGACGTGGTGCTGATTCCCAACTTCCTGCATCACTTCGATGTGCCGATCTGTACGGCGTTTTTGAAGAAGGTGAAGGCCGCGCTGAAGCCGGGAGGGCGCGCTGCGATTCTGGAGTTCATTCCCAACGACGATCGCGTGACGCCACCGACGGCCGCTGCGTTCAGCATGATCATGCTGGCGAATACGCCGAGCGGGGATGCGTATACGTTTCGAGAGATCGAGAGCATGGCGAAGAACGCCGGCTTCCCACGCGTGGAGCTTTCGCCGCGCGAGATCGGCTTCAGCCGGTTGGCGATTGCTTATGCGTGAGCGCGGTCAGCGCTCCTGGACGCCTGACGACTGGACGCCTGACGGATCGGCAACGGCTTCCGTGAGGCGCGCGGCCTGGGTTAACAGGTAGTTGCGCTCGGGGATGCTGGCGGTCTTTCTTGCGGCTGTCTGGTAGTGGGCGATGGCCTCGACCTGTTCTCCCGCGAGTTCGAGCAGGTGGGCGCGGACGGCGTCGAGACGGTGGTGGCTCGCAACGCGCGGGTCGGTATCGAGTGCCTGGAGCAGGTTGAGTCCCGCCGCGGGGCCGTGGACCATAGCAGCGGCGACGGCATGGTTGAGCAGCACCATGGGATTGTCCGACATGCGCTTGAGGAGCTCGTAGAGCGCGAGAATCTGCGGCCAGTCGGTATCTTCGGCACGCGGGGCCTCATCGTGGACGGCGGCGATGGCAGCCTGCAATGTGTAACTGCCGACAGAACCTTTTTGGAGCGCGCCGGTGAGCAGCGCGATGCCCTCATGGATGGCGGTCTGGTCCCATAGCGCGCGGTCCTGTTCGTTGAGCGGGATGAGTTCGCCGGCAGGGCCGGTGCGCGCGGTGCGGCGAGCGTCGGTGAGCAGCATGAGCGCGAGGAGACCGGCGACTTCGGTATCGTCGGGAAGCAATGACTGGGTGGCGCGGGTGAGCCGGACGGCCTCTGCGGAGAGGTCGAGGCGCTGCAGCTCCGGGCCGGCGCTCGAGGTGTAGCCCTCGCTGAAGATGAGATAGAGGACGTGCAGCACGGCGCGGAGGCGCTCGGCGCGCTCTTTGCTGGAAGGTGGATGGAAGCGAACGCCGGAAGATTTGATGACGCTCTTCGCGCGGGTGATGCGCTGCGCCATGGTGGACTCAGGGACAAGGAATGCGCTGGCGATCTCCGCCGTGGTAAGACCGCCGACGGCGCGCAGTGTGAGCGCGATGGCCGATGGCGGAGTGAGCGCGGGATGGCAGCACATGAAGAGCAGGATGAGCGTGTCGTCGTGTGCGTCGGCGTCGAGATCGAACGAGGGAATGACGAAGAGGGATTGCTCGGCTGCGGCGCTGGTTTCGCGATCGAGACGGGCGCGCTCGCTGCGCACACGATCGGTCATGCGGCGGGTGGCGACGTGGATGAGCCAGGCACGCGGGTTGTCGGGGAGTCCTTCGCGCGGCCACTGATTCGCAGCTGCAATCAAGGATTCCTGGACGGCGTCTTCGGCGGCGGAGAAGTCGCGAAAGCGCTGGAGTACGATGCCGAGCACCTGCGGCGCGAGGTCGCGCAGGAGATGCTCGGTATGGATGTCCAGCGGATCTGCTGTCACGGCTGTTGCCTAATCAAGAGGCTCGCGGCAGGCGCTCATCACCTGACGAACTTCGATGGGAATAACGAACGGCTTGCCATCGGGCCCGGGAGCGGATGAGGCGCGAGCGGCGATTTCGTGGGCACGCTTTTCGCCTTCGACATCGACGATCCAGTAGCCGGCGAGGAACTCTTTGGATTCGGGGAAGACGCCGTCGGTGACGGGAGCGCCGTCCTTGCCGACGCGCACGATGACCGCCTGTTTGGGGTCTGCCAGACCTTCCGCAGCGGCCAGCTCACCGGCCTCGCGGAGGTCCTTGTTGAGGCTGTGCATGAAGGCTATGTGGGCCTGGACGGCTTCCTTTGGCCAGGAGCCCATCTGCTCGTAGCCGTTCCTCGGGCAATTCATCATCAGAATGTATTTCATGTTTTTCCTCTCCTTTTTGATTTTCGCGCCGGTTGAGGGCGCGTTCATAGGTATGTCGGAACTGGGGAACGATTCTCGACATCGGCGGAAAGATTTTTTTTGCAACCGGGCCATGCGGAGTCGCGCCCCGCTCACTCGTTACGGAGGGTCTGGACGGGATCGAGGTGGGCGGCCCGGCGGGCGGGCAGCGCGATGGCGATGAGCGCAGGGATGATGAGCAGCGCGAGCGAGGCAGCCAGGACGGGCAAGGAGGCGGCGCGGGCGTGGTAGAACTGCGCACGCAGCGCGTAGCCGCTGAGGATGGCAATGAGGAGCCCCGCGGCGGCGCCGATAAGGACCCAGCGCGATTCCTGGCCGAGGAGGAGTTGGACGATGGCCTTGCGCGAGGAGCCGAGTGCGAGGCGGATGCCGATCTCTTTTTCGCGCAGCGAGACCTCATAGGCGAGCAGGCCGTAGGTGCCGAGCATGGCGAGGAAGAGCGCGAGGGCGCCAAAGGCTGCTGCTACCTGCATGAGGAAGCTGCGCAATGCTACCTCGGATGCCATCTCCTGTTCCATAGTGCGGAGATGGTAGAGGGAGAGATCGGCGTGCTGCGCGCGGATGATGTCCCGCACCGTCTTTGTGAGCCGGCCGGGATCGCCGGTGGTGCGCAGAAGGACGACCTCCGCGGATTGCGGATTGTCGGCCTCGGGGAGATAGAGGTCAGGACCGGGGAGCGATTCGAGATCGTAACTGTGGACGTTGCCAACGACGCCGACGACGGCGGCCCAGTCATTGATTTCGCCGGTCTTGATGCGATGGCCAATGGCGTCCTGGCCGGGCCATTCGCGTTCCGCGAGCAGACGGTTGACGATGGCGACGTGGCGTTCGCCGTTGTCTCTAGTGGTGAAGTCGCGGCCCTGGAGCAGGGGCTGGCCAACGGTAGAGAAGTAGCCCGGGGTGACGTGATACGAGTCCGGATTGAGGGTGGCGTGCTGCTGACACTGATCGGGATGCGCATCGGAGCAAAAGTCGTAGCGGTTGACTGCGCTCCCCAGCGGCGGATGGTTGGTGGCGGCGACGGCCTCGACGCCGGGAAGCTGACGCAGGGTGGCGATGAGTTGGGTGAAGTAGAGATTGGTGCGGGGGCCATCGTAGCGCGGTGTGACGCTGGTGCCTTCCACGTCGACGCCGGCCATGAGGAGATGGCTGGGCTCGAAGCCGAGCGGCTGATGGAGCAGGGTGTAGACGCTGGAGATGGTCCAGCCGGCGCAGGCGATGAGCACGAGGGTGAAGGCGATCTGCGCCGCAACCAGGACGCGTCCCGCGCGGCGGAGACCGCTGCCGCCCGAGGCGCGGCCGGAACCGGCGAGATCGCGCATGAGATCAGGCTGCAGGGTGCGCGAGGCGGGCAGCAGAGTGAGGAGGATTGTCACTATGGTGGTGACCAATATGACGAATGCCAGCACGCCGGGACTGATGGCGGCATGCGCCAGGCGCGGCAGATGCAGGGCGCGCGCCTGGAGCAGCAGGCGGATTGCGCCATAGGCGATGGCGATGCCGGCGGCGGAGCCGGCGATGGCGAGGACGGCGCTTTCCACGAGAAGCTGCACGAGCAATTGGCGAAACGATGCGCCGAGCGTGGCGCGAGTGGCGAATTCGCGACGGCGACGTATGCTGCGGGCGAGCAGCAGGTTGGCGAGATTGGCGCAGGCGATGAGCAGCAGCAGACCACAGGCGGCGAAGGTGGAGTAGAGAGCGGGACGGGTATCTGTTCCAGTGAGCTTGGTGATCCACGGCACGATCACGGGCGGCCGGCCGAGGACACCGTTGTAGGCGGTCGGGAAATCGTGGTCGAGTGTGCTTTGCACGCGGGCGAGGTCGGCGGTGGCCTCCTGGATGGAAACACCAGGCCTCAGGCGACCGATGACCCGGTAGTCGAAGGATCCACGGTGGTCGGGGTGCTGCCACGGATCGCAGCCGGTGGGCACGAAGATGTCCGGCTGGTTGAGCGACTCGGTACCTTCTATGGTCTGGGACAAAGGCAGAACGCCGGTGATCTGAAAGGCGTGGCGATTGATCTCCAGCGTGCGTGCGCCAAGTGTTGAGCCGCCGCCGAGGCGCTTCCAGAAGCCGCCGCTGACGATGGCTTGCGAGGTGCAGTCCCGCTCGTTGCCGGTCTGCGGAAGGTCGCCTCCGATGGCGAAGCTCGTGCCGAGAGTAGTGAAGAAGTTCTGGGAGACCTCGACGACGTTGCCGACTTGCGTGCCCTGCGTAGTGCGGACGGTGGGCGACCAGCCGCGATAGGCGGCGATGGACTGGAAGCTGTTCCCGCGGGACTGCCAGTCCTGGATGGTCG
This sequence comes from Acidobacteriaceae bacterium, assembly GCA_036270675.1. Taxonomy (GTDB): domain Bacteria; phylum Acidobacteriota; class Terriglobia; order Terriglobales; family Acidobacteriaceae; genus KBS-83. The sequence continues at coordinate 4,337 of DATBCB010000236.1, read as the reverse complement.
GGAAAGAGGTGGTTTCGTCAGGAACGGCGGCGACGGCGACGAGGCGGTCCGGGTGCGGGAAGGGCAGAGGCTGGAGCAGCACGGCGTCGAGGATGCTGAAGATGGCAGTAGTGGCGCCGATGCCGAGTGCGAGTGTGAGGATGGCCGTAACGGCGAAGCCGGGACTGTTGCGAAGTTGGCGTAATCCGTAACGAAGCAACTGAAGCATGCGCGGGTTTCCCTCGTGAGTCCTTGTGAGTATGGATGCACGCGGGCTGCCGTTTTGTCTGCGCCGTGGAGGGTCGAAGAGAGTGGACGACATCGCCGTGCATGCTGTGGACCATGTCAAGTCGTTGTCCGCTGGTGGACTGCGCTGTCCGGGAGCGGACAGTGGGTGATCACGGATCAGGGATCATGGATAAGGGCCAGGGATGAGGAATGATGGGACGGGGCCGCGGCACGCCCTGGCGCATGGATTGCATGATGCATAGCGCGATTCTCTGCACCATCTACAGGAGGAGTGCGTGAGGAACTTTGTCCACGATCTTCGTTTTGCGTTGCGGCAGATGCGGCGCTCGCCGGGCTTCGTGCTGACGGCAGTGTTGACCCTGGGGCTGGGAGTGGGGGCGAATACGGCGGTGTACTCGCTGCTGGACCAGGCGCTGCTGCGCTCGCTGCCGGTCGAGAAGCCGGAGCAACTGGTGGTGTTGAGCGCTCCCGGTAAGGCATGGGAGGGGCACTCCGGCGATCATGGCGCGGGAGAGGAGAAGTCGTTCTCCTATCCGATGTACCGCGATCTGCGCGACCATTCAAAAGTTTTCGATGGTTTGATCGCGACAGCTCCGACGTCGGTGGGGATCGCGCACGATCGGACGTCGGAGGTGGGCGACGCGGAGATTGTGAGCGGAAACTATTTCTCGGTGCTGGGAGTGGGACCGGCGCGGGGGCGGTTGTTGTCGCAATCGGACGATCGCGTACCGGGAGCGAATCCTGTCGCGGTAGTGAGTCACCATTACTGGGCCACGCACCTGGGCGCCGATCCGAACGTAGTGGGCAAGACCATCGCGCTGAACGGGCACAGCTTCGAGGTGATCGGCGTCGCCCCGGAGAACTTCCAGAGCGCAGTGTGGGGACAGACGCCGGACCTGTTTGTGCCCATGGCGATGCTGGACACGGTAATTCCAGGCAAGGGCAAGCGGCTGACCGACCACACCGATCGCTGGATGAATATCCTCGGGCGGCTGCGCGAGGGCGAGACGACACAGCAGGCGGAGGCAGGCGCGGCACCGCTGTGGCATGCGCTGCGCGCGGAGGAACTGAAGGCTCTGGGGCACAAACCGCAGCGCTTCGTCGATGGCTATCTGACACACAGCAGATTGGTGATCGAACCCGGTGCGCGGGGACTCTCTTATGACCGCAGCTCTCTCCAGACTCCGCTGGTGGCGGTGATGGCGATGGCGTTGCTGGTGCTGCTGCTGGCAGCGGTGAATGTTTCGAGTCTGCTGCTGGTGCGTGCGGCAGCGCGGGTGCAGGAGTTCGCAGTGCGCTATGCGATGGGTGCCCGGTCCGGACGCATCCTGCAACAACTGTTGATCGAAGGCGCGTTGATTGGACTGCTGGGAGGCGTGGCGGGCATGTTGCTGGCGCCGGCGGCGATGCGGCTGCTGTTGTGGCAGATCAGCTCCACGTATGAAACCAGTGCGTTTCATGCGACGCTCGATGCGCGGTTGTTTGTCTTCGGTATTGGCGTGGCGCTGGCGGTGAGTCTGCTGTTCAGTCTGGCGCCGGCGATTCAACTGCTGCGGCCGGATCTGGTGACGGCGCTGAAACAGAAGGCGGCGACGGCTAGCGGTGGCGTGCTGGGGCTGCGGCGGGTAGTGGTGTCGTTGCAGATTGGACTGAGCGTGCTGCTGCTGGTGGGCGCGGGATTGTTTGTGCGGACGATAGAGAACCTACGGCATGCGAATGCGGGATTTAACACGACGCATCTAGTCACGTTTCACATCAGTCCTGTGCTGGCGGGCTACCAGCAGGCGGCGATAGCCTTGCTCGACGCGCGGGTGACGGACGCGATGCGCACCCTTCCTGGCGTACAGGCAGTGGCAGCAAGTGACGACGCGGAACTGGCTGGTGGCAGCCAGGGGGGCAATGTGACAGTTGCGGGCTACACGCCGCCGTCGAACGAGGACTTCGATATCGAAGAGAGCATCGTGAACCACGATTATTTCCATGCGATGCAAGTGCCGATAGTGGTCGGCCGCACCTTCAACGCGGCGGACGATGCGGCGGGCCAACCGGTCGCGATTGTGAACCAGACGTTTGTGCGGCACTACTTCAAGAGTACGGCTGCGGCGATCGGCGGACGCGTAGCGAAGGGCGCGGGCAACGACCTGCACTACATGACGATTGTGGGCGTGGCGTGCGACACGCGGCATACCAACCTGCGCGATCCGAGTCTGCCGACCTTGTTCACGCCGCTGGGACAGGCGAACCCGGCGCCCAGCCGACTCACCTTCTACCTGCGCACGGCGACTCCGCCGGAGCAGATGTTCGCGACGGTGCGGGGAGCGATGCGGTCGATCGACGCCGGGCTTACGGTGAGCGATCTGCGAACGATGGATCAGCAGGTAGAGAAGAGCATCGCCAACGAGCGGATGATCGAAATACTGGCGCTGGCATTTGGACTGCTGGCGACCCTGCTGGCGGGCGTCGGGCTGTATGGCGTGCTCTCGTATACGACGATGCAGCGCACGCGGGAGATTGGGATTCGCATGGCGCTGGGCTCGTCGCGGCTGGCGATCACCAGACTGGTGTTGAAGGAGATGGTGCGGCTGGGCGTGATCGGCGTGGTGGTGGCGGTGCCGTGCGCCATCCTGATGGGACGGGCGCTGCGTAGCCAGCTCTTCGGCGTGTCTGCCGCGGATCCGTTGACTCTGGCCGCCGTGGTGCTGCTGATGGGAGTTGTAGGGATGATGGCTGCGCTGCTGCCGGCGCGGTGTGCGGCGAATGTGGAGCCGATGCAGGCGCTGCGGGCGGAATAGGCGAAAGCAGACAACTACAGACAACGGCAGAGTACAGACGAAGGCAGACGAACACAGCCGCCGACACCAGCTTCTCCTGTATTTGTCTGCCGTTGTCTGCCGTCGTCTGTAGTTGTCTCGCTTACGCCTTTGCTGTGAGGCCGAGCTTTTCTGCGATCACGTCGGCGTATTTGAGGCCGGCACCGGTATTGAAGAGAACGCAGCGATCGGTCGGTTTCAGATACCCGGTGGCGAGCAGGCGGTCGTATGCGGCGGTTGCGGCGGCGCCTTCGGGCGAGAGCAGGATGCCTTCGTTGCGTGACCAGTCGAGGAGCGACTGGAAGATGGCGTCGTCCGGTATGGCGAGGCATACGCCACCGCTGCTGCGACATATATCGAGGATAATATCGTCGCCGTAGGGCTTGGGAACGCGCAGACCGGCCGCGAAGGTAGCGGCGTTCTGCCACGCCTCCGATGCGGGTTTTCCTTCTTCGAAGGCGCGGGCGACGGGGGCACAGCCGCTGGACTGAACGGCGATCATCCTGGGGCGCTTGCCGGGTGCGACCCAGCCGAGCTGCTCCATTTCTTCAAACGCTTTCCACATGCCGATAAGGCCGACGCCGCCGCCGGTGGGATAGAAGACCGCGTCGGGATATTGCCAGTTGAGTTGTTCGACCAGCTCATAGCCCATGGTCTTTTTGCCTTCCACACGGAAGGGCTCTTTGAGAGTGGAGATGTCGAACCAGCCTTCCACCAGTTTGCGCTCGTTGACGATGCGGGCGCAGTCGGAAATGAGACCGTCGACGAGTGTGACCTTCGCACCGTAGGCGATGCCTTCCATGTGGTTGGCAATGGGGACATCTTTGGGCATGAAGATGTGGGCCTCGATGCCGGCTGCCGCAGCGTAGGCGGCGAGTGCGCCGGCGGCATTGCCGGCGGAAGGCACTGCAAGTTTTTTGAGACCGTAATGACGCGCCATGGTGACGGCGAGCGCGAGACCGCGCGCCTTGAAGGTGCCTGTGGGGTTGGCGCCTTCTTCTTTTATGTACAGATTATGGTTACGTTTGCTCTGTAGCATGGGGGTCCAGCCTTCGCCGAGCGAGACGGGCTCAACCGAGGGGAGGACGGCGTGATAGCGCCACATGCCGGCGGAGGGAGCGGTGCTTGCATCGGTGGCGATCTGGTCGCGGACCGCGGTGCCTTTCGCGGAGGAGAGATCGTAGCGGACGTAGAGAGCGCCGGCACAGTGGGGGCAGAGGGTCTGCGGTGTTTCAGCCGAGACGTGCTGGTGGCAGCGGGAGCATTCAAGATGGGAGATGTGGGGCATGAATTGAGGGT
>DATBCB010000235.1:0-10531 GCA_036270675.1 Acidobacteriaceae bacterium | reverse complement strand
GGTTATCAAAGACCAGCAGCGGCTGGTTGTCGTCGATATCGTGCTCCACCTCGTTGATACGCTGGCGGAACTCGTTCACATCCAGCTTGTTGATGAAACCCACCTGCATGTCCATCGGCATCTGCAGCTCATCGTGATTGGCTCCGTACCACTTCTCAAGCTCCTGCACGTTGGGCAGATAGGTCTCTCCAATCAGCACGCGATTGCCGGGAAAACTGTTTGTCACGTCGCGCAGATCGCGCATCACCCTGTGTACCTCTGGCAGATTTTCCGTCAGCGAGCCATCGATGTTCGGATCGCCATACTTGTTTGTGCCGGGCAGGATCTTCTCGTCCTTCAGCGAAGGATCCTCAAAGAGCGTGGGGACAGCGTCCAGCCGGTAGCCCGCGACTCCCTTCTTCAGCCAGAAGCGCACGTTGCCCCACATCGCCTGCTCCACCTTCGGATTGCGCCAGTTCAGGTCGGGCTGCTGGATGTAGAACTTGTGGTAGTACCACTGGTCCGTCTTCGGCGAATACTGCCAGGCGGAGTGTCCGAACGCCGACTGCCAGTTGTTCGGCGGCTGGCCAGGGCCCTTGCCGTTCGCCCACACATACCAGTCGCGCTTGGGATTGGTCTTCGAGCTCTCCGATTCGATGAACCACGGATGCTTGTCCGACGTGTGGTTCATCACCATATCCATGATGACGCGCATGTCCCGCTTCTTCGCTTCCGCCACCAGGCGATCGAAGTCGGTCATCGTGCCGTACGTCGGATCGATGCCGACGTAGTTCGAGATGTCGTAACCGAAGTCGACCTGTGGGGAGGGATAGATCGGGGTAAGCCAGATCGCATCCACGCCCAGGGCCTTGAGGTAGTCGAGCCGGCTGGTGATGCCGTTCAGGTCGCCGATGCCGTCGCCATTCGAATCCTGAAAGCTGCGCGGGTAGATCTCGTAGATCACCGCATGCTTCCACCAGACGTCGCCGTTCTGCGCGGCAGCCGCATTGCTGTCGGCTTTATGCGTGTTCTGTTCCGCCGCGACCGCTGCATGGCTCGCGACCGCCATGCCCAGACCCAGCAACGCTGCCAGCATCGTTCTCTTGGTGTCCATAGCTCTCCTCACGGCATCGAAGCCTACCATATGGTCGCGCCGCATGTTTTTGTGTCGCATCAAGCACAGTTATCTCGATTCATTCGTGCTTCATCGCGTGACGCATGATAGGCTCGGGGCACGTCCGGTCAGTCCGTGGTTTACGATCAACAGTCGTTCCAGGAGACACGATGCATCGGCGGATCCAATTTGAGTTCAGGCTGCGATCTCATTCTCGCGTGTGCGGGGCAGGGTTCATTACGGACAGGCCGAGGTCTCGCCGAGGTCTCTATGAGCGCCTCTAAGACCATCGTGGGTCTCGGCGAGTTGTTATGGGACATGCTTCCCCAGGGCCCGCAGCTTGGCGGAGCAGTCTCCAACTTCGCCGTCATGGCAGGGCGCCTGGGCAACAATGCCGCCATCGCTACCCGCATCGGCACCGACCCGCTTGGCCGCGAGGCCATGGCCTACCTCAAAACCACGCCGCTGGACACCGGATACATCCAAGAAGATTTCAACCGCGTCACCGGCACCGTGACCGTCGCGCTCGAACAGGGAGAGCCCCGCTACACCATCCACGAGCCCGTTGCCTGGGATTTTCTGGAACTCACTCCGCACTGGCTCGCCCTGGCCGAAAAGGCCGACGCCGTATGCTTTGGCACCCTGGCACAGCGGTCACCGGCCTCGCGCCGCACCATCGAAAGCTTCCTGCATGAGACGCGTCCGGAATGCATCCGCATCTTCGATGTCAACCTGCGCGCACCCTTCTTCAGCGCCGAGATCGTCGAGCGCTCGCTGGAGTTGGCGACTATCTTCAAGCTGAATGCCGATGAGATGCCCCAGGTGCTCTCCTTGCTGGAGTTCCCCGAAGCAACGGGCACCACGCCCGATTTCCTGCTGAACGGCGCACGCCAGATCATCGATCAGTTCCCGGTGAAGCTGGTCGCGATCACGCTGGGCGCCCAGGGAAGTCTGCTGGTCACGCGCAACGAAGTCGACCGCCATGCCGGCTATCCCGTGAAGGTGGTCGATGCGGTGGGCGCCGGCGATGCTTTTACCGCGGCCCTGACGCACTACTACCTGCGCGGCGCACCGCTGTCGCAGCTCAACGCCGCCGGCAATCGCTGGGGCGCATGGGTAGCGTCACGCGCAGGCGCTATGCCCGCGCTGCCGGACACGGAACGCGAAGCCGTCATGAATCAAATCGCCCACGCGTCCTGAAGCATCTCTCCTGGTGCTCTAAAGTTCCGTCGTCATCTCGACCAGACCCCTGAGGAACGCGAAGGGGCAGTGGAGAGATCCGCTTTTACGCTGCCACGCCCCAGCATGTATCGTCAGTCACGTATGGCAGCTCCCATCTCACCCGCGGAGCGGCACGCGCTGGGTCAGGCGCGCCGCAAGCAACTGCGTCGCCAGGATCACGCGCACTGGCGTTCGCCGGCCAGCCGCCCCTCCCCGGTCAACACGATTGCTCGCTCCATGCGCGGACGCATCCCGTCGCTGGTCACCCTGAAGTACGAACGGATGCTCGCATCGCCCTTCGGCTTCTTTCGCGGCGCCGTGCCGGTCATGGCGGCCGACCTTGCTGCACTGCCCAACACCGGCATCCTCTCGCAGATCTGCGGCGATGCCCATGTGAGCAACCTGGGCGCCTACGCCGCGCCTGACGGCCGCCTCATCTTCGACATCAACGACTTCGACGAGACCTGCGCCGCCCCCTTCGAGTGGGACCTGAAGCGCATGGCAACCAGCCTCGTGCTCGCCGGACGCCAGAATCAGCAGAAGGGCTCTGCGTGCCGGGACGCCGTCTTTATTCTCGCGCAGAGCTATCGGCGGCTGGCCGCCAGCCTCGCGCGCACTCCGATCGTGGAGTTGGCGCGCTACCAGGTGCATCGCCTGGAGCGGGTGACGCCGGTATCCGACGCGCTGCGCAAGGCACAACGCGAAACGCCGCTCAGCACTCTCGACCGCTTCACAGTGGAGATCAAGGGCGGCACGCCAGGGTTGGCGCACCGACGCTTCAAGGAAGAGCCGCCGCTGCTCACCCGCTTGCCGTTGGCGCAGGCACGCGCTGTGCTTGCCAGCTTTGCGGTGTATCGCAACAATCTTCTGCCGGAGCGCCGACACTTCCTCGATCAGTACTTTCCGGTAGACGTCGCCTTCAAAGTGGTGGGCACAGGCAGCGTGGGTTTGCGCGACTACCTCGTCTATCTCGAAGGCAACGGACCGAACGATCCGCTTTTTCTCCAGATCAAAGAAGAGCCGGGCTCGGCCTACGCGCCCTATCTCGCAGTTCACGGTGCCACCCACACGACCCACCAGGGCCAGCGTGTAGCCGAAGGACAGCGCGCCATGCAGTGGCAGTCCGATCCCTTTCTCGGCTGGACCACCATTGTCCATCGTGACTACCTCGTCCGTCAGCTCAACGACCACAAGGCATCCGTCGATCTCGAAGCATTGCAGGGCACCGGGCTCGCGGAATACGCCGCCCTCTGTGGCGAACTGCTGGCGCGTGGTCACGCGCGTTCCGGCGATGTCCACCTCATCACTGGATATCTCGGCGCCGGCAGCAAGCAGGACAAATTCGATCATGCGCTGTCCGCCTTCGCAGAAGCGTATGCCGACCAGACCGAGGCCGACTGGCATGCGCTCGTGCTTTCACGGAGACGCACGCCTCCCCAACCGAAGAAGGCCGCAGGCCCCGCGGCGAAGTGAGAAAATAGCAGCAGGGACTGTCTCTCGATGCTGCAACTCACCACCGCCGGAAGGCGCTTCGGACCACGCATTCTCTTTGAAGGCGCAAACTGGCTCATCACGCCGGGCGAGCGCACCGCATTGGTCGGTGCGAACGGAACGGGAAAATCCACCCTTCTGAAGACGCTCGCCGGTCTGGAGTCGCTCGACTACGGCACACTCGATCGCGCTCGCGGCGCCACCATCGGCTATCTGCCGCAGGACGGACTCGCGCTCTCCGGCCGCAGCGTCTTTGAGGAATGCCTCTCTGTCTTCGACGAAATCCGTTCCATGGAGCAGGAGCTGGAGACGCTCTCCATCAGCCTGGCCGAGCTTGACCCAGCTTCCAACGCCTATGCCGCCGCCGCCGAGCGCTTCTCCAGCCTGGACTCGCGCTTTCGTGCCCACAGCGGTTACGCATTGGATGCCCAGGTAGGCGCCGTGCTCGACGGGCTGGGCTTCAGCAAGACTGACTGGTCGCGCCAGACCCAGGAGTTCTCCGGCGGCTGGCAGATGCGCATCGCGCTGGCCAAGCTGCTGCTGGCCAAGCCCAGCCTGCTGTTGCTCGACGAGCCCACCAACCATCTCGATCTCGAGACCCGCAACTGGCTCGAAGACTACCTGCACGGCTACCCCAACGGCTACATCCTCATCTCGCACGACCGCTACTTCCTCGACGTCACCGTGACCAAAATCATCGAGATATGGAACAAGGCGCTCCACGTCTATCACGGCAACTACGAGCGCTATCTGGAGCAGAAGCAGGAGCGCCGCGCGCAGCTCGAATCCGCTTATCGCAATCAGCGCGAGCACATCGACCACCTGGAGACCTTCATCAACCGCTTTCGCTACCAGGCCACAAAAGCGAAGCAGGTGCAGAGCCGCATCAAGGAACTGGAGAAGATCGAGCGCATCGAGCTGCCGCAGGAAGAGCCGGTGATTCACTTCACTTTCCCGCAGCCTCCCCCATCCGGTCGCACGGTCGTCGAGGTGCGCGATCTCGCCAAGAATTACGGCCCCAAGCAGGTGTTGCAGGGAGTGAATTTCACCATCGACCGCGGCGACCGCATCGCGCTGGTCGGCGTCAATGGCGCCGGCAAATCCACGCTGATACGCATGCTCTCCGGCAGCGAAGGCCCATCCAGCGGCACGCTCAAGCTCGGCCACAACGTCACCGCGGAGTATTTTGCGCAGGACCAGTACAAGGTCCTCAACCCCAACGCCCGCATGCTGGACGACATCAGCGGCATCGCCCCGCGCGTGCCCCAGGCCGATCTGCGCGGGCTGCTGGGCTGCTTCCTCTTTTCCGGCGACGACGCGTTCAAACCCCTCGGCGTGCTCTCCGGCGGAGAGCGCAATCGCTACGCCCTGGCCCGCATTCTCGTCAGTCCGGCAAATTTCCTGCTGCTCGACGAGCCGACCAACCATCTCGACCTGCGTGCCAAGGAAGTGTTGCTGGAGGCAATTCGCAACTTCAGCGGCACCGTCATCTTCGTCTCCCACGACCGCTACTTCCTCGACGCGCTCGGCACGCGCGTCTTCGAGGTCGACGGCGGCACCGTGCACGTCTACCCCGGCAACTACGAGGACTACGTGCGGCGCAAGGCCGGCGTACCCGATCCCGTCGTCGCCGCCAGTGTCGCAGCCTCCCAACCCGCCATCGAAGCGGCAGAGAGCAACGGCCGCGCACGCCGCGTGAATCCCATCAAGCGAAAGCAGATGCAGGACCGCCTCAAGTTCGTAGAAGCGGAGATTCCGCGCGTGGAAACAGCAATTGCCGAGACTGAGCAGGCGCTCGGCAATTTTGTCAGCGCGGAAGAGACGCAGCGCCAAAGCGCAGCGCTCGAAACCCTGCGCGGCGAACACACCACCCTCTCCGCCGAGTGGGAAGAACTAGTGCAGCAGTTGGAAGAACAGGCCAGCGTCTAGTCCGAAGAAGCTTAGATCGACGGCTGCTCCAATTGCTCTTCCGGCTGCATCAGCGACTCCGCCGTCAGCGCATCCGCGTTGCGCAGTGACGGGAAGAGCATCGTCCACACACCCGTCACCATCAGCGAACCAATGCCACCCGCAACCACCGCGCGCACCGGTCCCATCCACTGCGCGGTTACACCGCTCTCGTATTCGCCCAGCTCGTTCGACGCCCCCACGAACAGGGAGTTCACTGCGCTCACCCGGCCGCGCATGGAAGGCGGCGTCGCCAGTTGCAGCAGGGAAGAGCGGATCACTACACTCACCATGTCCGCCGCCCCCAGAATCACCAGTGCTGCCAAAGACAGCCACAGGCTGCGCGAAAGCCCGAAAACAATCGTAGCCGCGCCGAAGATGGCAACGCAGATGAACATCCTGCGTCCGGCGTGGTGACGGATGGGACGAAACGACAGCAGAATCGACACCGTCAGCGCGCCGAGCGCCGGCGCCGCACGCAGCATTCCCAACCCTCGCGCGCCTGTATGCAGCACGTTCTCCGCGAAGATCGGCATCAGCGCCACCGCACCGCCCAGCAGCACGACGAACAGATCCAGGCTCACCGATCCCAGCAACAGCTTTGCGCGCCACACGTAGCGCAGTCCCTCCAGCAGGATGTCGAAGGTCGTAGCGCGATGCTCCATCCGCCCCGGCCGCACCGCGAGCATACCGATCAACGCGAGAAAGCCCAGCAGCGTCACCAGCGTGCAGAGAAACACCACCGGCGCTCCTGCAAGATGCGGCAGCCCCCACTGCGCCAGAGGGAGCGTGAAAAGTATCCCGCCGAGCGCAGGGCCGGCGATGTTCGCAAGCTGGAAGATAGTCGCGCCCCAGGTGACGGCATTTACAAAATGTTCTTTGGGAACAAGGTGCGGCACCAGCGCCGAACTCGCCGGCCCGCTGAAGGCCCGGCCGGTTCCGATGAAGAACAGCACCGCATAAATCGGCAGGATGTGATGCATGCCGTGGAACGCGAAGAAGAAAAGTGTCAGCGTGCAGACAAGCTGCACGGAGTAGCAGACCAGGATCACCGCGCGGCGATCGAAGCGGTCTGCCGCGTGACCGGCCGGGAGCATGAAGATCAGCCCCGGAAGAAAGAGCGCCAGTCCGGTATAGCCAAGGTCGATGGCACGATGCGTGATCAGGTAAACCTGCCATGCCACCGCCACCGCCTGCGCCTCCGCGCCCATGATCACCAGCGCGCGAGCCATCTGGTAGAGCCGGAAATCGCGATAGGCAAAAGCGGCCGCGCCGCGACTGCCAGGCTCCTCTTTCCCTGACTCTTTCCCTGCCTCCTCGTGCTTTGCGTTGCTCATGCTCTCGTTTCGTGCAGCATCTTTCTATTGTCGCAGCACAGCCGCACGCGCGCTCGTATACGCGATACGTACACGGCTCGTATACGCGTTGGGCGTTTTCACTGTAGGTCTAAACCACGACACCACTCTCCGCGTGGCTTTTCCGTTAAGAAAAGCCACAGTTCACGAAACTTGGCTGTATCGCCTAACAGTGAAAATGCTCGAACAGACGCGCTCAATTACTCTTGAGTGTCGCCCGCCATGTCAGGTTTCGACGGCATCTCTTCCGATCGCACGCACGAGTCGGCCGCGCCCCGCCTTCCACTCGGCGAAGGTGCATCGTCGGCCTCTGCTGCGCTTCCCGCGGCCTCTCCACGGCCGCTGCACCCCTTGCATCCGTTGGCTGGCGTTGTCGGAGTCTTCGTCTGCGGCCTTGTCGCCTTCCTCACGCTCTATGCCACCCAGCCCCTGCTGCCTCTGTTTGAGATGCTCTTCCACGCCTCCAAGTCGGCGGTCGGCTGGACGGTCAGCGCCTCTACGCTCGGTGTCGCCATCGCTGCGCCGCTGCTTGGCACTTTCACGGAGCGCATGAACCGCAAGCGCGTGATCCTGGTCTCCATTCTGTTGCTCGCTGTGCCCACCTGTGCCGCAGCCACTTCCCACTCACTTGGATGGCTGATCTTCTGGCGTCTGCTGCAGGGGCTCATCACGCCCGGGGTCTTCGCCACCACCATCGCCTATATCACAGAAGCGTGGCCGCCTACCGCAGTCGCTCCGGTCATGAGCATCTACGTCAGCGGCACCGCTCTCGGCGGCTTCTCCGGTCGCGCCGTCACTGGCATCATGGCGGATCATATCGGCTGGCGCGAATCCTTTCTGCTGCTCGGCCTCATGTCGATTGCCGGCGGTGCCTTGGTCGCGTGGCTGCTGCCCGATCGCCCGTCGCAGCATCGTGCAGGCACGCGTCCACCCTTCCGTCAGATCTTCCTGCCCATGCTCGCCCACCTGCGCAATCCGCGGCTGCTCACCACCTATCTCGTCGGCTTCAATGTGCTGTTCTCGCTCGTCGGCGTCTTTACCTACATCACCTTCTATCTCGCCGCGCCGCCCTTCTCGCTTTCCACCGCCAAGCTCAGCCTCTTGTTCGTCGTATATCTGGTAGGACTGGTCGCCACGCCCCTTGCCGGAGCATTGCTGCCGCGGGTTGGCTTGCGTGCCGGCATCACCGGCTCCATCCTGCTTTCGCTGGCCGGTGTGCTGCTCACCCTGGCGCACTCTCTGCCGGTGGTCGTCGCTGGTCTCGCACTGTGCTGCACCGGCGTATTCATCTCGCAGAGCTGCGCTACCAGCTTTCTTCGCGAAGCCGCGCCTGAGTCATCACGCGCCTCCGCCGTCGGCATGTATGTAGCCTGCTATTACTTCGGCGGCACGGTGGCGGGTGTGGCACCCAGCCTGGTGTGGAACGTCGGCGGATGGACGGCATGCGCCGCCATGATCGCCATCATCGATGCGGTGTCCATTGTGATCGCCCGCCGCGGATGGAGCGAAGCCGCCACGTTAAACGGCGAATCCGCATGTTGAATCGTCAGCCCGACCGGAGCGAAGCGAAGTGGAGAGCCTGCCCTGAGCCTGGTCGAAGGGGATCTGCTTACCAAACCTTCGCTTGCGGTGCCCCATGGGGAGGGTGGGATACCAACAGCGCAAAGCGCCGCTCAACCAGGCTTCAGGGATGACCGCCGTGCAAATACATCTTGTACTGCGTATCCACAATACCGAGATTGCGCGCCAGGCCCAGCTTCGCCTGATTGTAGCTAAGCGTGTCGGCGATCCATTGCGATTGCGCCTGCGACAAGGTGGCCTGCGCCTGTACCACCGGAAGATTGTCATCGACTCCGGCGGCGAAGCGATCGTTCGCATCAGACAGCGCGCGCGTCGCCAGGTCCACATTCTGCTGCGAGACACGCACCAGAGCCAGCGATGAGTTCAGGTCCAGCATGCTGTCGCGCAGTTGCTGATCGATCTGCTGTTTCAGGTCAGCCATCTTGTTCAGCGCCTCAGCCTGCTGTGCCTCGGCCACATCGGCGTCGCCGCGGAACTGCGCTTCCTTGAACAGCGGAAGCTTCAGCTCGCCTGCCGCGACAAACGTGCCGTGATAGAGACCGTGCGTCACTCCGGTAACGCCATAGTTGCCGCTTGCCGTCAGGGTAGGCAGCCGCTCGTAGCGCGCTGCGGAGCGCGAAAGCTGCGCCGCCCGCACCTGCCGCTGCATGCCCTGATAGTCCTGCCGGCTCTGGTAGGCAAGGTGGCGTGCGTCCTCGATCGACATCTGCTGCAGGTCCGCATACGGCGAGGTGTCGCTCAATTGAATCGCCTGCTCCACCGGTACCCCGATCTCGCGCTTCAGCAGAATCTTGTCCTTATCAAATGTGTTTTGTGCGGCGATCACTTTCTGCTGCTGCGTCTGATACTGCACCCGCGCCCGCAGCTCATCCAGCCGTGCCGCCGTGCCCGCCTCATGTTCTGCCGCCGCCTGCTTCAGCAGCACCTCGTCCGCTCGCAGCAGCGCCTCCGAGCTGTCAATTTGCGATTGGTCCGCCAACGTCTTCAAATACTGATTGCCAACATTCAGCACCACCAGCCCACGCGAAGACTGCGTGTTGTAGAAGGCAGCCTTCAGGCTTTCTTTCGCCGAGCGATACCGCGTGTACGCCGCCAGATCCCCTATCGTCCAATCCAGCGCGGCATCCGCCGTGGTTACGTCTACCTTCACAATCGGGTTGAAAGTTCCCAATTGCACACCGGGAAAGAGCGGAGCGAACTCGGACAGCAGGCTGGGAGTGAACCCGAATGACGCCAGGTTGTACTGGTGCGCGCCCGTCGACGCCTCGGCCTTCAGAAAAGGCAGCAGGTAATCGAGTGACTCCAGCCGCTGCCCCTCCGACTGCTGCTGCTGGATGCGCGCCTCCGTGATCGCAAGATTCGCCTGGATACCACGCTGGATCGCGTCATCGAGCGAGAGCTTCAGCGTCTCCGGCGTGGCGGTGCCCATCGTCACGCTGCCATAATAAGGATTCTGCGCTGAGCTTGGATTGGTCAGCGGCTGCGTAGACGAAGTGGACAGACTGGCAGTCGTGGTCGTCGACGGCGATGAGGCTGAACCACTCCCACCGCTTGTCCCACCGCTTGAACCGGTCCCACTCCCCGTGGTTGATCCGGTGGTTGATCCGGTCGCGGTGGTAGTCGAGTCGGTCGCGCTCGTTGAAGGAGTATAGGAAGTCGGAGCATTCGCCTGCGCGCACAGCCTCGCGCTGCCGCAGGCCATCGCAGCGCAGACGATCCCAATTGCAATCTTTCGACTCACCCGCTCGTAGCTCTCCAGAACTCTGGTTTTCGCTTTCTCTGTATTCGCTCTCTTAGATCGCGCTCTCTGATCTCGTTCACTTAGATCATCGCAGACGCCGCG
>DATBCB010000234.1:0-6882 GCA_036270675.1 Acidobacteriaceae bacterium | reverse complement strand
TCTTCCACGCCGGTAAGTTCGCGCAGCTTGTAGATGACGCGATGTGGCGTGGCGGGGTCGAACTCGCTGGAGTTGGCGCCGTGCAGCTTGCAGACGTTGCGCGCGAACTCGATGGTGGCGGTCTGCATGCCGAGGCAGATACCGAAGTAGGGTGTGCCGGATTCGCGTGCGTAGCGGATGGCGTTGAGCATGCCCTCGATGCCGCGCTTGCCAAAGCCGCCGGGAACGAGGATGCCGTCGAAATCCTTCAGCTGCGAAACGTAGTCCTCGGCTTCGAGGCCTTCGGCTTCGAGCCAGGTCACGCGCAGCTTCAGGTTCTGCGAAAGCGCGCCGTGGACCAGCGCTTCCTTTACGGATTTGTAACTGTCCTCGTACTCGACGTACTTGCCGACGATGCCGATGTGGACTTCGTCCTTGGGGTGGTAGGCGTGGTCGACCACCTGCTGCCAGCGGGACAGGTCGGGTATCTGCGTTTCCATATGCAGGTACTTGAGCGCGAGCGCGTCGACGCCTTCATGCGCGAAGTTGAGCGGCACCTCGTAGATGCTGGCGACATCACGCGCGGCAATGACAGCCCGGTCTTCGAGGTTGCAGAAGAGGGCGATTTTGCTCTTGAGCTCGCGGGAGAGTGAACGGTCGGAGCGGCAGAGCAGGATGTCCGGCTGGATGCCGATCGAAAGCATCTCCTTCACGGAGTGCTGGGTGGGCTTGGTCTTCAGCTCCTGCGCGGCCGCGATCCAGGGAACGAGCGTGACGTGGACGAAGACGGTGTTCTCGCGGCCGAGCTCCTGGCGCATCTGGCGTATGGCTTCGAGGAAGGGCAGCGATTCGATGTCGCCGACGGTGCCGCCAATTTCGACGATGGCGAGGTCGCAGTCCGCCGCGACCTTACGCATGGCGTTCTTGATCTCGTTGGTGACGTGGGGGATGACCTGGACGGTCTTGCCGAGATAGTCGCCGCGGCGCTCCTTGGTGATGATCTGCTCGTAGATGCGGCCGGTGGTCAGGTTGTTATCGCGGGTGAGTTTGGCGTGGGTGAAGCGTTCGTAATGGCCCAGGTCCAGGTCGGTTTCCGCGCCATCGTCGGTGACGAAGACCTCGCCATGCTGGAAGGGCGACATGGTGCCTGGGTCGACATTGAGATAGGGGTCGAACTTCATCAGATTGACGCGGAGTCCGCGGGCTTCCAGCAGGCACCCGATGGAGGCGGCGGCAAGGCCTTTGCCGAGGCTGGACACAACTCCGCCGGTCACAAAGATGTACTTTGCTGACACTGGATCACCTCTGAATTTTGGGTTTGGATGGCGTACCGGGTGGGCACGATCAAGTATCGCAGAGTGACGGCGGGTTGGGAAGTGGGTTTGTGGGCGCAGACTTTCTGCCCTTTGGAACGTCTAGACTTGGGGACGAGATGGCACGTAGGAAAGCATCCGGATTGCTAGGGGCAATGGTTCTGACGGTGGCGCTGTTCGCGCAGACCAAGCCGCCGACGGACGCGGCGACGATTGCCAGCATCCATCGCCTCATTCTGACCGACGGCAGCTACCAGCCGGTGCGGCAATGGGAGATCAAGGGCGACCGGGTGCGCTTTATCTCTACCGAGCGCAACGGCGTGTGGGAGGAGCTGCCGGTCAGCCTGGTGGACTGGGCGGCGACGGATAAGTTCGCGCATGGCCATACGGAGGCAGGGCGCGAGGAGTCGGCGGCTTCGGCCGATGCGCGCGCTGTGGATGCGGAAGCGGCGGCGGAGAAGGCGGAGATAAACTCGCGCACGCCGCAGGTGGCGCCGCGGCTCAACCTTCCCGACCGCGATGGCGTGTGGGTGCTGGATTATTTCCAAAACCAGCCGGAACTGGTGACGCTGGAGCAGAATGGCGGCGACATGAACCAGCCGACCGGGCACAACGTGCAGCGCGGGCAGATCAATCCGCTGCCGAATCGCAAGCTGGAAGTGCGGCTGGATGGCATGGGCTCGAAGATCCATCTACATGAGAACCAGCCGGTCTTTTATGTGAGTTTGACCGGCGGCGACGATACCGCCAGGCCGGATGCGATGAGCGTAGCGACGAGTAATACTAAGGTGCCCGGAGCGGTGAGCTCGCCCCACAGCCAGTACGCCATTGTCGAAGTGGATCCGCGGCGCGACTATCGCGTGATCACGAATGTGGCGCTCAGCCAACTGGGACAGCAGAGCGAGAATGTAACGCAGACGACTACGGCGGTGCTTCCCGGCGGGCACTGGATGAAGGTCGTGCCGAAGCAGAAGCTGACCGTCGGCCAGTATGCGCTGATGGAAATTCTCGGGCCGCGTGAGGCCAATTTGTCGGTGTGGGACTTCGCAATTGAGCCGCAGTCGGGTGACAACCGGAACGCGATTCTGCCGATCGACCGGTGACGGTCGGCGAGTCGGCGAGTGCTGCACTGCAGATTCGGTCGTGCTCACTCTTCTCTACACTCCGCTCCGTTCAGGATGGGGCACCCTCGTTCTGATGGCGCTGCCGACGTTTGAACAGGAGATCCCTCCACTTCGCGGCTATGCCGCTTCGGTCGGGATGACAGACCTACTTGAGTTGCCGACCTTCAGTCTTCGGTGGCGATGCCGTCGCGCGTTGAGTTTTTCACCAGATACATCCGCTGGTCGGCGCGTTCGAGGAGCGTGGGGGCGTTGTCTCCGTCGGCGGGATAGCTGGCGACACCCAGGCTGGCGGTGAGGCGCAAGGCGAGCCCTTCCGGGCTGAGGAAGCGGCGGGCGCGCAGCGCGACGAGCAGGCGGTTGGCGGCTTTCGCCGCGGAGGAGGCGGAGGTCTGCGGCAACACCACGACGAACTCGTCGCCACCGTAGCGGAAGGCGATGTCGACGTTGCGCATGGTGCGGGTGATCACCTCCGCGGCCTCGGCCAGCACGCGGCTGCCAGCGGGATGGCCGTGGACATCGTTGACCTGCTTGAAGTGATCGAGGTCGAGAAAAAGAATGCTGAGCGGCGTATCGAAGCGGCGGGCGCGCTCGATCTCGGCCGGGAGGACGGCGGCGAGGTGGCGCGCATTGAACAGATGCGTGCAGTCGTCGGTGATGGTGAGTTCCTGTATGCGCTCGACGGCGCGCGCGTTCTCGATGGCGATGGCGGCGTAATCGCAGACGATGTAGAGGAAGGTGATGGCGTCGTCGCTCAGTGTCTGGGGCTCGACGTGCGTCACCTGAAGGACGCCCAGGGTGCGGTCACGCGAGCGCAGCGGCAGGCAGATCGCGGAGTGTTGCTGTTCGCCGCTGGAGAGCCGGGCTGCCGCGCCGTCGTTGGTGACGATGAGCGGCTCCCCATGGAGTGCCACCCATCCGGCCATGCCGGTGCCGAAGGGGATGCGGATGTTCTGCAGGGCTTCGTCGGAGACGCCGCGGGCCAGCGCGTAATAGAGGTCGCGCTTCTCGTCGTCGACCATGAGCAGGGACCAGCTTTCGGGATGGAAGAAGCGTTCCATCTGCTCGAGGATGCTGCGCAGGATGGTGGGCAGATCGAGCGAAGAAGTGAGGGCGCGCGCGGCGTCGTGGAAGAGCCGGAGATGTTCGAACGGCGTTGCAGCACCCTGAGTGGTATCGGCCATCGGCTGCTGTCGATTGTGCCATGCGGACTGGCCGTCCGGGCAGGGGCGCCTGCGCCGCGTGCTGCGAACAGGTGACTATTGAGGCAACCTATGCCCAATCGGCGCCTGCCGAATCAGCGTCGGATGGCCCAGTCCATGCCGTCGGGTTCGCCGCCTGCCTGGATGTGGCCGGTGACGGTCAGGGAGTGCAGGTCGATGACAGCGACGTAGTTGTCTGGCGAACAGGCGACGAAGGCGCGAGCGCCGTCGGGCTGCATCACAATGCCTGCAGCACCGTGGCCGATCGGGATGCGCTTGATCTCGTGGCGGGTGGCGGCGTCGAGGATAACCAGGTCCGGGCCGCCGAGACTGGAGACCAGCACCCGCTTGCCGTCCGGCGTGAATTTGAGGCGGTTTGCGCCGCGGACGTTCGCCTGGAGTGTCGCAATGACCTTCTTTGCTGCGATGTCGATCACGGAGATGGTACCGTCCTGCGCGTTTGCCACCCAGGCCTCGCGGTGGTCGGGGGAGACATCGAAGCCCTCCGAGCCATTGCCGACGCGGATGACGGTCTCGTTCCAGTCCTTCCGCGTCATCGGTGCGCCCGGAGGTGGACCGCTGGCCTGATTAGCTGGAGGGCGCATTCCGCCCGGCGGCGGGCCCATGTGGACGGTTTCCAGTTCGATGAGGCTGACCGTGCCGGAGCTGACGTTGGTCGTGATGATCCGTTGCTGGTCGTCGGAGACATAGATCATGTGGGTGCGGTTCTGGCCGGTGCCCAGGATCCAGTCGACCTTGTGCGTCGCGGGATCGTAGCGCCCGATTGCCTTCGCGGCTTCTGCGGTGAACCAGGTCTTACCGCCAACAAAAGTCAGCCCGTGAGGGCCACGCAGCGGGCCCAGATCGATGGAGGGAAGCGGCTGGCCCGCGACCAGATCGAGCACGGCGAGAGTGTTGTAGGCGCCGAAGCCGTAATTGGAAACGTAGGCCGTCGTGCCGTCGGCGGACGCGATGACCTCGTGGGGATCGTTGCCGACGGGCATGCGGGCGACGACCTGCAGGGTAGAGGGATCGACGACGCTGAGAGTGTGGGCTTGCTTGGAAAGGACGAGGAGGGATGAGGCCGCCGATGTACTTTGCGCGGTGCTTTGCGCTTGGAGCGCGCCGGGAAGGGTGAGGATTGGGATGAGGATCGCGGCGAGGCGGACGAGGACTCTCATGGGCTGAAAGCTTACCTCTGAATGGGGATCAGGACAGAAAAGATAGACGTATTCCGGCTCGGGGAGTTCACGGACTATCCCTAAATTGCGGCGGTGCGGTGAGGACACAGCAGAGCCCTCCACTTCGCCGGTCTCGCCTTTGGGGAGACGGCTCCGGTCGGGATGACGATGCAATGGTGAACGCGCTGGCGGTCAGCCGCCGATGTGCACCATGCTGCGGCTGGGCTTGAGGAAGCCGGGCTCGCCGATGTGGTGGCGGGCTTCCTTCTGAGCGATGACCTGGCGGATGTAAGTAGCGAGGTCGTCGTCCGAGCCGCCGCGTCGGAGCACGCCGTAGAGATCGTGGTCCATCTGGGAGAAGAGGCAGGTGCGGATCTTGCCGTCTGAAGTGAGGCGGACGCGGCTGCAGGCGCCGCAGAAGGCGCGGGAGACCGGTGCGATGATGCCGATTTCGCCGATGCCGTCGTCGAAGGTGAAGCGCTGCGCGGTCTCGCCGGGTGTGGTGGCGGGGAGCGGCACCAGCGGGCGTACCGCCCCGATGCGGGTTTTCAACTCGTCGTATCCGATGACTGTGTCAGGTGACCAAATGCGGTCTTCTTCGAGCGGCATGAACTCGATGAAACGCAGGATGACGCCTTCCGCGCGGGCGAAGTGGACAAAGGGGCCGATCTGGTCGTCATTGAAGCCGCGGAGCAGCACGCAATTCACTTTGACTGGTCCGAGGCCGATAGCCTGCGCCGCGCGAACACCCTCGAGCACACGATCGTAGCTGCCCGGAACACGCGTGATGCGCGCGAAGATATCGGGATCGACCGCGTCCATGGAGACGGTGACGCGGGTGAGGCCAGCCTTGCGCAGCGACTCGGCCTGCGCGGCGAGCAGGTGGCCGTTGGTGGTGATGGCGATGTCCAGATTATGGCCGCGGGCGCTATTGTGGCCTCGGGCTGTTTGGCCAGAACCGCCGCGGGCGCTCGGCCGAAAACCGCCGCAGGCACTAGGGCGGCTATCGTCCGATCCGTAGCTGGTCCGCAGTTGCGCGATCTCGCGGATGAGGGTGGTAAGATCGCGCCGCAGCAGGGGCTCGCCCCCGGTGAGCCGGACTTTTTCGATGCCAAGTGCAACGAAGACGCGGATGATGCGCAGGTAATCGTCGAGTGGCAACTCGCTGTACTGCGCGCCATCATTGCCGGTGCGGCAGTAGACGCATTTGTAGTTGCAGCGGTCGGTGACGGAGACGCGGAGGTCGGTGATGGCGCGGCCGTGGCTGTCGGTCAGGCGGCCGCTGTCCGCGAACGGTGCCGGGGTGGCCGTGCTCGGGATGGCTTGAGTGGACACTCTGATTCGATGCTCTCTCTATTCTACGAGGAGCATCCGGGATCCATCACATTGCCTAGTGAAGCGCTGGGACAGAATGACCAGCCGGTACTCCGATCCACGGGTCAGTGCCTGTGCAGCAGGAGAGGGGTCCGGTTCGCCCTCCACCGCCCATGCAACAAATCCGTCCGGTCTCACCACCGGCGCGGTCAAGCCAGGCTGTCCTTTGCTTTGGCGGAGACATACTTGACTCGTCCGGCCCAGGGCTCGTCGGCCCTGCGGAGCTTTCCCTTGCCGCTCAGGTCGAGCAGCAACGCCATCCCTTCATGCAGGAGCGCGGTGTGGCCAATCACTGGAGACTTAGAAACCGTTCGGGGGTGATACGGCACGGCCGTCATTTCACCATGATTTGGGCCTTGACGCGATTGAACTCAGCCTTCGACAGGACGCGTTTTTGCACCAGTTGCGTGGTCGAAGTGTACGGTCTGTTTTTGACAATTGTATCTGCCATGTCGGGGGTCACACCGGGAAGAGTCGAGAGCTGTTTGGCAGTTGCCTGATTGATGTCGAGCGGTCCCTTCCTCATAAGTCCCTCGGCAACGCCTCGGGCAATGGCACCCGCATTCCGCTTTGCTGCAGCCGTGGCATCTGCCGTGTGCTCCCGAAGCGAATCGGTGTTGCTCGGCGAGAAGCAGCCGGATAGCAGGAGGAGGCACGCCCCCATAGAGAGAACTCGAACCATGATGGTTCGGATGCAATTGGAGTCTAACGG
>DATBCB010000233.1:0-35638 GCA_036270675.1 Acidobacteriaceae bacterium | reverse complement strand
GCGAATTCTTCAGTTGCGGCGTATTACATCGTGCAACCGGATGGGACCTCGAGCGCGCAGGGAACAATTACTGATCCAGCTGACTCAAAGTCACTATTCATCTCCGATGTAGCGATCGGACCCGCGGGAGAGACCTATTTTGGTACAGGTGATAGTGTGTACAACTCCTCCTCCGGTAAAATCTGCCAGGTTCCCAACGTGTTCGGCATGGCCGTGGACGCGAGCGGAACGCTGCTGACCGGAACCCCGACCAATCATATCTTTTACCCTACTCCGACACCCACCAACTGCGCCCCAACAGTGCCGGCTCTCGACCAGTTGCCCTTCAAGAGACCCATCGTCGACGCGCATGGGGATACTTATGTCCAATCCATCGCGAGCGCAGCCCACCCGGTCTTCAAGTACACCCGTACGCAAATTCACGGCATCGTCTTTGCCTCGCAAGGCACGGCGACGAGCTACGGGAGCATGGCCATCACCAATAGCGGCAATATGCCGCTGAACCTCTCAGGGCTGCAGCCCACACTGAGCGGTCCGTCGCCACAGAGCTTCAACATCGAACGAACCAGTTGCGGGCAGTCTCTGGCGCCCGCGGCCACCTGTACCATTTCGCTCTCCTACACACCCTCCGGAACCTATTCAACCCTTCCAGCGAGCGCTTCGCTGATCCTGGGCCTACCGAACCAACAGCAACTCGTGCCGCTGAATGGCTTCCCAAATCAATAAGCCATAGGCTTCGTCTGTAACCAAGGCTGCTGCATAATCGTGCAGCGGCCTTTGTTATGCCTACCTGCCGCCGTCGAAGATGTTCTTCGACAGATAGCGCTCGGCGGAATCAGGAATGACGGTGGCAACGCGTTTGCCCGGACCGAGCTTTCGTGCCACTTCGAGCGCCGCATGCACCGCCGCGCCGGAGCTCGAGCCACCCAGCAGGCCTTCCTCGGCCACCAGCCGCTTCACCATTCGAAAGGCATCGTCATCGGTGACCATGATGACGCCGTCGGCCAGCTCAGGATGAAAGGCCTTGGGGATGAAGTGGACGCCGATGCCCTCCACGCGATGCGGCCCCGGAGGTCCACCCTGCAGGATCGAACCTTCGGTCTCCACCGCGATCGCCACCAGCCGCGGGTTGCGCTTCTTCAGGCCACGTGCCACGCCGGTGAAGGTCCCGCCGGAGCCCACGCCCGCGACAAATGCGTCGACCCGGCCCTCCATCTGTTCCCAAATCTCGGCTGCGGTGGTCGCTTCGTGGAAATCGGGATTAGCTTGGTTTTCAAATTGAAAGGCGCCCCACGAACCGGGTGTCGCAGCAAGCGCGGCCTTTGCCTCCGCGATCGCGCCCTGCATTCCGTCCTTCTCGGGCGTGCGGTTGACCTTCGCGCCGAATCCGCGCATCAGGATGCACTTCTCCTCCGCAAAGCCCTCGGGGACAAACAGCGTCACCTTGTAGCCGCGGTTCACGCCGATCAGCGCCAGGCCCACGCCGGTGTTGCCTGCCGTCGCTTCGAAGATTTGCGCGCCCGGCGCGAGCAGACCTTCCTGCTCCGCGCGCAGGATCATGCCCAGTGCGGCACGGTCCTTGACACTGCCGCCGGGATTCAAAAACTCCAGCTTGGCAAAGACCTCCGCCATCTCCGGACTGCAAAGCCGGGTAAGCCGGAGCATCGGCGTCTGGCCGACCAGGTCGGTAATATCGTCGGCGACGCGCAGTGCGCCGCGAAAGGAGAGAGTGGGGGCTTCAGTCCGCATAAAAGAACCGACTAGTGTAGCAGCGCAGGACGCAGACGCACTGCGCGCCGCCTTGGCATGGAAATGGGCCGCTTGCACGGCGTCGGAGCGCGCATACTTTCATCTATGTTTGCTGGTCTGTCGCGGCGGCTATTCCTTCGGCTATTCCTTATTGTGACGCTTACTGTCTCGTTTCTTCCCGGCGCGCGCCCGCAGTCGCCGCCACCGAGTTCACTGGGCATCACCGCCGAGAACAGCGCCGTGCCATTCCGGCTGGAGAACGGTTTGCTCTATCTCGCCGGCACGGTCGGCGGTTCTCCGCAGCTCTCTTTCGTGGTCGATACAGGCGCCACGGCGACCAGCCTCGATCCGGACGTGGCACACGCGGCGGGGTACAGCGCCGGCGGCACCGCGCCATTCGCCGTTGCCAGGCGCATCTTCCCGCAGCAGGGCTTTTCGCTCGCTTCCACCGCCTATATCGCCACCTTGAGCGGCCGTCCCACGGCCGGCGTGCTCGGACAGCCGCAGTTTGTTCGCTACTCGCTCGCGGTCGACTTCGATCGCAAGCAGGCCGCCCTGCTCAGCCCCGAGATCTGTCCTTCGTCAGCCGCGCATCTGCCAATCTTCAGCGCAGGTGGGCTGCCCTTTGTGGAGGGAACTATTCCGCTGGCCGGAGGAGGCAGTGCCACAGGACTTTTCCTGGTGGATACGGCGCAGCCGGGGCCGGGCATCGTGCTTGCCTCGGCATTTTTCGCAGCGCATCCCGGCTTGGCAACTGGCCCGAAGCTGGAGCGGCCGGCAACAACGACTGCGCCGGCGACAACCCTTGTCCGTCTCCAGGAACTCCGCTTCGGCCCGCTCACGCTGCGCGCGCCCATTGCAGAAGTCGAATCCGCCGGCGCGGCTGGAGGAAATCCACGCCTCGCGGGGGTGCTGGGACTCGAAGCTCTGAGCCGCTTCAACTTCGTGCTGAACCAGCGCTATGCGTCCCTGTATCTGGAACCGAACCAGCGCATGCATGAGCCCTTCGAAACGGATATGAGCGGCCTCGTTCTGACCGGCACGACAGATCGCAGACTCCTGGTCGCGACCGTTTCGCCCAGTTCGCCGGCCTCGGACGCAGGTGTGCAGCCCGGCGACGTTCTCATTCGCATGGAAGGCAAACCGTTAGTGGCCGCGAATCTGGGGAGTGTCACGGCCGCTCTGCGCAGTGCGCCCGGAGCTCTGGTGCATCTCGAACTCGAGCGCAACGGCAAGCCGGAACCGGTTACGCTCCGGCTGAAGCGGATGCTTTGATGCTCACTACTTCTTGCTGGTCGTAGCCGGCTTGCTGGTCGCAGTCGGCTGCGAGTGCGGGAAGTAGCCGGGCCTGGTGCGCACAGTCATCTTGCCGTAGCCCTTCGCCTTGGCATCGACGTGCACCACTCGATAGCCTCCCAGGCTTGCGGGCTTGCTGGAGTGGTAGCCGATCGTGTACTGGTTCCGGATGTCGCGCGCCACCTCCGCCGCGATCTCGTCCACCTGGCCCAGGTTCTTGGGGAAGAAGGCCAGCCCGCCAGTGTTATCCGAGAGCAGTTGCAGCGCGCGGCGCGCGCGATGCGATTCACGTCCGCTACCGCCGCTATCATCAAACAGCAGGCCGATCGAGTAAACCACCGGCCCCTGCAGATCCTGAATGCGGCGCACCGTCTCCTCAAGGTTCGTGCCGGAGGCGTTGTCTTCTCCATCAGTGATGATGAGCAGGACTTCCTTCGCCCGCTTCGCGTTCTTCGACATGTAATCCGCGGACGCAATCACCGCGTCATAGAGCGCCGTGCCGCCCTTGGAATCAATGTGCGAAAGGCCATCGCGCAGTCTGTTGATGTCGCTGGTGAAGTCTTGGTCGATGTACGCTTCGTCGGCGAAATTCACCACGAAGGTTTCGTCCTCCGGATTCGAGGCGCGCACCATATCCAGCGCGGCCTGGTTCACCGCCTGCCGCTTGGTGCGCATGGACCCGGAGTTGTCGATCAGCAGACCAATGGAGACGGGAATGTCCTGCTCCTGGATCGAGGTTATGTTTTGCGGCTTGCCGTCTTCCAAGACGTGGAAGTCGTCCGCCTTCAGTCCGGTAATGAGATGGCCGTGATCGTCGATCACCGTGGCACTGAGGACGACCTCGTCGACATCCTTGGTCAGCGTGTAGCCGCCGGTCTTTCCTCGGGAGACCTGGCCCGGCTGCTCAGCCGCAGGCGCCGATGTTGCGGCGGCAGCACCGCTCGGGCCTGGCGCGGGGACCGGATCGCGATCGACGTTGAGCGGCGGCTGCTGCTCAGGGGGTAACGGGGGCGCAGGTGCCTGTTGTGCCAGCACCGCACCGCCCGAGATCAGAAGAAAAAAAAGTATGAGTGTATTTCGCAAATAGGTCCTATTGCGAGGGTGCATAGTATCCGCTTCGGGCATGGACAGTAAGCGGCGGCAGCCCGGGGGGTGGCACCAGCTTTACCTTCACTTTACGCCATTTGCCGTCGCGTTTCGGGTCGCCAGGCTTGTAGCCGAGGACATACTGGTTGCGCAGCTCAGCGCTGATCTTGGTCGCAATGTCGGTCATATCCGAAATATCGTCCACCCGGAAAAGCTGCCCGCCGGTCTCCTCACTCAGGTCATGCAGCAGCAGCGGACCGTTGCGTTCCTCGCTTGTAGCGGCATACGCATCGAAGATGCCGATGGCGAACAGCTCGGTGTCCGACTCACGCACCAGGTTGCGCACCTCGTTCTCCGTATAGCGGCTGCGATTGTCGCCGCCGTCGGAGACGATCAGAATCGCTTTGCGGTCGTAGCGTGCCTGCTTCATTTTGTTCACACCGTAGTAAATGGCATCAAGCAGAGCGGTGCGGTGGCCGGGCCGCACGGTCTGCAATCGTGCCTCGATATCGTCAATCGACGAAGTGAAGTCCTCGATCAGTTCGGGACGGTCGTTGAACCCGATGATGAAGAACTCGTCCTGCGGATTGGAGGTGCGGAGAAATTCGATAATCGATTCGCGCGCGCGCACCACCTTGTTGGTCATGCTGCCGCTCAGGTCCATGATGACGCCGATCGAGACCGGCGCATCCTCTGCGGAGAAGGATTTGATCTGCTGCTGCGAGTTGTTCTCGTAGAGAAAGAACTCCTTCTTCTCCAGCCCCGTCACCAGCCGGTTCAACGGATCGGTCACGGTCAACGGGATCAGCACCAGATTCACATCGACGCGCATGCGTTCTCCGGTCCGCGCATGCAATGCGGCCTTGCCCTCAAGCGGTGGCGGCCCGGTGGGCGGTGCCGGCTTCGGAGGCGGCGGCGTGACGTGGATCGTATTCAGAGGATCATCCTGCGCCTGCAAAGGATGTACCAGCGCCGGACAGACCAGCGCCAGCACGAGCAACAGCGTGCACAAACTTCGGCTCTGATGAGCAAGCCGCGGCAGGAACCAGCCTGTAGACGTGGACACCATGCGGCAATCCTAATGAGCGTCATGCTACACGATGGCGCCCAGCATAGCCCAAGCAGAATTTTCAGCGGGCAATTGTCTCGCGATTGTCAACCCGGCGAACAGGGCACAAGCCAAACCTCACGCCTCCGGCAAATCCTTCTCTCTTCTGCCGAATAGCTCACACCGGGTTCGCTCGCGCACTCTAGTACAATCGCCAAAACTGATGGCACGCATCTATCCCTTCCGCGCCACGCGCTACAATCCAACCGCCGTTCGCATCGAAGACGTGGTCACCCAGCCCTACGACAAGATCACGCCCGCGATGCAGCAGGTCTACTACGGACGAAGCCCTTACAACCTGGTGCGCATCATCCTCGGCCTGCCTGAATTGTTTGATGAGCCCGGCGTCAGCGACGTGTACACGCGCGCCGCAAATGACTTTCATGAATGGCGCAGCAAGGGCGTGCTGCAGACCGATAACGACCCGTCGATCTTCGCTTACTCGCAACGCTTCCAGGTTCCGGGGCAGCCGGGCGAGGTGCGGGAGCGTCGCGGCTTCGTCGCGCTCGGTGGCCTGGAGGACTATGCGTCCAAAGTGGTCTTTCGTCACGAGCAGACGTTATCCAAGCCCAAAAGCGACCGACTGAACCTGCTGAAGGCGACACGCGCACACTTCGGCCAGATCTTCATGCTCTACTCCGACCCGGCGCAGAGCATCGAGAAGATTCTCTTTCAGAATTTCCAGCCGCACGTCGAGGTCACCGACGACTACGGTGTGCTGCATCGCGTCTCCCGCATCACCGACCGGCAGTCGCTGCGGCTGGTCATCGGCTCGATGAGTGACAAAAAGTTGATCATCGCCGATGGCCACCATCGCTACGAGACCGCGCTGAACTACGGGAAGGAGCACGCGCCGGCCCACATGCACCACACGCGCGAGCGCGATCTGGCCTCCACCCTGCCGCACCCGCCCTATCCCGAAGCGGCGGTGATGATGACCTTCGTGAACATGGACAGCGACGGTCTGCTCATCCTGCCCACCCATCGCGTGGTCTTCGATCTGGAAGGTTTTCGACCGGAGTCCTTCCTCGAGCGCGCAGCGCCATTCTTCGAGATCGAGAAACTGAATGCGACAGATGCCGCGCAGCTGACCGCGAAGCTTGCAGAAGCGGGCAGCAATAACACGGCATTCGTTGCCGTTCTAACCGGCGACGCCTACCTTCTGAAGGCCCGGCCGGACGCAGTACAGCAGGCGCTGGCACACCTGCCGGAGCGACAGCGGCAGCTCGATGTCGCCCAGCTCCATGAGCTGGTGCTGGAGCAGTTGCTGGGACTCTCCGAGGAATCCATCCGCGAGCAGCGCAACCTCCGCTACCTGCGCGATGCCGGCGAAGCCGTGGAGCAGGTGACCGAGGGCACCGCGCAGGCAGCGTTCCTGATGAACCCGGCTACCCTGCAGGAGCTGCGCGAGATCGCATTCAACGGCGAGGTGATGCCGCAGAAGTCTACCGACTTCTATCCCAAGCTCTTGAGCGGCCTCGCCATCTATGCGCTGGACTGAGGCATGCCCGCGGGTGAGGTCCGGCGGGTGAGGTTTAGACTCGTCCGCTACCTTTCGCTCGTGGTCTGTGCGCTCGCCGCATCTTTGTCCGCGTTCCCTTCGCCGCTCGAGCAAGCAGGGCAACAGCAGCCCACGCTGCCACCGCGCTCCTCTGCCGCGGTGCAGCCGCAATTCCTCATCGTGCTCGACGCGGCACACGGCGGTGCGGACACCGGCGCACACCTGGCCGCCCATCTCGACGAGAAGGACCTGGTGCTCGCGCTCTCCATCCGGCTGCGTTCGATGCTCTCCGCGCGCGGCATACCCGTCGCCACCACACGCGAAAGCGATGTCACGCTGCCGCCGGCCCAACGCGCCGCCATGGCAAATGCGCACAAGCCCGCGGCCTGCCTCATCCTGCACGCCTCCGACAGCGGTAGCGGCATCCACCTGTTCACGTCCTCTCTACCGCCGGCACAGCCCACCACATTCCTGCCCTGGGACCAGGCGCAAGCCGCGTATCTGCAGAAGAGCCTGCGCTGGGCCGCAGAGATCAATAGCGCGATGACCCACGCCGGCGTGCCGGTGACGCTGGGACGCACCGCCATGCAGCCTCTCGATAACATGACCTGCCCCGCGGCCGCGGTAGAAATTGCACCTCTGACGAAAGATGGCGCCATGACCGCAGCGTTGAGCGATCCTGACTATCAGTCCCGCATCCTGGCCGGACTGGCTGCCGCGGTCGAAAGCTGGCGTCGCGACTGGAACGCGCAGCCATGATTCCCCGCTATCAACGCGTGCTGCTGTGGGTGCTGTTGCTGGTCTCCGCAGTGATGGCCATCTTCCTCATCCGCATGCGCGAACGCGCCACGGACAAGCTGCAGGCCGACGCGAATGCCGCATCGCCACTTACGCCGCCCAGCGCCATGCCCACCAGCGATGTCGTTCTGATGCTCGCGAACGATACCGACGGATCGCTGGTGAACACCGATCGGCTCATCGCGCTTCCCGCCGAGCCCCATGCACGCGCGCGCTATCTTCTCAACCAGCTTCTCGCCGAATATGCGAAGCCTGGCTCCCCTCACCCCATCGCCGTCAACGCCGGAGTGGATGACGTCTTCCTCGTCCCGCTGCCCGCGGGCACCACTGGCGGCACGCTGGCCGTGGTGAACCTGAGCAGCGGTCTGCTGCAGGCGCATCCCTCCGGCATTGAGACGGAGACGATGACCCTGCTCTCTCTCATCGGCACGCTGCATGCGAGCATGCCTGAGGTGACGCAGGTGCGGTTCCTGGTGGATGGCACGCCGCGCGACACGCTGGCCGGCCATGCCGACCTGACCCGTACCTATCTCGCTTCGAGCGCCGCTCCACCACCGCCCACGGCGGAGGCGAAATGAAACAGGCCATTCCGACGATCGGGGTTTTCGATTCCGGAGTAGGCGGTCTCACCGTGCTCAGCGCGCTTCTCACTCAGGCCTCTGCGGCAGACTACCTCTACCTCGGCGACACCGCTCGCCTCCCCTACGGCTCCAAATCCCAGGCCACCGTCGCGCGCTACGCCGTCTCAAGCGCCCACTTTCTCGTTGAGCAGGGCGCCGATGCACTGGTGATCGCGTGCAACACCGCCAGCGCGCTCGCCCTCGACGCGCTGCGTGCCGCAGTCGAGATCCCCGTGATCGGCGTGATCGAGACCGGCGCGACCGCTGCTCTCCAAAGCTCCCGGACAAAGGATGTGATGGTGATTGCGACCGCAGCTACGGTGGAGAGCCATGCCTACTCGTCTGCCTGCCGCGAGCTCGGCCTCCGCGCCATCGAGAAGGCGTGTCCCCTGCTCGTGCCGCTGGTCGAGGAAGGCTGGATCGAACATCCGGTAACGCGCGAGGTCACCGCCATCTATCTCGACGACCTGCTCTCGCACGCCACTCAAGGCGGCATGACGGCGGACACCCTGGTGCTCGGCTGCACGCATTATCCGCTGCTGCGCGGGGTAATTGAAGAGACGCTCGGCGACCACGACGGCGGACGCGCTGTCCGGGTTATCGATTCCGCACACGTAACCGCCGAACAGGTAGCTGCCCGGCTCGCACTCGAATCGTCCGCACTCCGCGAGCCACGGGTCCGCTTCTATGCGACAGACTCTGTCGCGAAGTTCCGCTCGCTTGGCACGCGCTTCCTGGGCCGCGCCGTCGACGGCGTGGAGCTTATCGATCTTGGCGGCTAATCTTGCTTATGGGTATTCGGTTCTGATGCGCAATCCTCAGAGCGAATGACTTCAGAACGGCTCTCAGTCATGCTGGCGAGCGAGACCAATATCTCCCGATCCGCTTGCATGATCCGCTCTGCCAGCTTCATCTGCCGATCAAACTCAGGCCCCACGTCCTCATCTTCTTGCTCATAGCTGGTAATCTTGCTCCTTGCGCGGGCATCCGCATGGATGCCGGGCGATTCACGGGAAGGAAAGTACGCATGATCGATTTGAAAGGCCGCACAGCCATTGTATTCGGCGTTGCCAACAAACGCAGTATCGCGTGGGGCATCGCCCAGAAGCTGAACGAGGCTGGCGCACGGCTGCTGATCACCTATCAGAACGAGCGTCTCAAGCTGGAAGCGGAAGACATGATTGCCGAGCTGAAGGGCGCCGAGGCGTATCAGTGCGATGTCTCGAACGACGCCGAGATCGACCAGCTCTTTGCGACTCTGAAGGAAAAGCACGGCAAGCTCGACTTCCTGGTGCACTCCATCGGCTTCGCCCCCGCAGATGCGCTGAAGAATGACTTCGTCCAAACCTCGCGGGAGGACTTCCGCATCGCTAACGACATCAGCGTCTATTCGCTGATCGCGCTCAGCCGCGCTGCGGTGCCGCTGATGACCGACGGCGGCAGCATCCTGACGCTCACCTACTACGGAGCCCAAAAGGTAGTTCCCAACTACAACGTGATGGGCGTGGCCAAGGCAGCGCTCGAAGCCACGGTCCGCTACCTCGCCGCCGACCTGGGACGGAAGAACATCCGCGTGAACGCCATCTCGGCCGGGCCCATCAAGACACTGGCCGCGCGCGCCATCGGCGGCCTGGGCCTGATGCTGAAGTCGCACGAAGAGCGCTCGCCGCTGGGCCGCAATGTCCAGCAATCGGAGGTCGGCTCAACCGCTATCTTCCTACTATCCGACCTGGCCAGCGGTATCACCGGCGAAATCACCTTCGTCGATTG
Source organism: Acidobacteriaceae bacterium (assembly GCA_036270675.1). Classification (GTDB taxonomy): domain Bacteria; phylum Acidobacteriota; class Terriglobia; order Terriglobales; family Acidobacteriaceae; genus KBS-83. The sequence continues at coordinate 25,710 of DATBCB010000233.1, read as the reverse complement.
CGGCTACAACATTATGGGGTTTTAATCACGGTGTTTTAGCAGCCACAACCGCGGGCGACGGCTTCATCTTGAGCGTAATCCGCCGCTTATCGCCATCGAGCGATGTCATCACAATCTCACCCTGGCTGCGCTTCACTACGCTGGGAAATTTCTCGCCCCACTCCACCAGCACGATGCTGTCGCTGGTCTCAAGATCATCGAGCCCCAGCGTCTCCAACTGGCGTTCACTTTCGATGCGGTAGAGGTCCAGGTGATACAGCCGCACCGGCGTGCGCTTGCCACCGTTGTCGCGCGTGCCTTGGTATTCATGCACCAACGTGAAGGTCGGGCTGGTCACCTCGTCCGCATCGGCCGCGTCGAGCGCCTCGGCGATCCCCTTCACCAGCGTGGTCTTGCCCGCCCCCAGATCGCCGCGGAGGATCAGGAACTTTGGCGGCACCAGCAGAGCGGCCAGCTTGCGTCCTACCTCGATCGTCTCCGCGCTGCTGTGAGTCACGAACTCGGTCGGCGCTGTTGTCATCGGGTGGCCTCATGTTGTTCCTGTTTCAGCATACCGGGGAGGCCCTGCAGCCACGTAATTCCGTCGCGCTGCGTGGCACGAAAACGAAAGGCGTGGTCCAGGTACCTACATACCTCGGTCGCCAACAATGTGTGCTCATCGCGCTCGACGACAGCGAAATCCGCCGCGAGACCATGCAGGTAAACCGCTGCTTCTAGCGCCTCGGCGACATTTTCTTTATATTGCGCAAGCATCGCCGCCACAATGCCGGTCAGGATATCGCCGCTGCCGCCCTTCGCTAGTCCAGGATTTCCGGTCGTGTTGACTGCAATGCCTCCATCCGGATGCGCGATCAGCGTACGCCAGCCCTTCAGGACCAGTGTGACGTGATGCTCGGTAGCGTAGGCGCGCGCGACGCCCTCGCGGTCGGCCTCGACTTCGGCGATGGATTTGCCGACCAGCCGCGCCATCTCGCCCGGGTGCGGCGTCAGCACGATCGTGCGGCCGCGGCCGTTGAGCGGATACTTGTGCTGCGCGATGGCGTTCAGGCAATCGGCATCGAGCACCATCGGAATCGGCTTGTCTGAAATTCGCAAGCCGGGGGCGCCGCATAGCTCAATGAGCCGCAAGGCAAACTGCTGCGCTTCCGCTTCCTGTCCCAGCCCCGGCCCAATCGCCACCACTGTTCTCTTCTCCAACAGTGCTCGGTCGCCCTCCAGGTTACGCAGCGCAATGCCGCCCTCGGTTGTTTCGGCCAGCGGCTCGGTCATGAGCTCTGGCGCGATGGCCGCAACCGTATTCAGGATCGATTCCGGCACGGCTGCGGTCACCAGGCCGGCGCCTGCTCGAAGTGCGGCGTAGCTTGCCATCGCGGCGGCGCCAGCGCGTCCCCGTGCGCCCGTGATGATGCCCACGTGACCAAACTTGCCTTTGTTGCTGTCGGGCCAGCGCGGCGTCTCGGTGAGACGCTTGGCGCTTCCCGCCCAATCGAGCCCGGTTGCTGACCGGACTGCCGCATCCGGCGAGCCGATCTCCGCGACCACCACCGGACCGCGCGTGAGAAAACCAAAAGCATGCGCCAGCTTGGGCGCGGTAAATGTCACGACCGCGTCGGAGCGATAAGCTCCCGGCTGCTGCATCGCCCGACTGTCGGCATCCCAGCCGGAGGGCAGGTCTATGCTCACGACCGGCGACTCGCGGTGTGCAGCCAGCCACTCGCCCAGCGCCACGGCAACGCCGCGCATCGGCGGCCGGAAGCCCGTGCCCAGCACGGCATCCAGAAACAGGTCTGCTCCATCCAGCAATTCGGTTATCTCAGCAGCGGCGAAGGCAGCTTCATCCGGAGCCTCCACGGGCACCAGCTCCGCCGCGCTCAGCCGTTCCAACGCCGTGCGGGCATCTCCTTTGAGGTCTGCGGCGTGAGCCAGCAGCAGCACGCCAACATCGCAGCCGGCCTCGGCCAAGATGCGCGCCGCCACCAATCCGTCACCGCCATTGTTGCCTTTTCCACAGAGCGCCACAATCCGTTTGCCGCCGCCCTCGGCCTCCGGGAACTCCTGCAGGACGAAGCGGGCTACAGCCGCGCCGGAATTCTCCATCAACGACATCGACGGTATGCCGTATTCCGCCGTGGTGGCTGCATCGGCGGCGCGCATCTCTGCCGCGGTCAGGATCTTCATGCTGAAATGGGATGCAGCTTCATCCTGAAAATGATAACGGCCTCCACCCGGGAGGCCGTTGTGTCGCTCGATTTTTCTGATGCTACTGAATCACTCCAGTCGCGGTGGATGGCTGTCCCATCGCGCCCGCGGCAGGTGCCTCCGCAGGGTTCTTCTCTGCGAAGTAGCTGTGGTCCCACAGATTGCGGTAGAAAACGCCGGTCAACTCCGCGGCCTTGGGGCCGAAGGTCGGCCGGCCGCCTTCGAGGAAGAAGACGGTCACGATGCGGCCGTAGTTGGTGTCCGCGTAGGAGGTGAACCAGCCAAAGCGCGTTCCGTTCTCCGAGCAGGTGCCGGTCTTGCCCAGCACCGGAAGCTCGCTGAAGCTGGCGCGCAGCGAGCGGGCTGTGCCATAGGCCACTGCGCCGCCCATGCCGCTGGCCACGTCTGGAATGAAGGGCTTGATGTTCAGCACGCGCTTCACACGTGGCGTGAAATCGACCGCCTCTGCCGGCGTGGTGGGATGCTGCAGGTAGTACAGCGTGCCGCCATTCGCAATGGCCGCGGTCAGCGCGCCCAGTTGCAGCGGGGTCATCGAGATGCTCTGACCGAAGGAGCACATGCGGCCTACTCCACCCAGCTTCTCGGGCAATTCCTGATTGGGATACACACCCAGTTGCTCGCCAGGAATATTCCAGCCGGCCATCTCGCCCAGACCAAAACGGTTGGCGTAGTGGCGGACGCGCTCGAAGCCGAGACGGCGGCCGATGGTCTCAAAGTAAAGATTGTTGGAATGGGCCAGCGCCTCGGTCATGGTCATCGACCAGCCGCCCAGGTTCACCGGCGTATCCTTGGTGACGATCCCCTCTTCCAGGGCCGCGAGCGCAACCGAGACTTTGATGGTCGAGCAGGGCTCTGCACCGCTCGAAAGCGCAAGCTTCTGGTTCACCATGGCCAGGATGCGGCCGGTGCTGGGATCGATCGCAACCGCCGTTCCGTTCATGTTGCCCAGCGCCTCGATGGCTGCCGCGCGGACCACCGGGTCTTCACCTGTTGTAACGTCGCCTGCGGTAATGTCCGTTTCCGCATAGGAGTCGCCCGTGAAATGCTCGTAGTAGCGATGGCGGACGGCTACGCGATGCAGTTTACCATCCCGGCCGCGCACCAGTCGCGTGCTCGCTGTTGCCGCAGCATGGTGCCTGTGGGTCGAATGCAGACGCGAAGTCTTCCGGTGGTGGACAGTCGTGATGGTCGTGGCCTGGGCGGGCGCAATCGCGCTGGCGAGCCCCGCAGCCACTCCGAGAGTGAGAAAAAACGAGACGATCCGACCCATTGAGAGAAGCCCCTGCTGGATTCAACCCGGATGAGTATCCAGTGTCCAGTGTAGCGGGGATACGACAGACCGGCAGATTCGCCGCGACTGCAATCCCCATCTCTGGAATCTAGCTTACCCGTCCCGCTGGTTGAGCGTTCTCCACATTACAACTCCGGTACTTACCTCGGTACTAGTCCCGGAAGGAGGAAGGTACCCTAAGCTTTAGTGGGATGCTTGATTATATCAAGCGGATACCGGAATCCGCTTTCAGGCACGACGGTACGCGGCTCCTCGCGAAGAAAAAAAGCCCGCCTCTTCGACCCGGTCTCATCTGCTCCCGGCCTCATTTGCTCCGGCTTCAGCGAGCGCCCTTGCGCATGAACGCCGGCACGTCCAGTTCCTCCAGATGCGACTCTTCCATGCGGCGCTGCTCCCGGGCCCGCTTGTCGTCCGCCGTCAGGGTTTCGAGGAAGCCTCCAATGGCCGAATCCTCCGGCGAGGCGGCCGCCTCCTTGCGCTCTTTGGCTGTCGGGGCGTGCACCGCAATGGGTTCGAAGGTGGGCGACTCCACTCTGGCAAAAGGCTCCGCGCTGGCAAAAGATTGACTGCCGAATCCGGACGCGTACGCCGCTGGGGCCGCGCCTACTCCGACCGGTTCGGCCACGGGCATGCTCACACGGGCGGATTCTGCGACCACCTCGCTAGCAAAGCGCGGCACCGCTGGGCGAACGTCCAGGTTCAGGAAGGCCGGCGCCTCCGGCTTCAACGAATGAGCATCGCGGGACAACTCCTCGCGGTTTGGGAGGTCCTTACGGAAGCCGGTCGCAATGACCGTGATCTTCACTTCATCGCCCATGCTCTCGTCGAGCACCGCGCCGAAGATGATATTGGCTTCTTCGTGAGCTGCATTCTGAATCAGCGTCGAGGCTTCGTTCACCTCGCTCAGCTTCAGATTGCTGGATCCCGAAATGTTGATCAGGATGCCCCTTGCGCCGTCGATGGCGCCGGCTTCGAGCAACGGTGAGGCCATTGCTGCCTGCGCGGCTTCGATTGCCCGGTTCGCACCTGAGCGCATCGCGGTGCCCATCACCGCATAGCCCATGCCGTGCATGGTTGTCTTCACATCGGCGAAGTCGCGATTGATGATGCCCGGGATGGTGATGATGTCCGAGATACCCTGCACGCCCTGACGCAGCACATCGTCGGCGACGCGGAAACTCTCGAAGAAGCCGGCGTCCTTGGCCACTACCAGCAATTTCTCGTTGGGGATGACGATCATGGTATCGACCGCCTCCAGCAGCTCCTGCATACCGCGCTCGGCCTGCTGCATGCGCCGCTTGCCTTCGAAGCCGAAGGGACGCGTCACGACTGCGACCGTCAGCGCGCCCATCTCGCTGGCCAGCGAGGCGATCACCGGTGCTGCGCCGGTGCCGGTACCGCCGCCGAGGCCGGTGGTCACGAAGACCATGTCCGCGCCTTCCAGCGCCTCGATGATTTTTTCGGAGTCTTCAAGCGCCGCGCGCCGTCCCACGTCGGGGTTCGCGCCCGCACCCAGGCCGCTGGTCAGCTTCACGCCAAGCTGCAACTTTACCGGCGCCTGCGAGAGCTGCAGCGCCTGCACATCCGTGTTTGCGGCGATGAACTCGACGCCTTCCAGCTTGGCCGCAATCATGCGATTCACCGCGTTGCCGCCACCGCCGCCCACACCGATCACCTTGATCTTTGCGCCGCGCGGCATCTCGTCGTTGTACTGAATGCGGATCTCCTCTGGATCATTCATCGGCTCACTGCTCCCATCTCGCTGCTGTATTCCGTGCTATTACTGCTTTTATTCCTGTTTCCTCGGGTTTTCTAGTGCTTTTTCTCCACAGGGCAAAAGCGGCTAGCCAGGCTTCCATTTTCAGCTCCAGCGCGATGGGCGCAGGAACACATTTCGGCGTCGAATCTGCATAGTAAAGAAGCGGCCGGCGCAAAGGCCGGGCCGCTTGTCTTCCCCAACTTGGCCCTTCAATGTTCAACTGCTACCGTAATGCGCGGTCTAGCGGTCGTCGCCGTCACCATCGCCGTCGCCATGCTTACCGCTCGCCTGGAAGAGATCCGACATCACCTTCTCCTTGGCGTCGCAGGCGTGATTGAGGCAGGGCAAACCGAATCCCGCCTCGAGCGTCTTCAGCAGCGCGAAGTGGTCATAGCGCACGTTGCTCGTCTTCCCATGCACGCCATAGTTGGTGTCTACGATCAGCAGCACCTGGTTGGTGTTGGGCGCCTGGCTGTAGTCGTTTTCGTCCCATACGATCACGATCGCGTTCTTGCCATCGCGCCAGGTCTCGGATGTCTTGATCGCCTTCACCAGTTTCTGCACGGTCACGTCACCCTGGTAGATCAGCGCTGGGTTTAGCCCCGCCTGGGTGCCGTTGTCATTCGGATCAAAGTTGCAGAACGGTCCAGCATTGCCGCGTCCGTGCTGGTCATTGCACTGGTTGAGCGCGATGAAGGAGAAGGCTGGAACGTGATTGTCGGCCAGGTTGGCATAGAGACCATACGGTCCATCAAAACCCACCATGTTCTTAAAGCTGTTCTTCCGGTCTGTGCCGTCTTGTACGTTGGCGAAGTACGCGAAGGGATTGTGCTTCGCCGCGTAGAGCGCCACGATGCCGGCGCTCGTCAGCGGCGGAGTCTGCGCCGGCGTCAGCTTGGTGAAGTCCGTACTGTCGGTGAAGACGCCATCGCTGTAGTTCACCAGGTCCGCGCCCGTCAGCGGCAGGTTTTCCTGGTAGCTCTTCCACTGGCGTCCCGAATCGACAAGCTGATCGGCAATCGTCTTTCCCGTGATGTTGTGCGCAGCCGGTATCGATGTAGTGCCGTCGATATTGATCGTGCCCGGGGTGCCCTGGAATTCGTTGGTGTAATCGATCGCCGGGGTTGCTGCGTCGGTGCCAGAGCCGGAGATCGGACAGACGTTCGGGCTCACCGGATTGTCGGTGGAGGGAACGCCTGAAACCAGATTTGGTGTACAGGCCGTGTTGTGCCAGTCCGGATAGTTGTCGTCATGAACGCCGAAGTTGGAGCCGCCCACTACCTCAAGATAGTTGGTCAGACTGGGATGCGCGATCGCGAAGTAATTTGTTGCCGCATTCGCGCTCTTTGCGAGCTGGTTGATATACGGGGCGTTCGGATTGTTGACGATCTGGCTGTACCCGTGGTTTTCCATCATGATGAAAAACACATGGTCCAGGTGAGGCAGGCCTTTCGGCACGCTTCCTTCCTCGGCAATAGCCATCGTGGCCGCAAGGGTCATCGACAGCCCAAGAACTGCACCTCTCACAAGCTTCATCTCTTTCACCTTCTGCTTCCAAAGTGCCGACGCCCTCACGAACAGCGATGCCGTCGACCGGAGTGGATGCTAGGGTTGCAGCATTACGGCCGCGTTGCAGGCTTGTGAATACTGAACTTCGGATTCGATCCGGGAAGCGATGCAGAATGGGTTTGCGCTGGGCGGGCTGGTTCTGCAGCGCGTAGCCTTTACAGGCTTCCCGCAAAGATCGCCCGCAACTTGGCGCGGAGACTGTGGTCTTCCGCTGCCTTCAACACTCGCGTCCGATGGGTGTAAAGCAGCATGCCGATGGCGGTTGCGTACTCCGGCTGCACCAGCTCTTCCGGCATGCGCGACAACGCCGCTGGATAACCCAGGCGCGCGGGAACATGCAGCAGGCTCTCTGCGGAATCGAGCAGGCCGGCCAGCCGAGCGCCGCCGCCGGTCAGGATGCAGCCCGCGCCCAGCGCCTCGAGCACACCGCCCGAGCGCAGGTTGTCGCGCAGCATATGGAAGAGCTCGCGCGCGCGCGGCTCGAGAATCTCCGCGATCTGCCGCTGCGGAATGGTGCGCGGCCCGTGTCCCGGTGTGCCGCTGATCTCCACTTCGGCGGAGGAAGAGATCGCCGTCACCACGCAATTGCCGTAATGCTGCTTGAGAAATTCCGCCTCTTCCACGCACACATGCAGGCCGACAGCGATGTCGTTGGTGAAATGATCGCCCCCGATCGGGACCACGGCGGTATGCGCGACCGCGCCCTCGAAGAAAACGACAACCTCAGAAGAACCGGCGCCGATGTCGATGAGGCAGACGCCCAGCTCACGCTCGTCCGCGGAGACGATCGCTTCCGCCGCAGCCACGCCTTCAAACACCGTGTCTGTCACTTCGAGACCGGCCTTGTTTGCGCAGGTGACCAGGCTTTGCGCGGCGCTGGCCGAGCAGGTGGCGAGGTGCAGGTTCACCTCCAGCCGGTTGCCGATCATGCCGACCGGGTCGTGAATGCCCGGCTGCTCATCGAGAATGAACTGCTGCGGCAACAGATGAATCAGCTCGCGCTCGGCAGGAAGCGAGACGGCACGCGCGCGATCGACCGCGGCGCGCACATCTTCGCGGGTGATCTCGCGCATACGCGTTCCCAGGCTGATGCCTCCACGGCTGTTCACGCCGCGCACATGCGGACCGCCTATCCCAACCACGCAATGTGCCAGGATGGCATTCGCGCTCTGCTCCGCTATGTCTGCCGCCTGGATGATCGAGCGCGCCGCCGGAGCCAGCTCTGCGATCAGCCCCTTGCGCATGCCCTTGGCCGCTGTCGAACCGTGGCCGCGATGGCGCAGTGCGCCGTCGACCACCTCCGCCACCACCACGCGCACCCGCGAGCTGCCCACATCGAGCACCGTGATCAGACCATCGTTGCGTTCCGGTGCGTTCATGTTTGGGTGTCTCGGTGGACCACCGGGCTATGCGCCGGCTTCCTGGTTGGTTTGGGTTTATTCACGGGCTTGTGGGTGGGTGACATCCTGCCACGTTCGACGCTCTTTGGCGCGGGAGCATGGTTGCGCGCAACCGTTTTAGCCGGCTGCGCTTTCGCAACCGCTGGGGGTGACGCGCTCGCGTCATCCAGCCCCGTTTTTGCCATCTCTAGCACCGTCTGCCGCTGGTAGCGCAGATCTACCCCGGCGAGCCGCGGATACTGCTGTCGCCAGGCGGGAAGCTTCTGCTCCAGCCGCTGCCAGCGTGCGGCGAAATCGTCGCCGCCAAAGTGCACCAGCAGATCCGATCCGGCCGAGGGCAACAGCACCCGCACGTCCTCCGGATCGGAGAGATCGACCTCGCTCAATTGCGAAGATGCGGCCCCGCCGGTGGAATTCAGCGCATTCATGAAGTCGGCATACAGCCGCATGCGCGACGCGCGGTCTTCTGCGCTCTGCTGCGGCAGGACGCCGGTGACCACGGGAAAGGAGTAGCGCTTGGCCGCCATCATGGCCGGCGGCATGTCGAGCAGAACGCCCTGCTTGTCGATCAACCCAATCTGATTTCCGGCGCGCACGAAGGCAACCGGCACACGCTCGATGACAGCGACCCGAAGCTGGTTGGGCAGCAGGCGCATGACCGTGGCGTGCTCCACCCAGGGAAGCTGTTCCAGTTCGGCGCGGCGCAGCGCCAGCGGCACATGAAAGATATTGCGGCCAATGTCGCCGCCAAAGACAGAGAGCAATTCCGGCCGGGTGACCTGGCTGTTCCCCAATACCTGGATGGATGAGGCGGCGTCGATGCGGAAGCGCGCGTCGGTCATGAAGAAGCTGTGCACGGCGACACAGCCGGCGATCACGAGCGCAAGAACCGCCAGCGCTCCACCAAGAATCAGGATGCGGCCGAGCCGTCCGCGCGGCACGGGTCCGCGCTTGATCGGGACACGGCGTCGCGTCCGCAGGACCGGCAGCTCATCGTCGTCCTCCTCCTCAAGAGGGCGCACTGAGCCGGTCTCCTGAAAGGGGGAGGGAGGTCGCGGCCGGCTGACCGCGTGCGGACGGAAGACATCATTGAAGCCTTCCTCATCCGCCAGAGTCGCTGCCGCGCGGCTGAATTGTTGTTCTACTTTCGCCACGCCCGAGCCAGGTCGTGAGAATCGCCTTCGGCCACTATACCCTGCGGCATCCCCAAGCGCCCTGTGCATAGTACAGCCGAAATCGAGCGAGGTACCCGCACAGCAACGGTAACTTGAACACGGCAGCGGGGTTCCTCACCCCCGCACCGGAGAAGAGGGCGCGGGCGAGGGCGCTTCAGAGGCTATCGGCCGATGATATATCTGGCTTTTTCCTTGACTCATGGCGGCTTTATCGGGGTAGAATCCCCGCCTCTCCCCCCACATAATCAACCGCACAAACCGACGGAGAGGGCACCATGGACCGAACCTTTTTCGCAACGATGCCGCTCGTGAGACTCGTGCTCACGGGCCTTGTTTTCGCTACTGCCCTGGTGGGAGCGCCTGGTGAACCAATCAACGGTTCAGACGTTTCCGATAACTCTCAGCAAGCCACTGCCCTCAACGCGACTCCACTGGCAGGGCCACACCGCCCCGCGAATGTGCCGGAGGGATATGTGATCACGCCATTCGGCTACTTCCATACGTCCTGCTTACAAAGCCTGTCGAAAGGAGAGAGACTGCTGGCGGATGGAAAGGTCCAACACGCGAACGGAAGCGTCAACGCCAGCGTAGCGGTCTGCGGTTATCCGCATTATCTGCGAAGCGGGATGGCCGCAAATACTGCGAACGCCCGCTCATCGCCCGAGATAGACGGCTGGGTAGAATCCGCAAGCATTACCACTGGCTCGGCGGACAAATCCTATGGTGCACTGATCGCGACCTGGACGGTGCCATCGCAGCCCTATAGAGATGATGGGCAGGTCTTGTACTTGTTTCCCGGATTCGAAGACATCAATGGTGTTCAAAGCATTCTGCAACCCGTATTGGGTTGGTATCAGGGTCGGTGGACCATCGCCAGTTGGAACTGCTGCCTGAATGGCATCGTGACCAACAGCCCAGCGGTAGCCGTGACCACGGGCGACAAGATTTATGGTTCCATCACGAATAGCTGCCCACCGGGAACGCACGCCTGTCCGGCGTGGAGTGTTCTCAGTGTCGACCTTTCAACTGGGGATAGCACCACCCTGGGCAATACCCCCAGCAATGGGCAGGCCTTCAATTGGGCCTTCGGTGGAGTACTCGAAGCCTATTACATCAACAGTTGCGACGACTACCCATCGGACCGGCAGCTTACCTTTTCTCAGGTCACCATTTTCGACCAAAACTTGCATCCTCTTGCCACTCAGAAGTGGTCCGCCGGGGTCGATTCTTCCGATACGCCACAATGCGGCTATGGTTTGACGTTGATGAAGCGCAAAATCACGGTCGCTTACTAGCTGTTGGGATTTCGATCTGCAATTACTTATTTCGACAGGCCCTCAAGCACCTGAGGACCGATCTGTGAGACGCTGCCGGCACCGAGCGTCATGATTAGATCACCGTCCCGGGCGCGGTCTGTGACAGCCGCTACCGCGTCCGGAACGTTCCCCGCATAGTGCACCTGGGGATGATGGGGCTGACCAGCGTTGATCTGGGCCGCCAGCACCTTGGCGTCAATACCCGGTATCGGCTCCTCGCTGGCTGCGTAGATGTCCAGCATCTCCACCGAGTCCGCGTCATCAAAGGCGCCGGCGAACTCCTCCATCATGTCGCGTGTGCGGGTGTAGCGATGCGGCTGGAAGATGACGTGGATGTTCTTGTAGCCGCAATCGCGCGCTGCGGCCAGCGTGGCACGAATCTCGGTTGGATGATGGCCGTAATCGTCGACCACAGTGACGCCGCGCGACATTCCCTTCAACTGGAAACGCCGGTCGACACCGCGAAATTCCGCCAGTGCCGTGGCAATCGCTGCCGGGGCAACTTCGAGCTGCGTTCCGATCGCAACCGCCGCCGTTGCATTCAGCACATTGTGCCGTCCCGGCACATGGAGCGCGAAGGCGCCCAGCACCTGCCCTGCAGCCACCACTTCAAAGCGCGAACGCGCGCCCTCCCCTGTAGGCAGCAGGCGGCAGACAAAATCCGCACCGGCGGTGAACCCGTAGGTGTACACGCGGCGACGCACCCGCGGCAGCACGGCCGCCAGCAGCGGATCATCAACGCAGCCGGTGATGGCGCCATAGAACGGAACACGATCCATGAACGAGACAAACGCCGTTTCGACATCGGCCATGTCGCGGTAGCAGTCCATGTGCTCGCGATCGAGATTGGTGACCACACCAAGGATCGGCGACAGCTTCAGGAACGAGCGGTCGCTTTCATCTGCCTCGGCCACCAGGTATTGCGATTTGCCCAGCCGCGCATTCGAGCCCATCGCGTCGATGCGGCCGCCAACCACAATGGTGGGATCCAGGCCGCCGCCCGCCAGCACCGCTGCAATCATCGAGGTGGTCGTGGTCTTGCCATGCATGCCGGCCACGGCGATGCCGTACTTCAGCCGCATCAACTCGGCCAGCATCTCGGCGCGCTGGATCACCGGCACCTTGCTGCGGCGCGCCTCCACCACCTCCGGGTTGGCCTCGTTGACGGCGGAGCTGGCCACCACCACGGCTGCACCCACCACGTTTGCGGCGGCGTGACCTTCGAAGACAGTCGCTCCCAGGCCGACCAGCCGCTCGGTGACTGGGGACCGCTTCAAGTCGGAACCGGAGACGGGATAGCCGAGATTCAGCAGGATCTCGGCTATGCCGCTCATGCCGATCCCGCCAATTCCAATGAAATGAACGCGCTGCGCCTTGGCAAACATAGAGAGCTAGGGGCTACTCTAGCAGCCGATGTTTTCACGCAACTTTTGTATGCCGATTGGGTCATATTGGTTGGGTGATTTAGCACTAACCGCTGATACCCACGCACCACAACGGCCATCGGGGTTAGCAGTTAGAAACGGGGCCGAATGGGGGGAGCGATATGAAGAAGTTCTTTGGATGGGTACTCGCGCTTAGCCTGCTGGCCGCGCCATTGGCGTTGACTCCACGCGCCCAGGCGCAGGATGACTACGGATATGACGGTGGATATGCGGATCAGGGATACTACCCTGATTACGCGTACGGTCCGGCTCCAGTTTGCTCCTACGGATACTACAGCTACTATCCCTACGCCTGCGCGCCTTACGGCTTCTACGGCCCGAGCTGGTTTATCGGTGGCCTCTTCATCGGAGCCGGCCCATGGTATGGCGGCTATTGGGGTCGCGGCTACTGGCGTGGCGGCTACTTCCACCACGGCTTCTACGGCCGGGGTTATGGATACGGTCGCGGTTATGGCTACGGTCACGGCTACGGATATGGACACGGCTATGGATATAACCGTGGCGGTGTAGGTTTCCGCGGTGGCGCCGTCGGTCATCCCTATAACGGCTTCCACGGCGGTAATCCTGGCTTTCATGGCAACGGCTTCGCTGGCGGCCACGGTGGCAGCATAGGCGGCTTCCATGGCGGCGGCGTGGGCGGCGGATTCCACGGCGGCGGCTTTGGCGGAGGCGGATTCCACGGCGGTGGAGGCGGTGGCTTCCATGGCGGTGGCGGCGGTGGCCATGGTGGTGGCGGCGGACACCGCTAATCGTCCGCGCTGATCCAACCGCGCTGATCCAGGCGTGCAAAACAGACGCGAGCAAAGAAAGGCTGGCAGCGATGCCGGCCTTTCCTTTTGTCAGGAGCGCTTTTCAGCCAGGCGAACCACCATCTCTGCAATCCTCTGCAAAGCGTCCGGATGCGCCAGTGTCCGGGCACGAGCCCCCATCTCCCGCAGGCGTTCGGGATCGCCCAGCAGGCGGGTCAGTTCGGTTGTCAGCCGCTCGTCGGTGAGTTCTGATTCCGGCACCAGCACGGCGGCACCGGCTTCGGCGAAGATCAGCGCATTTTTGTGCTGATGATCGTCGGCGGCGAAGGGAAAAGGCACCAGCAACGAAGGCTTCCCGGCCGCGGCCAGCTCTGCGACCGAGCTGCCACTGCGGCACAGAATCAAATCGGCATTGGCAAAACGCGCCGGCATGTCATCGAGAAAAGCCCGTACCTCCCAGCGCGATGGATCAGCGCCGCTTGCTGCGTAGGCTGCCTGCGTGGCCTCCGCGTGCTTGGCACCGGCCTGGTGCAGGATCGTCAGCCGCGGCAGCTTTTCGAGCAACGACGCAACCACCCGAGGCATGGCCTGGTTCAGCGCACGCGCTCCCAGGCTTCCGCCGAAGACCAGCAGGTGCTGCGAACCATCGCTGACCCGCTCCGGCAGCGAGAAGAAGGCTTCGCGCACCGGCACGCCCGTCACTTCGGCGTTGCGGAAGAAGCGCCGTGTCTGCTCGAAATTTACCGCGGCCGCAGCCACATGCTTGCCGATCAGCCGGTTGGCGAGTCCCGGCGCAGCGTTCGGCTCGTACGCCATCATTGGCACGCGCAGCAGAAAGGCCGCCAGCATCGCAGGGCCGGAGGCGTATCCGCCGACGCCGATCACGACGTGTGGACGAAATTCGCGCAGCAGCGTGATACAGCGCAGGACGCCGCGTGGCAGATCGAAGGCCGTCCGCGCCCGCGTTGCCAGGCTGACGTTCTTCAACTGCCCAGCCTGGACCAGCTCCAGCTTGAATCCTGCTTCGGGTACCAGCTTCGTTTCGAGGCCGCGCGCCGTGCCCACCATCCGCACCTCCGCCTGATGGCGATCGCGCAAGGCACGCGCAATGGCCAGCGCAGGGATGACGTGGCCACCGGTGCCGCCGCCGGCGATTACGACGCGCAGCCTTTCAGACAAGCTAGTGCGGTGATTTGTCATCCTGAACGTAGCCGAAGGTGGAGTGAAGGATCTGCTTTATCTTCCATTCAATATCGGCGCGTAGCGCCGCTCAGCCAACACCACATCAATCAATCTCGCGGGAGAGATTCAGCAACACACCGATGCTGGCCAGCGTGAAAAAGAGCGAAGTCCCGCCGTAGGAGATGAATGGCAGCGTGATGCCCTTGGTGGGCACCAGCGCCAGGACGACGCTCACGTTGAAAAATGCCTGGATGAGAATGGTCGCCGTGATGCCGAAGGCGAGGAAGCGGGCGAATGGGTCCTTCGAAAGGCTGGCCGTGCGGAGCCCGCGATAGCCGAGCGTGACGAAGAGTGCGATGATGACGACGGCGCCCAGCAGACCAAGCTCCTCGGCGATATTGGCGAAGATGAAGTCGGTGTGCGGCTCAGGCAGATAAAAGAGCTTCTGCCGGCCCTCCATATAGCCCAGGCCACGCAGACCGCCGGTGCCCACGGCGATGAGCGACTGAATGGTGTGGAAGCCGGAGCCCTGCGGGTCCTTCCACGGATTCAGAAAGGCCAGGATACGGGCGCGGCGCCAGGGCACGCGGAAGAGCATCCAGTAGAGCACCGGCGCGGCAGCAACCGCGCCATACGCGAAGTATTTCTTCTCCATCCCGGCGAGGTAGAGCATCATCGCCGTCACGGTCGCGCAGACGAGTGCGGTGCCGAGATCCGGCTCCTTGAGAATCAATCCAATGAAGAGCAGACTCGGCAGCGCTGCCGGCAGCAGGGTGTTGCGCCAGTCTTCGATCTGCTGCATGCGGTCCTGCAGGAACCACGCGAGAAAGAGCACCAATGCCGGCTTCGCGATCTCGGAAGGCTGCAACGAAAAGATGCCGAAGCGAATCCAGCGGTGCGTCGCATGCGAATCGCGCATGAGAAATGCGCCGAGCAGGCACAGCACCGTGACCGCGACCGTGGGAAAGACGACGTTTGGTTTGTTATAGCGGCGATAGTCAACGTGCATCAGCACGACCATGCCGATCAGCCCGAAGATCGCCCAGGCTGCCTGACGCTCCACAAAATAGTAGGGCGAGCCGAAGCGCTCCTTCGCCATGACCGCGGAAGAGCTGAAGACCATGGCAAGGCCGAAGAGCACCAGCAGCAGGGTGACGCAGAACATCCATTTGTCGACCCCGACCCGCTTCGCCATTACTTGAGCATGTCTCCTGGTCTTGTGACTTGTCCAAGGAATGCGAGGTGCAGCTTTTCTTGGCGGAAAAGCTGCGTCATAGCCCTCTCTTCGGCCTGCATCACAGGAGACATACTCTACCCTTCTGCTGCCTTTCTCTTGGTCACGATTTCCTTGAAGACTCTGCCGCGATGCTCGTAATTTTCGAATTGATCGAAGCTGGAGCAGGCCGGAGCCAGCAAGACGATGTCACCCGCCTCTGCAGCATCATGCGCCTTGGCCAACGCGGTGGGAAGTGTCTCCGCGTGGACCAGGTCAACCGCACCGGCCAGATGAGCCTCGATCTTCTCCGCCGCGGCCCCGATGGTGTAGACGCGCTTCACCCGCTCCTGCAGCAACGGACGCAGCGTGGTGTAGTCGGACTTCTTGTCTTTGCCGCCGAGGATCAGGTGAATGCGGCCTGGGAAAGACTCGATCGCCTTCATGGTCGAATCGACGTTGGTGGCCTTCGAGTCGTTGTAATAGTCAACGCCGCGCACCGTCGCGACGAACTCCAGCCGATGCTCCACAGCATGGAAGCTGCGTACCGACTCGGCAACCACTTCCGCCTTTACGCCTACAAGACGCGCCGCGCATACGGCCGCCAGAACGTTCTCGACGTTGTGCGCACCCTTGAGCGGAATCGCCTCGACCGGCAATACCGGTTGCAGCGATGACATTTCCGATGCGCGAAACACGACGACACCCTGATGCACGCACGCGCCCTGGCGCACCAGCTTGGTCCTGCTGAACCAGAAGACCTCGGACGCGGCACGGCTGGCCGCCTGCTGCACGCGCGCATCATCGGCATTCAGGACGAGGCAGTCCTCAGCGGTCTGGCGCGCAAACATCCGCTCCTTGGCGGCAGCATAGTTTTCGAGATTGCCGTGGCGATCGAGGTGATCCGGCGTCAGATTCAGCAGCACCGCGATCTTCGGATGAAAGGTGTCCACCGTTTCCAGTTGGAAGCTCGACAGCTCGAGCACGCTCCAGGCGCCGGGCTGATTCTCCGGCAGGTCCACCAGGTCGATCGCGGGCAGGCCGATATTGCCGCCGACCATCGTCGTGAGGCCGCCGGCCTTCAGGATCTCGCCCGCCAGGGTGGTGGTCGTGGTCTTGCCGTTCGAGCCGGTGATGGAGAGGATCTCCGTCTTCAGGAAACGGGCAGCCAGCTCCACCTCCCCGATGATCGGGATGTGGAAGGTGCGGGCCTCATCCATCTCCGGCGTGTTGGGCGCGACGCCGGGGCTGAGCACGATCAGGTCCTGGCGGCGGAAGGTAGCGTGGCCGTGGCCGCCTGCTTCGACGTTGACACCGGCATCGAGCAGGGCCGGGATGTGCTTCGCCAATTCCTCTGCACTGCGCAGGTCCGAGACCGTGACCTGTGCCCCACGCCGCCTGAGGAAGAGTGCCGCCGCAAACCCAGACACTCCCAACCCGACGACGAGAATCTTCCTGCCTTTGAGCTCCACGAAAGAGAGCTTAACGGAAATCGACCTGAGCCTGCCGCCTGGTTTTCCAGAAACTCATTCGCCTCCGAATCGCAGGATGCAGAAGACGCTCACCAGGATGAGCGCCATGCCACCAAGCATGGAACGCGTGATGGGTTCTCCCAGCATCCACGCGCCGAGCGCAACGGCCACCACTGGATTCACGAAAGCATGGCTGGCCACTTTGCCCGCAGAGACCTGTCCCAGCAGCCAGACAAAGCATGTGAATGCCAGCAGAGAGCCGATGAGAATCAGGTACACCAGCGCGAGAGCCGGGCGCCAGCCGATATGCGGTACGTGACCGAGCTCACCGCTCATAGCTGCAGCCAGCAGCAGAAGTGCTCCGCCAATCATCATCTCCGCGCCGGCGGCAACCGCGCGCGAGGACGGCAGCGGAATCGATCGCGCCAGCACCATGCCCAGCGACCAAGCCACGCAGCCTCCCACCAGCGCCAGCGACGGAAGCAATGGCTGGCCGCCTTCCACCTGACCGGAGACGAGAACGGCCACGCCGCAGAACCCGAGCACGATGGTGAGAAGCGCGGACCAGCGAAAGGCGCGTTGCCGAAAGACCAGCATCTCCAGCAATCCGGTGATCAGCGGGATGGTGCCGGCGATCATGGCCGCGGTGCCGGACGAGACGAAACGCTCACCCCAGAAGTAGGCGCTGTAGTCGAGGAAGATCACCAGTGTTCCCAGCAGGGCCAGGCTGCGCCATTCGCGCGCTGCAGGCCGTGGTGCGCCGCGCATCCGCACAAAGCCATAGAGCAGAAGGCCCGCGGTGAGGAAGCGTATGGCGGCCGCCAGAAACGGCGGTACGACGCCGACAGCAACGCGGATAGCAAGAAAAGTAGCGCCCCACGCGAGATAGAGGACCGCGAAGGCAAGGGCTTTCTGCACACGATTGCTGGTTCGGGTTGCCTCACTGGTGCTAACCGCTAACGCTGTCATAGGCAGTTACCCTCTCTCGACATAGGATGACATAACCATTAAACTTGTTTCGAGAGGTTATGCAGTATTCTGTGAAAAAAGCCCCGTTCAAGCTGCATGCCGAGCATGTTGCGCTGGATTTTGTGAATACGCTGGACGACCGGTACACGCCCGGGGGACCGCGCGAGCTATTGCCCGCGTATACGGACCTGCTTCGATTCTGCCGTCAGGCGGGCCTGCTGACGCACGCGGAAGCAGCGCGCCTGAACACGCTTCCTAAGGCCTCGCAGGAGAAGGGGCTGCGCTCCGCAATCGAACTGCGGGAGCTGCTTGCACGCGTCTTCTACCGCTGGCTGGACGAAGAATCCCCGTCCGGCGACGATCGGGTTGCGCTGCAGCGCTGGTCAGCGGCATGTGCGCGGCACCGCGAGTTGCGATGGACGGACGGACATCTAGCGTGGACGTGGAAGGCTCTCACGGGGAATGCAGAGACTCCTACGCTGTTGCTGGCGCAGTCCGCTCTGGATCTGCTGCTCGCCGAGGACAGGCCCCGCCTGCATGCCTGCGCATCGGACACCTGTCGATGGCTCTTCCTCGATACCAGTAAAAATCGTACGCGACGCTGGTGCGACATGAAGACCTGCGGCAATCGCGCGAAGGCGCGTCGTTATAACGCTGCGCACAGTGCCTGAAATGGAGACAAGCAAAAGAAAGGCGCGCTGAGAGGCCCCGGTTTGAGCCTCAGAGCGCGCCAGTACGGTTGGTTGGTTGGTTAGTTGACCGTCAGGCTCACCACTACAGAGTGTGTCCGCGATCCCGAGGTCGCGTCGATTCGTGGCCTGCGAGACCGTTCGAGCGGGAGCCGGCGTGCCAGGTGTCGTTCTTGCGGTCTCGTTCTTGCGGGCGCGACGGCTTGCAATCCGCCGCCGCATCCTGCCATACCGCCGATCGTCAACACGCATAGCAGCAGCAACAGCAGCAGCGTTCCCTGCGTCCTGGTCAGCCGTTTGCGGAAGCCCGCCAGTCCGAGCAGACCCAGCGACAGCAACCCAGCAAGAACCATTCCACGCCCGCCATATGCGGAGTGGTCTGAAATGTAGCCTAGAAGATTCAGGACATCGCACTTGTCATGGGCTTGTTAGGTGTTTGTCATCCTTTTTCCCCTACATTGGCACTCAATTGTCGCCGCTTCGTACATGGCAATCGCGTATTTTGCACGCGTCAAAAAAGCGACAATGTCGGTAGATAAATCTCACCTTTCGCCGTTAGCGCAGCTTCAAGGTGGTCAGCGCAAAGAGCGCGAAGACCAGCGCACCGATCCAGAAGCGGGCGATCACCTTGGACTCCGACCAGCCCATCAGTTCGAAGTGATGGTGCAGCGGCGCCATCTTGAAGATGCGCTTCTTGCGCAGCTTGTAGCTGCCCACTTGCAGGATGACCGACAGCGCCTCCAGCACAAAGATGCCTCCGATGAAGGGCAGCAACAGCTCCTGCTTGATGATCACGGCGATGGTGCCGATGGCGCCGCCCAGTGCGAGCGAACCCACGTCCCCCATGAAGACTTCTGCCGGGTGCGCGTTGTACCAGAGGAAACCGATGCTGGCGCCGACCATCGCTCCGCAGAAGACGGTCAGCTCACCGGCCAGCGGCATGCGCTGCAGCTCAAGATAGTCGGCGAAGACAACGTGTCCGCTCACGTATGTGAGCACCGTGAGCGCGCCCGCGGCGATGATGGTACAGCCGATGGCGAGGCCGTCGAGGCCGTCGGTCAGGTTCACGGCGTTGCTTGAGAATGTGATCACCAGCACGGTAAAAATGAGAAAAGGAAGGAAGCTCAAGTAATAGAGATGAGGCACGTGCTGCAGAGAGGTGATGACCAGGTCCGGGCGGAAGCGCTTGAGAAAAGGCACAATCAAGCGCGTCGAATAGTTGCCCTGCGTCTCGAGATAGACGAGCGCCACGCCGATACACGCGCTCACCAGGAACTGCAGCCCCAGCTTGGAGCGTGCTGTCAGGCCCAGATTCCGCTTATGCGCGACCTTGATGTAGTCGTCCGCAAAGCCGATGGCCGCGAAGGCAAGCATCGCCAGCATCGCCATCCAGATCAGCGGGTCGGAGAGATCAGCCCACAGCAATGTGGGCAGCAGCACGGAGATCACGATGAGGACGCCGCCCATGGTAGGGGTGCCGGCCTTTTTCTGGTGCGCCTGCGGGCCCTCTTCCCGAATGTATTGGCCGATCTGGAATTCGCGCAGCTTCTGGATCACGTACGGTCCCACCACCAGCCCGATCAACAGCGCCGTCAGGGTAGCGAAGGCCGTGCGAAAGGTGAGATAGCGGAAGATCCGGAAGGGCCGGAAGTACGGGAAGAGCTTCTGATAAAGCAGCCAGTAGAGCAAACATCCTCCGCGTCGGCGCCGCCCAGACAGCATAGAGTGGACGGCGTGGAATGCGCCTCGAGCAGTTTCCTGTCGTTCCGCGCACCACGGGCTGGAGGCCAACGCGGTTTTTTGCCGAAAAAACCGCACCTCACATCCACAGAACGATCAGAGCACCAGGAAAACTGCTCTAGTGTACCGTCAGGCGGTTATCACGCCGTTAGCTCCAGTGGTTCAGCCGGCGGTCAGGGTCGCGAGCGCCTGTTCCAGCCGCACCCCGCGGGAGGCCTTCAGCAGCACTGCGTCGCCGGCCTTCAGATTGTGCTTCAGCCACTCCCCTGCCGCCTGCGGCGTCTCGACGAAGATCGCAGTCGTCCTGCTCGCCTCTGCAGCTTCGACACCCGCGGCCCCGACACCGGCGGCCCCGACACCAATGACGATTTCCCAGGCCAGCCCGCGCACGCCGATCACCACATCGATCCCCGCCCGAGCCGCCGCCTCGCCGCACTCGCGATGCAGTTGAGCTGCCCGTGGCCCAAGCTCGAGCATCTCGCCTGCCACCAGGATGCGCCTCTCCGCCGGAACCGCCGCCAGGGTACAGATCATGGAGTGGAGCGCCTCCGGATTGGAGTTGTAGCAGTCATTGATGATGGTGGCGCCGTGCCACTCGATCACCTCGCCGCGCTTGTCCTCAGGCTTGAGTGACGCGATGGCCGCAACGCAACGCGGCAGCGGAATGCCCGCCTGCAGGCCCACCGCGATGGCTGCCAGTGCGTTCGAGACATTGTGCCGGCCGAGCAGCGCCAACTGAACCGATGCCGATCCGTCGTCAGCGGTGACGACGCGAAACCTCGATCCGGCCGGTCCGAGTTCCTCGATCTCTTCGCCACGGACATCTGCAACCGCCGCGGCGACTGATTTCGTCGCATAGTAGACAGCGCGGCCCGGGAAGTCGCGACCGAACTGCGAGACGTACGCATCGTCCGCATTCAGGAAAGCGACAGCACGCTCCCGCGCGTGCGGCGACAGCCCCGCCACCAGCTCGTACTTCGCGCGTGCCACGCCTGCGATACCATCGGAAAAGCCCTCGGCATGCGCGTTGCCCACATTAGTCACAACGCCCCAGTCGGGCGCGGCGATCTGGCACAGCGCCGCAATTTCGCCCGCGGCAGACATCCCCATCTCCGCCACGGCGACCTCATCTTCCGGCGCGAGTTTCAGGAGCTGCAGCGGCAGACCGAAGTGATTGTTCAGGTTGCCCTTCGATTTGAGCACGCGAAATTGCGTCGCCAGCACAGTTGCGATGGCTTCCTTGGTCGTGGTCTTACCCGCCGAGCCAGTCACGGCAACGACGCGCTTGCCCCAGTGGCGGCGCACGGCCGCGGCCAACGTCTGCAAGGCCGTCAGCGGATCTTCTACCACTAGCAGCGGATGCGCATGCGCCTCCGGCAGCAGATCGCGCACCTTCGCCGATGCCACAACCGCCGCGCATGCTCCCTTGCTCAACGCGTCAGCGACAAAATCATGCGCATCGAAACGCTCGCCGCGGATAGCGAAAAAGAGGTCGCCCGGCGCGAGGGTGCGCGTATCGATGGAATAGCCACTGGCGTAAGCGCCAGTGGGCGAATAGCCGGTGGCCTCGCGTGCGCTGGCGGCATGCGGGATTGCGAGTTGCGCGCCGGTCCACTCCGCGATCTGCTCCAGCGACAGTTTCATGCCTTCCCTCTCAGCCAGGCGAGCGCCTCGCGTGCCACTCGGACGTCGTCGAATGGCAGTATCTGCTTGCCAATGGTCTGCGTCTTCTCGTGCCCCTTGCCTGCAATCACGACAATATCGCCGGCGCGCGCCTTGGTCACGGCCAGCGCGATCGCCTTGGCACGATCCGGTTCCACTTCGACCGTGGCCGACGAACCGGCTGTGCCCGGAAGTATCTCATCGATGATGGCGCGCGGATCTTCCGAACGCGGATTGTCCGATGTGACGATGACGATTTCGCTCGCCTCGGCCGCCGCGCGGCCCATGCGCGGCCGCTTGCTGCGATCACGGTCGCCGCCGCAGCCGAAGACGGTGAGGACGCGGCCCGGTTTTTCTCCTTTATGCTTTGCAGATACCAGATCTCGCGCCAGGGCCAGCACATTGCGCAGCGCGTCGTCGGTATGCGCATAGTCCACCACCACGGTGAATGGCTGGCCCGCATCTACCGCCTCGAATCGCCCAGGCACAGCGCGCAGTTTCGGTGCGGCCGCGGCAATCTGCGCCAACGACAGACCCCGCGCCAGCGCGGCGGCACTTGCAGCCAGCAGATTCAATACATTCACGCGGCCGGTCAGCGCAACTTCGACCGGCGCCTCGCCTTGTGGCGAGACCAGCGTGAAGCGCATCCCGTTCGGACGCATGACGATGTCGCGCGCGTGGAAGTCACCGCGCTCCGCGCCGTAGCTCCAGATCGCCGAGCCCGCCGTCTGTGCTGTTTCGACCAGCGCCGCTTGCGTGTCGTCCTCCGCATTCAGCACGGCCACACGCGGCGGCCGCGCTCCCGTTTCGTGTACTTGGGAGCCATCGAAGAGCTTCCGCTTGGCCGCGAAGTACGCGTCCATGCTGCCGTGATAATCGAGGTGGTCCTGCGTCAAATTCGTGAAGATGGCGACATCGTACGGCACACCCCACACGCGTCCCTGTTCGAGTGCGTGCGACGACACCTCCATCACGCCCTCCGTTACGCCGCGCTCGACGCCCTCGGCGAGTAGCGCCAGAAAGTCGCGCGACTCGGGCGTGGTGTGCGGCGCGGGGCGCACCTCGCCGGCAATGCGGTACTCGATCGTGCCGACGAGCGCGGTCGAGCGCCCGGCTGCGCGCAGCAACTGCTCCAGCAGATACGCTGTCGTCGTCTTGCCGTTGGTGCCGGTGACGCCGCTGAGCGGAATGTTTCGCTCGGGATGCCCGAAGACATTCGCGGCGATGGTCGCGAGCGCACGACGTCCATGCGGAACTTCGGCCAGCGCAACGTCCAGCGGCCCGTCGCCTGTGGCATCGTATGCGGCAGCAGAATCGGTCACAACAGCAACCGCTCCGCGCGCGACCGCCTGTTCGATGTAGCGATTGCCGTCGGTCGTCTCTCCCTGCATCGCGACAAAGAGCGAGCCTGGCTCGACGCGGCGAGAGTCATACTCCACGCCGGTGACCGCTACATCGCCACCGATGCGCCGCAGGACTCCAGCGCCCCGCAATGCTTCACTCAATGTCACAGGGGCCGGCATGGTGGTGGAATCTTATCGCAACGCTCTGTCATCTCGACCGGAGCCGTGGGTGCGAAGCGCGCCGGCGGAGTGGAGAGATCTGCTGTATTCACAGAGCCTCGCAGATACAGCAGATCCGTTTACTGTGCAGCTTCGCTGATCCGATCGGGATGACACATCCTTGACATACAAAATCGAACCTTTGCGCCTAACGCGCGAATCGAACCTTGCACTCAACGTGCAAATCGGACAACGATCTCAGTGCCCATGGGCACCAGCGTCCCGGCGGCCGGAGCCTGCTCCCGCGCCATCCCGTTGCCCAGCAATTGCACCGCGAGCCCAGCCGTTCCGGCGCGTTCCACCACCTGGCGCACCGATGCGCCCACGAACGACGGCACAGCCACTCGATGCTTCGCATCTGTAACCAGCGTGCCACTGTCCGGCCGGGCTGCGGGCAAAGTCTGTTGCGTGTCGGGGGTCGCCGACGCCGGCTGAGGCCGCGCTGCGTCGTGCACTCCGGCATTATCCGCGTTCCTGGCAATCTCGGTCGGCGCCGGCGCGGGCGCCGCCGTGGGAGCGAGGATCGGCGTGGCGGACACGCCATGCGATTCGCCATCGGATGAAACTGCCACGGTTTGCTGCGTGTCGCCCCCGCGCAGTGGATCGTCGGCGGGAAGGTTGTTCACTTCGGCGAAGAGTGCTTGCAACTCGCCATTATCCTGTGGCTGGGCGTCCTCCGCAATCTCCTGCGGCGGAGTCGCGGGCTCCGCCTGCATCGGCTCATCGTGAGGCACACCCAGATATTCCAGAACCTCCTGCGCCACTTCCTTGAAGACCGGCGCCGAAACGGCCGTGCCGTGATCATTGCGCGTCGTCGGTGAGTCAATGACCACCGCGACGCTGATCACCGGATTATTCACCGGCGCAAAGCCCGCGAAAGAGGCGATGTGCTTGGTGTGCGAGTAGGTGTGGGTCGCTACATCGATCTTCTGCGCGGTACCCGTCTTGCCGCCCGCGGAGTAGCCGTTCAGCGCCGCCGTGCGGCCGGTGCCATTCAGCACGATGCCTTCCATCATCTTGCGCATCTTGGCCGAGGTCATCGGCGACATGACGCGATGCGCGCCAGCCGGCAATGGATCGGGCAACTCCTGCTCGGGATGGAAAGACAGCGGCTTCAGCGGCTCGCCCGGCTTTTCATTCTCCAGCAGGATGGTCGGCGGGAGATACGTGCCGCCGTTCCCGATGGTGGAGACCATGGTGGCGAGCTGGATGGGAGTGACGGCTATCTCCTGCCCGATGGCCAGCGAGCCGATGCTGGTCGCGCCCCAACGTTTTGGTGGACGCAGCAGTCCGCGGGTCTCGCTGGGCAACTGGATGCCGCTGCGCGAGCCAAAACCAAACGCCTTGATATAGGAGTAGAAGCGCTCCGGCCCCAGCTTCAGCGCCATCTTCACCGCTCCCACGTCGCTCGATTTTTCGAGCGCGCGCTGGACGGTCACAACACCCATTCCGCGGTCGGAGGCATCGTCGTGAATGGTGCGGCCGTAGAGCGTGATCTGCCCGCCCTGGCAATCGACCAGGTCGGTCGGCTCCACGCCCGCCGCATCGAGCGCGGCCGAATACGTCACCAGCTTGAAGGTCGACCCTGGCTCGTAGACATCGCTCACCGCATGATTCCGCAAGAGGCCGGACGTGGCATGGCGGAAGTCATTCGGGTTGTATGTCGGCCGGTTCGCAAGCGCCAGAATCTGGCCGGTGTGCGTGTCCTGGACAACAACAGTGCCGTTCAACGGATGGTACTTTTCCATCGCATGATCGAGCGCACGCTCCGCCATGAACTGGATGTTCTCGTCGATCGAGAGCATCAGGTTGTCGCCGGGTTGAGGCTCGCGCGCCTCGCTGCCCAGCACATGCCGTTTGGCATCGAGCGCCGTCAGCATGTGCCCAGGAGTGCCGTGCAGATCGTGATCGAAGCGGCGCTCCAGCCCGCCCAGCCCATCATCGTCCGTCCCGACGTAGCCAAGTACCTGGGCAGCCAGCGCCTCATTCGGATCGAAGCGCTTGAACTCCTTTTGGAAATAGATCCCCTTCAAATTGAGCGCCTTCACGCGCGCAATCGTCGCCGGGTCGAGCTTGCGCGCGACCCAGGCGAAGTTCCGGGATGCATGGAAGCGTGCATCGATCTGGTGGGCGGTGGTGAAGCCATCGGTCGGGTCTGCGTGAACGACACGGGCCAGCGCCGCCGCGGTCCCGTTTTTGTCCTGAATCTCCGTAGGCACGCCATACACCGAGTCCACCAGCACGGTCATCGCGAGCTCATGCAGGTTGCGGTCATAGAGCACGCCGCGGCGTGGCGC
>DATBCB010000232.1:0-9540 GCA_036270675.1 Acidobacteriaceae bacterium | reverse complement strand
CACTTGCCGCGCGACTCGACCTTCTCCACCGTTCGCCCTGCGACCGGATTATCGTCGTCGACGCTGGCAAGCGGCGCAAGCGCAGTCTCGAAGCGCATTACCACCTTGCCTTCGAGAGCATGGCCCAGCGCCCGCGCCGCTCGGAATATTGTATCTCCCTCAGGCACCTATTGCGTCTCCGAGGCAGCCGCGGGTTCCGTTGCCTCATGTCCCCACGCCGGCACTCGCCGCACATTGAATCCATTCGGCGCAGCATGGAATCCGGCGTCCAGCAAAAACCGCGCGAGGAGATGTGCGCCCACCGGCTGCCCATTGACTTGCGCAATCAGCAATCCTGCGCCGCGATCGCCTTCGCGCTGCCGTAGCTCCTCTTGCGTCATCTGCACCAGGAACTGCGACAGATCACGTGCCGCCTGTGAGCGCTCCGGTTCCTCTGCCGGCAGAAAAACCTGCAGGTTTGGATTGCCGCGCCGCAGGTATGCCACCATCTCGCCGTTGCGCAGCACCACGCTCGCCCCCACACTGCGCGTCAGGTTGCGCGGCTGGCCATCTTCGGCCGCTTCGCTGGATGCAGCCTCCGCCGCCGGCCAGCGCAATGTTGCGCCGTATGGATTCACCGGATCGGTTGCGGCCAGCAGCACCATCTCCGGTTTTTCCAGGCGCGCCTGCTGGCGCAGCGACCGCAGCAGGTCCACCGCGGATGGCAGCGCGAACTGCGTGGCGCCCAGCCCCGCCACGAAATAGCCGCGCCGCACCCGGCCACTCTCCTCCATCGCCTTGAGCACGTCGTACACGGCACTGAAGCCTCCGGGCAGACTTTCCTGCGCTACGCTTTCGCGCGTCAGCACGCCGTAGCGCGCCAGCAACTGGTTGGCGATAGCGTGGCTCCAATTTGTAACTGCAGCAGAATCTTTTGCAGATTCCGGCAGCGGCACCAGACCCCATCGCCCTTGCGCGCTCGGTGGCGTCGTCCTCCGGGAGCGGAACGCCGCCACTTGCGCTCCGCTCGAGTGCGCCCGCTTTGGCTGCCGTCCCGTGGGCCGCATTGTGTATGCGCGCAGCGCATGAAAGGTATCGTTGGTCACCACGCCGCGCCACACCAGGGTCCACAACGCATCGAGCGTCTCGCCCGGATAGCCGCCGCCCAGCGCATCGTGGATCTGCGCAAAGAACATCGCGCCGCCGCGCTCCAGTTGGTCGAGTACCGCCTGTTCCTTTGCCGTTGGCTCGACCCCAGCCAGCGCGTTCTGCCGCACCGGCGGCAGCAGTGTGCGCAGCCGGTCGGACAGATACAGCGCGATGCGCCCGTCATGCTCGCCCAGCGGGTCAAGCCCTACCCACACCACCTCGCCCGCCGCAATCAGCGTGTCCAGTTGTCCTGGCGCATAATTGGCCAGCCGCGCCGGCAGGATCGCGGTCTCGACCAGCGATGCCGGCAACGGCGCGCCCTGCAGGCTCTCGATCGTGTCCAGCAGCGAATCGAGACCACGACGGCGCTGCAGCACGCCCTGCCAGTGCGTGTTCAGCCGGGCCAGCATCTGCTGTTCCACCGGCTCCACTTCTTTTCGTAACCGTGCCAGCGACTTTCTGCGAATCAGCCGCAGCACCTCGGCATCGCACCACTCGCGGTGAACGCCGCCGGGCCGAAAGCCGCCTTCCACGATGCGGCCATCCAGCAGCAGCCTGCGCAAAGCCGCTTCCACCGGCTTCGCATCCAGCCCGAATCGCTTTGCCGCCTCGCCCTGTGTGAACGGCCCATGCGTGCGTGCAAAGCGACGCACTAGCTCCAGCACCGGTTGCGCCACTGGCTCCAGTAGCGCCTTCGGCAATCCCGGCGGCAGGGGAATGCCCAGCGCATCGCGATAACGCGCGGAGTCCTCGACCGCGATCAGCCGCTTCTCAACCGCGATCTTCACTTCCAACAGGCGCTTCGCGCGCAGCAGCCGCTCCGTATGGATCGCTACATCCGGCGCCGCCAGCCGGCGCAACAGCTCTGCGCGATTCAAATCGCCGAGCCGCAGCAGGAGGTCGTGAATGCCATCGGCGCCGCGCGCTTTCTGATTGTCGGTGAGCGCCTGCAACTGCTCTTCCACCTCGGCAATCGCGTCCGCATCCAGCAGTTCGCGCAGATCGGCATCGCCCAGCAGCTCGCGCAACTGCTCCTGGTCAATCGACAGCGCCTGCGCCCGCCGCTCGGCCAGCGGCGCATCACCGTCGTAGATGTAGTTGGCTACGTAACTGAACAGCAGGGACGCGGCAAACGGCGATGGCGTCTTCGAGTCGGCCACGTGCACACGCGTCGTCCGCGCATTGACCGAGCGCAGCACCTCCAGAAACGCCGGCATGTCGAAGACATCGCGCACGCACTCGCGATACGCCTCGAGCAGCATGGGAAATGCCGGATAGCGCGCCGCAACGCTCAGCAGGTCGTATGCGCGTTTGCGCTGCGCCCACAGCGGGGCTCGCCCGGTAGCTCGGCGTCGCGGCAACAACAGCGCCCGTGCTGCGGACTCGCGAAACTTCGCGGCAAACAGTGCGGTCGAGCCAAGCTGTCGCAGTACCAGCTCCGACGCCTCCGCAGGATCGAGCAAAATCAGCTCTGGATCGGGCGCGGCATCTGCCTCCGGAAAGCGCAACACAAAGCCGTCGTCGGCCCACATCGTTTCCACATCACCGCGACCGCTCGCGCGCAGCCGCCCGCTGATGGCCATAGCCCACGGCGCATGCACGCGGCTCCCAAAGGGCGTCAATACGCACACGCGCCAGTCGCCCAGCTCATCGCGCACACGCTCGATCACGATGGTGCGATCGTCCGGCACGGCTGTTGTCGCGAGTTCCTGATCGGCAAGAAAGCGCAGCAGATTCTCCGCCGCCTGTGGATCCAGATCGTGCTCGCGTGTCAGCCGGGACATCGCCGCGTTGCGCGGCATCTCGCGCAGCTCCCGCACCAGCGCGCCGATGCGCCGGCCGAATTCGAGCGGCCGTCCCGCGGTGTCGCCATGCCAGAAGGGCATTTTGCCCGGCTCGCCCGGCGCCGGCGACACCAGCACGCGATCGTGCGTGATCTCGTCGATGCGCCACGTCGTCGCGCCCAGGATGAAGGTCTCGCCGGTGCGGCTCTCGAAGATCATTTCCTCGTCCAGCTCGCCCACACGCACCGACCTGCCTTCTGTGCCGGAGAGAAAGACGCCATACAGCCCGCGATCCGGAATGGTTCCGCCGTTCAGAATCGCCAGCATCTTCGCTCCCTCGCGCGGCGTCAGCAGGTTGCGCACGCGATCCCAGGTGATGCGCGGCCGCAGGTCGGCAAACTCATCCGATGGATAGCGCCCCGCCAGCAAATCAAGCACCCCTTCGAACGCGCCGCGACTCAGCTCCGCAAACGGCGCGGAACTGCGCACAATGGCGAATAAGTCATCGACCGTGATCTCCGCGGGCGGTGGCGGCTCTTTGCGTGAGCGCGGCGCCCGAGAGACACGCGGCGGCTGCGCCACCGTCGCCACCATCTGCTGCGCCAGCACATCCAGCGGATTGCGCAGGTAGCGCGTCGATTCCACCAGTCCCTCATGCATCGCGCGCGTCACGGCCGCACATGCGACAAGATCGGCGCGGTACTTGGGAAAGATCACGCCCTCGCTTGCCGCACCGACGTGGTGGCCAGCGCGCCCGATGCGCTGCATGCCGCTCGCGACCGACGGCGGCGCCTCGATCTGAATCACCAGATCCACCGCGCCCATATCGATGCCTAGTTCCAGCGACGACGTGCAAACCAGCGCACGGATCTTTCCCGCCTTCAGCAGCTCCTCAATCTCAGAGCGCTGCGCTGCTGCCAGCGACCCGTGATGCGCGCGCGCCACCGCTTCGCCGGCAAGATCGTTGATCGCACCCGCCAGCCGCTCCGCGGTCCGCCGGTTGTTCACGAAGATCAGCGTGGATGTCCGCTCGCGCACGATCGCCAGCAGCCGCGGATGGATCGCGCTCCAGATCGAGGTGCGCTTCGGCCCTTGCGACGCCGCGCCGCTCGGCAATTCCTCCGGCTGCCCCAGCCGCGCCATGTCCTCTACCGGCACTTCGATGCGCAGCTCCAGCCGCTTCGGCTCGCTCGCGTTCACTATCGTCACCGGGCGGAAGCGGACCACCTGCTCCTCGCGTGCAGCTACCGCCTCGGCTGTCTCGTCGCGCGTGAACCCGGCTTCCATCTCCTGCTCGAGTTCACTCCCGTTTGCAAGAGTCGGCGAGGCATCGAGATGATCGCCTTCCGCCGCACCCTCTGCTCCAGCCAGAAAGTGCGCAACTTCCTCTAGCGGCCGCTGCGTCGCGGAAAGCCCGATCCGCTGGAACGGCCTTTCCGTAATTGCCTGCAAACGCTCCAGCGACAGTGCCAGATGCGCGCCCCGCTTGGTTGGCACCAGCGCATGAATCTCATCGACGATCACGGTATCGACGCCGCGCAGCCCGGCCGCGGCGTCTGAGGTCAGCAGCAGATACAGCGACTCCGGGGTCGTGATCAGGATCTCCGCGGGATGGCGCCGGAAGAGAGCGCGCTCCTTCTGCGGGGTATCGCCGGTGCGCACCGCAATGCCCGGCTCGCGCACCGTCACGCCTGCGCGCCGCGCCATGTTCACAATGCCCGCCAATGGCGATCGCAGATTGCGCTCCACGTCGACCGCCAACGCCTTCAGTGGACTGATATAGATGACGCGGCACGCCGCCGCTCCCTCAGATGTCGGCTCCAGCATCAGCCGGTTCAGGCACCACAGGAAGGCGGTCAGAGTCTTGCCCGTCCCGGTCGGCGCCAGGATCAGTGTGTGCTCGCCACGCGCAATCGCGGGCCAGCCCAGCACCTGCGGCGAGGTCGGCCGGTCGAAGACGGCGCGGAACCACTCCGCGGTCGCCGGGTGGAACAGGTCCAGCACATCCTCGCCCTGTTTTTCTGGACCAGGCTGTTTCTCTACCGCTGCCGCCTTCGGCGTTGTCTCTTTGCCTGCCATTCTGCTCCGTTGCTCAGACGGTCTTTTTCCCGCTGGGGATTCCTCCGCCTCCACATCGCAACGGATGGCATCCGCCACCCGGACGTGTAGGCGCATCCCTGCCGTGGCCCACAACCCGCCCTCTGCCTCTAGAATGCTCGACGGAACGGGAAGGCCCTCCGCAGATGGCCATAAAAAAAATAGCGGCCTGTCGATTTCCCGGCACTCCGTTCGACGTATGGATAGAGGCGCTTCTCGGACAAATAGTCCTGGAAGCCCCATCACAGCGATAAGGAGACACCAAGATGCAGTTCCTCATGTTCTACACGCCCTCGTCCTCGCGTCCGGCGGGCCCGCCCAGCCAGGAATACATGGATGAGATGAACCGGCTCATCGAAGCTTCAATGAAATCCGGCGAGCTCCTCGCCACCGGCGGCCTCACCCCGCTCCAGGATGGCGCACGTGTCACTCAGGCGACCGGGAAGGTCACCATCACGGATGGGCCGTTTATCGAATCGACCGAGATCATCGGCGGCTTCGCGCTCTTTGAGCTGCCCTCGAAGGAGGCCGCTATCGAATCCTCGAAGAACTTTCTGAAGATTGCCGGCGATGGCCAGGTCACCATTCGGCAGCTCATGGATCCGTTACAGACCTGCACTGGCGAAGAAGCCCATGCAATTACTGTCGAGCGCTAGGAGGGACTGAAATGCGATTCATGATGCTGATGATTCCGAAGGGCTACGAACAGGCGGCAGCCGGCACTACGCCGGATGCCAAGGCCATTGAAAGAATGGGGAAGTACAACGAAGAGCTGCAGAAGGCCGGCGTACTGGTCGCGCTCGAAGGACTGCATCCACCGTCCATGGGCGCGCGCGTCAGCTTCGCCGGAGGCAAGCCGAAGGTCACCGACGGTCCCTTCACTGAGGCGACAGAGGTGCTCGGCGGCTTCTGGATGATCCGGGTGAAGTCGAAGGAAGAGGCGATTCAGTGGGCCTCTCGCTGCCCTGCCTCGGCGAATGAAACCATCGAGATTCGCCAGGTGATGGAGATGACCGACTTCCCTGCCGAGGCGCAGAAGGCGATCACCCAAATGGAGACCCGGACCGCTTGACTACAACAGCCGCGCTTCTCTTGCAGGAGGAGCGCGGTATTATCCGCGAGTTACAAAACCTCACGAGGAAAACGGTATGCGTGTATCCGTAGAGACCACTGCAGAGACCACTGCGCTATCGAAGTCGCGGCTCGTGACCGGCCGCATTCTTTCCACACTCACCGTGCTGTTTCTCATCATGGACATCGTTTTCAAGTTCATCCGCCCTATACCTCCGCAGGTGCTCCAGTCGATGAACCAGCTTGGGTTTCAGCCCAGCCTGTTGACTACCATCGGAGTCCTGCTGCTCATCTGCACGACCCTCTATGTCATCCCCGCGACGTCCGTTCTGGGTGCAGTTCTGCTCACCGGCTACCTGGGCGGCGCTATCTCGGTGCAGGTGCGCGTCGGCAATCCGCTCTTCGGCTACGAGCTCTTCCCCGTCTATGTCGGCGTGTTGATGTGGGCTGGTTTATGCCTGCGGGAGTCCCGATTACTCGCCCTCATACCTATGCGGATATCTGTGCGGAAATAGAACGGGGCCACAGAAGCCCCGTGGCCCACGGGATTTCCGCTGCCTCACAGCAGCAGGAAAATTGCTTCATTGACATTGCTGGCTCAGGACATCGCTTCGTGGATCACCGGCAGCATTGGCAGGTTCGCGGTGTGCTTCGCTTCGCGCATCACCACATCGAGATGCTCCAGCACCTCTTCGACGCTCATGGCGTACATCTCACGGCCGTTATCGTAGCCGTCTTCGATAGCCTGCTTCAGGTAATGGCCGGCAATTTGCGCGGCGAGCCGGTCGGTAATTGCGTTTCCGGTTCGCTTCTTGTACTCCACCCAGGCCAGGGCTGGCATCGCAATCCACACCGGACGGCCATTTACTTCAAAGCGGATATCGATCGCATCGGCGTGTCGAGTGGCGATGGCCACGATGTTGGCACGCCACAGGCAATGCAGGGATTCGCCAGTCCAGCGGTCCGTGACGTCAAATTCTTCATACATGGTGTCAGCCTATCGACAAGCCGCCGGGACTGCAATACACACGCGCCCCACCGCGGGCAACAAAAATCTGCGTGCTGAGGAAAAAAATAGCAAATTTTCCGCCCTTCGCTGCGTCCAATAGTCTGCATTTCGGATTACCGAGCCATTCAGAGGAGTTATCAGACGTGCCCAAAGCCCCTAGCCCCCGCAGTGTTTATGAAAAGAAGTTGCACCAGCAGCAGGAGTTGCTCGTGCGCTCCATGCAGTCGGCCGTTGAGCAGGGCCGGGACGCTGGATTAGACGATACCCAGGACGTCGCCGACCAAGCCGTTGCTTCCTACCAAAAAGAGTTTCTGTTCTCGCAGGGAACCAACGGCCACGCACAGATGCAGCTGGTGCGGCAGGCGCTGGAACGGTTGCGCGACGGCAGCTTTGGCGAGTGCCAGAACTGCGGCGAAACCATTGGCGCCAAGCGATTGGAAGCACTGCCCTGGACCCCCTTCTGCATTGCCTGCCAGGAAAAAGTGGAGCGGGGCGAGCTTGAGATGCCGGTGCGCGCCGCCTGACTCTCTCCGGCGGTCATGGAATCGACGGGGCGCCGCTGTGTGCCCCGTGTGCCCCGTTCGGTTATTCCTGGGCAGATCTGTGCCTTTTGACCCTCAAAACGCGCCACTGCTACACTTTCCCTATCAACTTATGAGAGCCGCGGACTACCTGGTCCGCTAACGCGTTATCGCGTCTAGCTCTTTCTGCAAGGATTTTCGTGGACGCACACACCCGCAGCGCGCTGAAGAAAGACGACGTATTCATCCACTCTACCCAGGCCGGCCTCGACTGGGTCGCCGAGAACCGCGTCAAGGCGATTCGCATCGCCGTCGCGGCCCTGGTCGTCATCGCCCTTGCAGTTGCCGG
This sequence comes from Acidobacteriaceae bacterium, assembly GCA_036270675.1. Classification (GTDB taxonomy): domain Bacteria; phylum Acidobacteriota; class Terriglobia; order Terriglobales; family Acidobacteriaceae; genus KBS-83. The sequence goes on along the minus strand of DATBCB010000232.1, from coordinate 1,581 downwards.
TGCGATCCTCTATCAGCAGCGTTCTGAGGCGGCTTCCAATGCCTTCGGGAAGGCTGCCAGTGTCTACACCACCCCGATTGCCGATCCTACGCAGCCGGCCCCTCCGGGCCTGAAGACCTTTGCCACTGCGGCGGATCGCGCCAAGGCAGCCAACCCCCTCTTTGCAGAAGTGGCAAAGAGTTATGGCAGGACCACCGCTGGCAACAACGCGCTGTATTTTGCGGGCCTGACCGCGGCCGAGATGGGCAACACAGGCGAGGCCGAAGCCAACTTTCGCAAGGCTGGCGATCTGCACGACGCGAGCGTTGCCTCGCTGGCGCACCTTGCCCTCGCCAACCTGCTGGCCCAGCACGGCCAGACCAGTGAGGCGATCAAGATTTATCAGGATCTGATCCATCATCCGACCACGACCGTCCCTGCGGCAACAGGTCAACTGCAGCTTGCACAGTTGTATGAGGCCAATAACAACTCGGCCGAGGCGAACAAGATTTATGCCCTGCTCAAGGCGAAGGAACCCGCCACCGCCGCCGGTCAGATCGCTGCGCAGAAGCTGGCCGGCCAGCACTAGCCTGCAGCCGCCGGTGCCGCCCTGCCCTCCGTGCTGGCTTCGATATGGTTGGGGAGCCGTGTGCCCACACGACTCTCGTCAGGCGGAAGATCCGGGACGGTTGCTGTGAGCGAAACTACCCCGCCGCGCGTCAATGAGAGCAAGCGCATGGGTAGCTATGAGGGAAATCTGACGGGGCTGCTTCCGATGCCGGAGACGACGAGTGCCGCAGCGGCAACGCCGGATCGGGCTGCGGAGCTGACTGCGCTGGTCAACGAATATTCGGGCACTCTCTACCGTGTGGCCTTCTCCATCTCCCGCAATACCGCCGAGGCCGAGGACATGGTGCAGGAGACCTTCCTGCGCGTGCTGCGCCATCGCGACCGACTGCCCGAAATCCGTGATGCGCGTGTCTGGCTCATTCGGATTACCTGGAACCTGGTACTGGATCGCAAACGGCGGCAGAAGACCAGGCCGGAGAATGAGGACATCAGCGAGTTGGCCCGCGTTCTTCCAGCCAAGGAGATGCGCGCCGATCAGGCTGTCATTGGTGCACAGCGGCATGCGCGCGTGCTTGCCCTGATCGACGAATTACCGGCCAAGGAGCGGCAGGCTCTGCTGCTTTCCGCGCTTGAAGAACTATCGAATGCCGAGATCGCATCGGTGCTGGGTATCACGGAGTCATCGGTGCGCTCGCGCCTCTTCCGCGCGCGCCGCGATCTGGCGGAGAAGCTGCGCCAGGAAGGACTGAAATCATGAAGCTGTCGGGTTTTGGTACGGATCATTCCCCCAACGAGTACGCCCGCGAGATCGATGGAGCACTGGCGGCACTCGCTGCCGTTCAGCCAAGGGACGGGTTGGAGCAGAGGGTACTTGCACGCCTTGCCTCGGCACCCGAAGTGATATTGCCCTGGTACCGGCGGCTGGCCATTGCACCCGCTGGCCACCACCGCTGGGCCCTGGCGGCGGCCTCTGCGGTAATTGTGGCTGGCGGCGTCGCCCTGACCACCTATCCGCATCATCCCGCCGCTGCG
>DATBCB010000231.1:0-5950 GCA_036270675.1 Acidobacteriaceae bacterium | reverse complement strand
GATGGCGCTCGGCGCCGACCGGCGCAGCATTCTGCGCGATGTACTGAAGCGCGCACTGGCGCACTGCGGCATTGGTCTCGCGATCGGTGTGCCGCTGGCCTATGCAGCCGGCCGCGTTTTGGCGCAACACCTTTACGGCGTGGGCGCCTTCGATGCGCAGGTGAGCATCCTCACGCTGCTGGTGCTCTCGATGGCAGCAGCGGTGGCGGCGCTGGTGCCGGCAAGACGCGCGGCCTCCATCGAGCCAATGGTGGCGCTGCGCATGGAATAGACCCACAAAGCGCCCACGGAAAGGAGAACTCGTGCAGCTCATCCAGCAGCTTCTGCAGGACCTTCACTACGCTTTGCGGCAGCTTCGCCGCACACCCGGCTTCGCCGTCACGGCGGTGCTTACCCTGGCGCTCGGCGTTGGCGCGACTACGGCCATCTTCACCCTGATCTATCAAGTGATGCTGCGGCCGCTCCCGGTCACGGCGCCCGAGCAGCTCTACAAGTTGGGGACGCGATATGACTGCTGTTTCAACGGCGGCAGTCTGTTCGGCGACTGGACCCTGTTTTCCTATGACCAGTACCAGCTGTTTCGTGACCACCTCGCTGGATTCACGAGCATGACTGCGGTTGAGGCGGGTCAGCGGCCGGTGGGCATGCGTCAGCAGGGAAGCGGGCAGACAGCGGAGCCGGCGCGATTGCAGTTTGTTGCCGGGAACTACTTCTCGACGCTAGGAGTGAAGGCGCTCGAAGGACGCGCGCTCACGCCTTCTGACGATCAGCGCGGCACACAACCGCAGGTCGTGCTGAGCTATGAGATGTGGCAGCGCCGCTTCGGAGGGTCACCCGCGGTCGTTGGCTCGACGCTGATGATCAACAACCGGGCGATGACCGTTGCCGGCATCATGCCTGCGAGTTTCTTTGGAACGCGGCTGGATGCCGATCCGCCGGAGATCTGGGCGCCGCTGGCGTTTGAACCCATTCTCACCAACATCGATGCGATGGACCATCCGAGCCAGTATTGGCTGTATGTCATCGGTCGCACACCAGCCGCATTCAATCCCGCAATCGCGAGTATGCAGGCCAGCGGACTGTTGCAGGGCTGGTTGCACGCGCATCCGGAGACACTCGAGCCGGGACAAAGCGTCGCCATTCCGAAACAGCGCAGCGAGTGGGTGCCTGCTGCCGGCGGCATCAGCGCGCTGCGCGACAACTATGCCTCCGGATTGCGGTTGCTCTTCATGATTGCAGGCTTCGTGCTGCTGATCGTCTGCGCGAATCTCGCGAACCTGATGCTGGTGCGTGGGATGGCACGGCGGCAGAATACCTCGGTGCGTCTGGCGCTGGGAGCGCCGCGCGGCCGCCTCATCCGGCAGACGCTGACCGAGAGTCTCATCATCGCGGTGGCGGGCAGCGCTGTGGCAATCCTGCTGGCTGTCTTCGGCTCGCGCGCGATGCTTTCCATGGCTCTGGCAGGCGCTCAGTCGGCGCCGTTCTCTACCTCGCCTTCGCTGGCCGTGCTTGGGTTCGCGTTGGCCATCGCTGTGCTTGCGGGCGCGCTCGTCGGCTGTGTACCGGCATGGATCACCTCGCACTTCGATCCCATTGAGGCGCTGCGCGGCGCCGGCCGCACGGCGGGCGACAAGACGGCATGGCCGCAGAAGGCGCTGGTCGTGCTGCAGGCGGCGTTGTCGCTGGCCTTGCTCTCGACTGCTGGATTGCTCGCGCTCAGCCTGCGTTCCCTCGAGCACCAGAACCTGCATCTGGAAACCTCCGGGCGCCTGATCATCGGCATCAACACGGTGGCCGCCGGGTATGACATTCAAAAGCTCCCTGAGCTGGAGCGCAGGTTCGATACGCAGTTGAAGCAGACCCCGGGTGTGCTCGATCTGGGCTATGCGACTTTCAGCCCGCTCTCACACAACGGCTGGCATGATCTGACGTTTTTTCCCGGTGCTCCTCCTCCGCCGCCGGAGTTCACCAACAACTATTACCGGACCACCTACGACTACGTGAGTCCCGGATACTTTGCTGCCGTTGGCACTCATGTTCTGCTGGGTCGCGGTCTGCTGGAGTCAGATACCGCGACTACGCGGCGGGTGGCCGTCGTCAACCAGGCCTTTGTGACGCACTTCCTCAAGGGGAAGCCGCCCCTGGGCGCACACTTCGGTCAGAATCCGCACGACCCGGGCGAGTTCGAGATTGTCGGTGTGGTGGAAGACACAAAGTATGAGGATCCCGACCAGCCGCAACTGCCGATGGTGTTCATGCCGATGGCGCAGCCGGCGGAGGTCTTTGCGGATCAGGAACGCGCAGGTACCGAGCGAGTTCGTTTTCCGGAGGACATCGTGGTGCACTATCAGGGTGGCGAAGCGGAGATGGCTGCCGCTCTGCGCCGGGAGATCGGCAACATCGATCCGAACCTGCCTATCGCTCGCATCGACACACTCGCAACCCAGGTCAATTCGAACTTCAATGAGCCGGAGATGTTGGCGCGCTTGACGAGCACATTCGGACTGGTGGCCCTGCTGCTGGCAGCCATCGGCATCTACGGCGTCACCGCGTACACGGTGGAACGCCGCACGCCCGAGGTGGGGCTGCGCATGGCGCTGGGCGCCGATCGCGGCGATGTGCTGCGCGAGGTCCTGAAGCACGCCTTGTCCCAGGTGCTGGTCGGTCTCGCACTCGGGGTACCGCTGGCACTTGTCCTGGGCCGGCTGATGGCGGCTCATCTTTACAACGTCAGCAGTTCGAACCCACTGATCCTGGGCGGCGCATTCGGCACGCTGGTCATCGCGGCGGTTCTGGCAGCGCTGGTGCCAGCGCGGCGCGCAGCGTCGATCGAGCCGGTGCAGGCGCTGCGCAACGAGTAGGCAACTGAATTTCAGAGGAGGGGAGACGGCCATGCAAGTCGGACAGGATGTACGCTACGCGTTTCGCAAACTGCGCCGCAGCCCCGGCTTTGCGCTGACCGCGATTCTGACGCTGGCGCTCGGCGTTGGTGCTACGACCGCAGTCTTCAGCGTCATCGATGCGGTGCTTTTGCGTCCTCTGCCGTTTCCCGATGCGCGCTCGATCGTAGTACCGGAGAGCCGGTCTCGCAGAGGCTATACGCAGCCTGCATCGTTGCCTGCCTATCGCGATGAACGCGCGCAGCAGCACACCTTCTCTGCATTTGCCGGATACAACGACTTCAGCAGCGTGAACCTGGAATCTCCTCACGGCCCTGTGGCGCTGCACGCGACCAAGGGAACCGACAATTTCTTTGACGTCTTCGGTGTCCGGCCGATCCTGGGCCGGACCTTTCTTCCGGGCGAAGACCAGCCCGGACGCGACGATGTCGTTGTGCTGAGCCACGAGGTCTGGCAGCGCGACTTTTCTGCCGACGCGAAGGTGATTGGCAAGATGGCGCGGCTCGATGGCCATCCTTCCGCCATCATCGGCGTCATGCCTGCGGACTTTCGCTATCCGCTAGGGCAGCGCAATGCGGTATATACGCCCTTACATGCGAATCCGCAGTGGTTAACGAGTCGCGGAAACCATTGGCTGCGCACCATCGGCCGCATGAAGCCAGGTGTGAGCCGCGAGCAGGCGCAGGCGGATTTGCAGCGCGTCTTCGCAGACATGGGGCGCGCGTATCCGGATACAGATGCTGGACGCACGGTCATGCTGCACACGCTCGACGCGACATTGAGCGAGGCATTGGCCTCGCCGTTGAGGGTCATGGGCGCCGCGGTGCTGGCCGTGCTGATGCTGTGCTGCGTGAATATCGCCGGGCTGCTGCTGGCGCGCGGCGTTGGCCGCGAGCGCGAGATGGCGGTGCGCGCCGCGGTGGGCGCCGGACGCGCGACCATTCTGCGCCAGGTGCTGACCGAGAGCCTGGTGCTGGCCGCCTTCGGATGCGGAGCAGGAGTGCTCTTGGCCAATCTCATCCTCAACGGCATGCGCACGTTTTTGATCGAAGCACTTCAGCGCGGCGCCGAGGTGCACCTGAACCTTCGCGCGCTGACTGTCGCTATTGTGCTTGCCACGGTGACGAGTGTGCTGGCCGGTGTTCTCCCTGCATTGCGGCTGGCCCGCACCGATCCGAGTCAAGCCCTCCGCTCCGGCGGTACGGGAACAACCCGCGCGCACCATCGCCTACGCTCCGCCTTTATCATGACGCAAGTCGCTCTCGCTCTTGTGCTATTGTTCGCATCTGGGCTGCTGCTGCGCTCCATCCTCGAGCAGCGTCATACCGATCTTGGCTTTGAGCCGGGCGCTATCGCTTCGGCGGAGATCGATCTCTCGCCTGGCCGCTATGTGGATCGCGATCTCGTCGGCAACTTCTATCAGCCTTTGCAGGATCGCTTGCAACATGCGCCGGGGGTCAAGGCCGCCGGGTTCATCAGCACCATACCCATCCAGAACTGGGGCATCAACTCTGAGGCGCATATCAAAGGCCAGCCACCCTATCGGTCTGATGAGGTGATGCTGGCGGAGATTCGCTTCGTCACGCCTGGCTACTACAAGGTCTTCGGCGTCCGGACGGTGCGCGGCCGCATGCTGGATGCAAGCCTCGATACGAACGCTGGCGCGCCGAAGATCGTGGTCAACGAGGCATTCGTGAAAATGTTCATTCCTCCGGGGATGGATCCGGTCGGTGCTCACCTCGACGACGGCAATGCGGAAATTGTTGGGGTGGTCAGCAATGTTCGCCAGGCGCTCGATCGTCCGCCGCTCGCGGAGATGGACTATCTGGCCAGCGAGCTGCCGCCGGAAGAGCGCCGGTCTTACCTGACAGGTATGGATCTGGTGGTACGCACCGCAGGCGATCCGCGCGCCGTCTATGGCGAGTTGCGTGAAGCGATTCACTCTGTCGATGCGACAGTCCCGTTCCGCACGCCGGCAACGATGGATGAGATCGTGCTCGATCAGCTCGATTTCCAGCGCATGGAGTCCTGGCTCTTCGGTGGCTTCGCGGCGCTTGCGCTGCTGCTCGCCATCGTGGGCATCCACGGCCTGCTGAGTCATGAGGTGGAGCAGAACACGCGCGACATCGGCGTGCGGATGGCGCTCGGAGCCACCCGCGGCAACATGGTGCGCACCATCACAACGCGCGCGGCCGCGATGGTGGCCGCAGGCATTGCGGCCGGCGCCGTGCTGACGCTGCTCGCAAGCCGAGCTATCGCGTCGCTGTTGCCGCAGGCGCAGGGAACCCAAAGTGCACAGGCCGCGAACCTCTCCGCGCAGCAGGCGGTGGTCTTTCTGGTGCTGGCAGCGGCGCTCTTTCTGATCGGTCTGCTGGCAGCGATGCTTCCGGCGCGCCGTGCCGCAACCGTTGATCCGATGACTGCACTGAGGACGGAGTGATTCGATGATGCTGACTCAGGATCTTCGTTACGCCTTCCGGCAACTTCGCCGGAATCCTGGATTTGCGTTCACGGCGATTCTCACGCTGGCGCTCGGCATCGGCGCCACTACAGCAGTCTTCAGCGTGGTGGAGCAGATGCTGCTCACGCAATTGCCATATCGCGAGCCGGACCGCATCGTCGCGCTGCAGACCTTTTTTACGGACAGCCAACGCCTGCACCCGCGCGTGACGGGTGGCGACTACCAGGACATGCGCAATGATCCGGCTTTCGCCTCGATCGCCTTTTACGACGGCGGCGAGATGGGCGTGCAGTTGCCGGACCATTCCACCTTCACTCAGTTAGAGGCAGTCAGTCCACAATTTCCGGATGTGTTTGGAGTGCGTCCGATCGCTGGCGCGCTCTTCCGGCCTGGAGACGCATCGCATCAGGCGCTGGTGAGCGAAGCCTTTGCCGATGCCGAGCTGGGCGGCGCAAGTGCCGCAGTGGGCAAGCTGGTCAGCATGGAGAGCGAGTCCTATCAGGTGATCGGCGTGATGCCGCGCGGCTTCGACTTTCCACAGAAGACCAGCATCTGGCTCGGCGCCTCTGCTACGCCGGACAACGTGAAC
>DATBCB010000230.1:0-3476 GCA_036270675.1 Acidobacteriaceae bacterium | reverse complement strand
GCGGCGCCGCCTGGATTTTGTTGGTGGTGTAGAGCGCCGCCGCGGTTGCGGTTTCGGGGGCGACGATGGCGGAGAGATCGGCGCGGCCACTGGGCTTGATGCCGGCGCGCACGGCTCCCCAGAGAAATCCACGGGGCAGGGAGGAGGATGTATCCATGAAGCTTTTACTCTAACAACTGTGAACAGCAAAAACGGGCAAGATGAAATGCAAAAGCGGGCAACAGTGACGACGAAGGCTGAATCGACGGAGTGGTTTGCGGAACTGCGCCATGTGCACGTGGCGCGCGGCGAAGCGGTGGTGCTGCACGGGATTGACCTGACGCTGAGGCGTGGTGAGCATGCGGTGATCCTCGGCCCGAACGGCTGCGGCAAATCGAGTTTGATCAAGGTGCTGACGTGTGAGTGCTATCCGCTGGCGCGCGATGGATCATGGGTGCGGATCTTCGGGCGCGAGCGCTGGGCGGTGGAGGAGCTGCGCCGGCGGTTGGGTGTGGTCTCTGCCGATCTGCCCGGTCCAAGCACGGCCCACACGCCGGGGCGCGATGCGGTAGTGTCGGGATTTTTTGCGAGCGCGACGCTGTGGCCGCACCTGGTGGTGACGGGGGAGATGCGAGAACGGGCAACCGAGGCGCTGAAGTTAATGGAGGCGACGCATCTGGCGACGAAGCCGGTGGGCGAGATGTCCGCGGGCGAAACGCGGCGCATCATGATTGCGCGGGCGCTGGTGCACCGGCCGGATATGCTGCTGCTGGATGAGCCCTCGAACGCGCTGGACCTGCGTGCACAGCGCGAGCTGCGTGAGACGCTGCGGCGGCTGACGCAGCAGGGAACCGGCCTCCTGCTGGTGACGCATCATCTGCCGGATGTGCTGCCGGAGATCGATCGCGTGATCCTGATGCGCGAAGGGCGCATCGTGGGCGATGGCGCGAAACGAGACTTGTTGACGGCGGAGCGGCTGGGAGAGCTGTTCGGTCGGCCGCTGGATGTGGTGGAGCGCGAGGAGTATTTCCACGCGCTGGCGTAAAACGGATGACTCGTCGCGCAGGATGGTGGCGGGATCGATGCCCATCGTGCGCCAATCTGGGAGGCAGCTTGCCGCCTCGGCGATGGCGCAGACCACGAGCAGGATATCGCGGCTTCTCGATAGGCGTGCGCCACGCACGACGCGTGATCATCGTGGATGGTTGGTTTTTCATGTGATCCGACACGCCCGCTTGACGGCTATCGGGCGGGGCGATAAGTTGGAAATACACGGGAAAGGAGGATGATCCAGCGAATGAAAACTTCTGACGGTAGTTGTTCGATCACAGTACGTGAGGTGACTGAGGCTTAGGGCGTTGCCGCTCTAGACCTGGCGAATCAGACTTTTTCGCTGAGGCCCACTTCATAGCCCGCGCTGCCAGATTGGGAGGCAGACGGGTGAAATTGAGAAGCGTGCACGCCTCAGGTCAACTCCAACAGATCACCGGGAGAGGCTCGCAGCCAGTATGGTGCGGGCCTTTCTCTTTGCATTCGAGCAATCAGGCTGATAGTAGTTTGAGGTCAGGGAAGTCCTGCTTGAATCGAGCCGAGTCGAGGGTCATCAATCGGTCCGCCTGCAGCAAAGCATGTGCACCGATGATAAAGTCCGCCAGCAGGCGCTTTGGCTGGCCATGTCCCGACCGGCGACGCCGCGCGTATCGCGCGAACCTTCTTCCAGCCTCAACCCATACGGCCTCGGTAAGCAGGAAATCGACAACAACGCCAGTGTCCTCGAGCAAACGATTCACAAATGACTCGTCTACGTTGGGGTGCGCTAGAAGTTCGCCATAGACAGCGGGCGCGAGCAACAGCGCTCCATCGCCCTTGGCGCTATTGAGTTGTTTAGCAATCGCCGCCGCGGTGGACTCGTTGGAAAGAATGGCGGAGAGGATATTTGTGTCAAGCGCGGTCCGCATCGCGGCGACTATTCCTCATCGCGCAGATCGCGCACCCACGCATTGATCTCGCGTCTGCTGCGGAAGCCAGGCGCCGCTCCGATGTACTTCTCAAAGGGGTTTTCTGCATTGCGGGCTGGCCGGAGAATGGTACGCCCGTCATCCACAAGGAACTCGACGCGGTCGCCCTCCTTCAAACCCAAGCGGCGGCGAATTTCAAGTGGAACAGTGATCTGTCCCTTGCTGCTGAGGGTGCTGGAAGGCGGCATCTTTACCAGTCTCCTTTACTGTAAGGAAAGTATACCCTACTGCGATAAACTAACAGCCATGGAACCACTGGTGATTGCGGGGCGGGCTTTTCAGTCGCGGCTGATCGTTGGCACGGGCAAGTACAAGGATGGCGCGGAGACGCAGCGGGCGATCGAGGCGTCGGGTGCCGAGATGGTGACGGTGGCGGTGCGGCGGGTGAACCTGGACCGCAGCAAGGAGTCGCTGCTCGACTTCATCGATCCGCAGCGCTACTTCCTGCTGCCCAACACAGCTGGCTGCTACACGGCGGAGGAGGCTATCCGTGCGGCGCGGCTGGGGCGCGAGGTGGGGCTGTCGGACTGGGTGAAGATCGAGGTGATCGGCGACCAGGCGACGCTCTATCCGGATGTGCAGGCGACGCTCGAAGCGACGCGGGTGCTGGTGAAGGAGGGCTTTACCGTGCTGCCCTACACCTCGGATGACATCGTGTACGCGAGGCGGCTGGTGGATGCCGGCGCGGCGGCGGTAATGCCGCTGGCGGCGCCCATCGGCAGCGGGATGGGGCTGCAGAATACGGCGACCCTGCGCATCCTGCGCGAGATGATCACCGAGGTGCCGCTGATCGTCGATGCGGGCATCGGCTCGGCGGCCGAAGCGGCAATGGCGATGGAGATGGGCGCGGACGCGGTGCTGATCAACTCGGCGATTGCGACGGCGAAGAACCCGGTGCTGATGGCCGAGGCGATGCAGCATGCGGTGCTGGCGGGGCGTCAGAGCTTCGTCGCGGGACGGATGCCGCGCAAGCTGTATGCGACGGCCAGCTCGCCGGCCGAGGGCGTGTCGCGGGTCAGTTGAGCGCTTTGAGCCATCACACTCACTGCCATGCACCTGCTCCCAAACGCGGTGATGCATTTCTCCTTGGGTCTATACCGAAGGGGTCTATACAGAAGATGAAATGCTTCCGCAGCTTTTCCGTTAAGAAAAGCTGCACCTCTCGTCGCTGAGGAAGCGCGGCATAGGAGAAATGCTCTAGACTCCTGCCATGCGCGTCTTTGGAATTGACTGCGGCACGGAGTGCACCGGCTACGGCGTGGTCGAAGTGGACGAGTCCGGATGCGCATCGCGGCTGCGTGCGATTGCTGCCGGGGGGATTGTGCTTTCGAAGAAGGAGACGCTGCCCTCCCGATTGGCGCGCGTCTATGCCGAGCTGACCGCGTTGATCACGCTGCATGAGCCGGTGGTGGTCGCGATCGAGGATGTCTTCTTTGCCGCGAATGCGAAGTCGGCGCTGAAGCTGGGGCAGGTGCGCGG
>DATBCB010000229.1:0-2160 GCA_036270675.1 Acidobacteriaceae bacterium | reverse complement strand
GTGTCCGCGCCGCAGCCGCGCGTTTCGTGGCCGGGAGTGCCCTGGACTGAGAGAGTCCAAGCCTGGCTCTCGGGTGCGACGCAACCGATCTGGGGCACGGTCCGGCAGCCGAGGTTTGCCATGTCATTCGGCATGGCGTTCTTCTCGCTATCGGTGGCCTTGAGCGTACTCGGCGTGAAACCCGCCGATCTGCGCCAGGTGAGCCTGCGTCCTTCGGCGATTCGGCACACTTACTACAACACGCAAGCCCGCGTCGTCCGCTACTACGAGAACATCCGGTTCGTCTACGAGGTGGAGTCCCGCGTGCGCGAACTCAAGCGCAATGTCGTGCCCGCCGAACCAGGTTCGTCCAGAAATGGTTCGAAGGAATCCGGACCAACCAAGCAGAAAGAGAACAAGAACGACACAACACAACAGCCCGAGCAGAAGCAGGATCGCAATTACAGCCAGAACGAGAATCATATTATTCTGGCTCGCGCTCCGCTGGGTCCATCTGTAAACGATCCGTCTGTAGTGTCGGTGACCACGTACAGGAGGTTCGTATGAACTGCGCCGCTCATCCCGATATTGCCGCAGTCGCGTTTTGCCGCACCTGCGGCAAACCGCTTTGCGGTACCTGCACCCGCGATGTTCGCGGAGTGGTTTACTGCGAGCCTTGTCTCGCAGCCCGTTTGGAAGGCACCGCCCCGGCAGCGGGATTCGTGCCTCCACCCGCTGTATATCCACCCGTGGGTGCACCCGCGAGTCCGGTGCGTGGATCCGGACCCAATCCCGCAGTCGCCGGCATCCTGGCTGGATTTTTTCCATTCGGTGTCGGCGCGGTCTATTGCTCGCAGTACGCCAAAGGCTTGGCGCATCTGCTGATCTTCGTCATGCTCATCTTCGCCTCCGATCACGCCGGACGCTGGGACTTTGTCTTCGGCATCGGTATCGCGTTCTTCTACGTCTACCAGATCATCGACGCCGTGCGGACCGCCAAAGCCATGCAGGAAGGGCTGCCCGCGCCTGATCCACTGGGCCTCGGCCAGGCTTTCAGCATGGGCGAGAAGTTTGACACTGGGAAGATTCCGGTGGGCGCCGTGGTTCTTATCGGCCTCGGAGCTCTTTTCTTGTTGCATACCATGGGAATCATGGAGTACGGCCTCGATCGCTTCTGGCCGATGCTTCTCATCCTTCTCGGTGGGTGGATGTTCTATCGTAACTACGAGCGTGCCCGCCAACGCTGTGGTTGCGGACGCTGCACCACGCGCTGCCTGATGGGCCCCACCATGGTGCTCACCACAGGCATTATCTTCATGCTCGATAGCCTGAATATCGCAGGAGTCGATCGCACCTGGCCCGCCTGGATTCTTGCCGTCGGCATCGTCAAACTATTGCAGAGCAGCGCTTCGTCGGAAGGACACATCGGGCTGCTACCGCCCGCTCCTCCTGCCGTAGCGCCGCCTCCACAACCACCTCCGCAAACTTCCGATCCAGGCGCACCTCCCGCTTCCGGGGAGGTGCGCAATGTCTAGCCCAGTGCAAAACAACGCCCAATATCCCGTTCAAGCTCCGCCCCCGGCACCGCTGCCGCCGCGGCGTTACCGCCGCTCATTTGCGGGACCGCTGGTGCTGATCGTCCTCGGGATGGTGTTCCTGCTGGGCAACCTGCACATGCTTTCCTGGGCGCGCCTGGGTACTATGTTCGCTCACTACTGGCCTGCGCTGCTGATCCTGTGGGGCATCGTCAAGCTGATCGAATATCAGCAGGCCCAGCGCGAGGGCGTGCCCGCCCGCGGCATTGGGGCCGGCGGAATCTTTCTAGTCATCTGCATCGTCGTTTGCGGACTCATCGCCACTCAGGCCACGCGCTTCAACTGGGGCGAAATCCGCGATAACATGAACATCGACGACAACGACCTGAATAACATCTTCGGCGAAAGCTACAACTTCGACGACCGCCTCGAGCAAGACCTTCCGCCTTCCGTCACCAATCTGCGCGTCATTGACGAGCACGGCGCGGTTCGGGTCAGCGTCGCCGACGACAAGAAAATCACGGTTGTAGTTCGCAAGCGCGTGGGTGCGGAAAATCAGGGTGACGCCGACAAATATAACTCTGAAACAAAGCCGACTCTAACCACCACCGGCGGGCTGTTGATTCTCGATGCGAAGACTCAGGGC
>DATBCB010000228.1:0-5069 GCA_036270675.1 Acidobacteriaceae bacterium | reverse complement strand
AAAAAGGTGGAGACTGAACAGCAGACTAACCGGACTTGTGTTTGGTAGCTCCATCATGCACATGGCTATGACCGCCCTGCGCATCCGCCAGTGCCAGAATGTCGAGCACAGGCTTCTTCCATTCCCGTCGCTGCGGGAGAGTGGCCGATGCCGGATATTGGGCATTCATACCGGGGGTGTTCGTCATCCATCCTCCGAAACCAACACAACTGCAAGCAGAATCGCTGTTCGAGCGGCCCTAAGTCAGCTGCTCCGGAGCATACGAGAGCTAGCTTTCCGCACTCGTCGTCCTCAAATGCTCTTCGACCCTTTTGCCCATCCGGCAGGCTGGCGGGACATCGTGTCGTCCTCGCAAGCATGATGCTGTGCCTACATCATTGTCAGAGCAATCCGAAGAACCGTCAATTCGATAGAGCGTAAAACTCTGGCCCGAGTAACATGACTGTTTACTGCACTTTGACGTATCGCAATGCTTTTCTTGTGTAGACAGATCTCCTTGCTGTTGCCGCCTGCTTCGGTAAGCTAGACAAGTATGCGCATAGCCGGCAACGCGGGGGAATGCACCTTCCGAGGGATGGAGGGAACCGTCTCTGAATAACTACCGGATCGGTCCCCTGCTGTATGTAACTGACCTGTTACTTCCCGAGTTGCCACTGGGTAATCCGGAGGCAGGCGAACGGGTGGTGAATATCCGGCTCGGGAAAGCGCCAGCAATGCTGGCTGCTCCGCTGGCCACCACGGACAGCTACGAAGCGAACGATACGGAATTTCTGCTTCGTCTCGCCGGCATTGCCACTTATTACGTCCGTGATGGCGCGGAGGTGGTCGTCGATCCAGAGGCTGGCGCTCCGGAGCTCGACCTACGCTCCTATCTCATGGGAAATCTCTTCGCTGTGCTCTGCCATCAGCGCGGACTGCTTCCGCTGCATGCCAGCGCTATTGCGACTCCGCGAGGCGCCGTTGCTTTCCTCGCGCAATCGGGCGGAGGCAAGTCGTCCATGGTTGCCTTTCTGTCACGGCGCGGCCATCGCGTTCTGGCAGACGATATCTGCCTCATCGACCCGGCTGCCCCAGAGGATCGCCGCGTGCTGCCCGTTGCCCCCTGGCTGAAGCTCTGGAGCACAACGCTGGACGCGATGGGCGAATCGAGCCGCGGCCTTTCGCGCATTTTTTCCGACGATGAGAAGTACCGCTATGCGCTGCAGGAAGCCGAAGCCCCAATGGCCTTGGCAGAGCTCATCCTGCTGGAGCGCGCGGAGCCCGAGGCCGAGGTGAGCTTTGAACGGCTCGCTCCGGTGCACGCGCTGCACGCCATGCTGGACCTCACGTATCAATCGTGGCTGGTGCGTGCCATGGGCCGGACGGAGAATTATTTTCTGCGCTGCGGTGAAGCGCTCAGAGGTGCGCGCGTGGTGCGCATGCGACGGCCCTGGGGCTTTGACGCGATGGAGGGGACCCTTACGGCCCTCGAAGCGCACATCGGGTCAATACACATCGGGTCAACATGGGACACAAAAACGGACGCAAAGGGCTGAGCAGATGCTTTGCGCTACTCGCTGCTTGTGTTGGTGGAGTGAATCGGCGCAAACAGCAGCGCGCTTTCGCCGCCGAGCAGCATCCGGTGGTCAACTTCGAGCCAGGTATGCGCGCGCAGCTTGCGGTCGGCGGAGCGGCGCACGCCATAGTGCATGATGCTGCCGATACCGCGGCGGCGCAGCATGGCATGAGCGGCCAGCGCCTGAGGAAAGCATACGAAGGACACCGGGCCGTAGCGCGCGACGGTGAGCACCGCCCAGCGGACGCGCTCGACAACATCGGGGTCGCTGGATCGAGCACCACCGACCGGGCTTTCCAGCCAGTGAAAGATCCAGCGCACCGGCAAGAGCACCAGCGCCCAGCGCGCGATCGCGAGCGCGGCGAACGCTTCCAGCAGCAGCCACTTTTTCGACGCGGAAAGCGCGCGCCAGCGATGCCACGGGCTGCGCCGCATGCGTGCGACGCCGGCAGGTGATACTCGGCGATGGAAAAATATCCACTCCATCGGACTGAGCAGGGTGTAGAGCGGAAAGAGAGCGTCGGGCAGATCGAAGCGCTGCCAGACACGGGGCCGCAGCAGAACCCGCCGCACAATCTCCATGCGATAGGCGAAGCCATGCCGCAGTCCCAGCTCATAGCGCTTCAGCGGCCAGCTTCCGGCACCATCCTGCGTGGGCTCGAAGCGCTGCGTCCCATGCTGGCTCCAGGCGTAGTCCAGAATCCATCGCGCCTCGCGGCTGCCTGTCTGCAGTTGCATCGGAGCGCTGAGAGCATCTGCATCGACAAGCTGCAACTCCTGTGCCAATTTGAGCGCCGCGGCCATCTCCGGCAGAATGCCGGATTCATACGCCTGATCCGCGAGAGCGCTTCTTTGCTCTGCGGAGAAACCGCGCCACAATGCGGCAACGTCTGCCAGTGATTTGAAGCGGAACCATCCGTCAAGCGCGCCGTGAACACAGAGATAGAGAAAGCTGCGATCGAGCGGCAGGACGGCCAGCTCCGTCTGGCCAAAGCGCACCAGCTCGTTTGCGTCCGTATCGGCAAGTGCATTGCCGGACATGTGCGGATTGCGAAAGAGCCGCCAGTGCAGATCGATCTCGAAATCGTCGCGATCGGAGCGATAGGTGTAGTCCTTGCCGTGCTTGCGCCAGGAGCGGCGGCGCCGCGGTGTCAGGCGCGCCTCGGGATCGTTGCGGCGAAAGCCGTCGGCGAGCAGAACGCAATCGGCGGTCTCTTCCATGCCGGGTGCGATCAGCAGATCGATATCGCCTACGTCCCGCACGCCGGGGTCGTCGTAGATGCGCTGCGACAGCGGCACACCCTTGAGCACCCGAACCGAGACTCCCGCGTGCTGCAGCAGATCGCAGAGACGCCGCGTCTCCGCGAGATAACGGAATGCCCTCAGTGCGTTCTCCGTGGCATCTGCTTTCAATAGGGCGATGGTTGCAGATGGCACGATCGTCGCGGCCGACACGGCGGCCGACACGGCGGCCGAGGACAGCGCACGATACACCAAGGGTGTGACACGATGATGGCCGCACAGCGTGAGGAAGCGCGTCCAATCGATCTCGCCTGAAGCGGCGAGGGCGCGGATCTCCCGAGCGTCAGCCTCCGGCGAGGGCCAACGCACGCAGCAGAGCAGCAGGCGCAGCTCCGATGGCAGGCGACTGAATGCGAACGCGGATTGCGCGGGTCGGGATTGCCCGGTATGGGATTGCGCGGTATGGGCCATGGGCGACGGAGTGTCAGTATGATATGCGAGGCCACAGGTGGAGTAACCAGCCTGGGAGCAAAAGATCCTAGCCGGAGGCGAACTTCTCTATGTCGCGCGAGATTCCTATCACGTCCCGGAGCGTCGTGTCCTGGAGCGATACCCCGGTCTCCACTGAGGTGGACCGCGAAGTGGTGCTGATGAACGTCGGGCAGGGCCGCTGCTACGGACTGGGCGAGACGGGCAGCTCGGTCTGGCGGCGACTGGGCTCGCCGATTCGCGTTGATGACCTGTGCCGCGAGCTGATGCTCGAATACCACGCCGATCCTGAGATGCTGAGGAAAGACGTGCTCGCGCTGCTCGAGAGCCTTCAGGAAGAGGGGCTGGTAAAGGTCATCGCACCTTAAACTTTGTCACTCGCGGGCGCGGTCGAATTGCGTATGACGAAATCCGGCTTCACGATCAGGGTTTCCGGCATCTCCTTGTGCGCCTTCTGTGGCGGTTCAGGGTGTGGCTGTTCCGGGTATGGCGGTTCCGGGGGCTCGATGTAGCGCAGCAGGGCGTTTGCGGCAGTCTCTCCCATGGAGCGTAGGGGCTGGCGCACCGTCGTCAGACTGGGATGATTGGTCTGCGCGCTCGGGATATCGTCGAAGCCAACCACGGAGACATCCCGCGGAATCTCCAGGCCATGCTCCTTCAGGCACGCAATCGCACCGATGGCGGAATGGTCATTGAAGGCGAAGATCGCTGTGAACGGCACGCGCCACTCGAGCAATCGGACCGCCGCCCGATAACCGGAGTCGCTGCCCGCTTCCGTGCCCTCCAGTTGCACGCACAGGCGTGGATCGATGGCCACGCCAAGCTCCTGGGCGATCTGTTCGATCGCCGACCAGCGATCGTGCGTGTCGGAGCTGAATGCCTGCCCTTTGATGAATGCGATCCGTCGGTGGCCGAGGCCATGCAGATGGGTCAGCGCCATGCGCACCGCGGCCGTGTGATCGAGCTCCAGGTTAGTGACGTTTTCCATCCGCTGATGACCCGAGACGGCAACCACTGGGATGGGCAGATGCTGTTCGAGCGGGGTGTCAATCGCGATCAGGCCTTCCACGCCTCGTGACAGCAGCATGCGGGGATATTCGCGCAGCAGATCGGCGCGGTGATGGTGGCTGACGACGAAATAAAAATAACCGGACTGTAACAGCGCCCCTTCGATACCGCTCAACACCGACGCAGCGTAGCCCTCGCTGATCTCCGGCACCATCACGCCCATGGTGTAGGTCTTCTTGCGGCGCAGCGCGCGGGCTAGATGATTGGGCTCGTAGTGCATCGCCTGGGCCGCGGCCCATACCAGGTCCTGGGTCCGCGTGGAGATGCGATTGGCCGCAGCGGAGCGGTTCAGCACGCGGGAGACGGTAGCCACGGAGAGCCCGAGATGCTCAGCGAGTTGCTTAAGCCCCACATGGCGGGGCGGCAGTTCCGGACCTCGAACCCCATTCCGATCCTCGGCCAAAGCCGCCTCCTTTCGAGCGGAACCATCATACCGTCAAGCCGTCCCCGCAAACCCCAACTTTGCCGATACGAGCGGCAGTTTTGCACGGCTGCGCAACCGTTTACAAAAATGGTTCCGGTTACATATCGCGCTGTTCCAAACACAAGCCGGCAGGCACCCCATACGCCGGGTTGAGAATCACACGAACAGACGTAATTAGATCAAACTGTACGGCGTTTTTTTGGGGAGGCTTATGAAACAGGATTGGAACCGGGCCCTCGGTCTGGCCCGAAAGACTGCGCTCGTTTTCGCCAGTGTCATGCGCACTGGCGT
>DATBCB010000227.1:0-28769 GCA_036270675.1 Acidobacteriaceae bacterium | reverse complement strand
TTTTCCTTTGTACTGGGACACGTGTCGGTTACCTCACTTCAGAGCAGATTCAGAGGGAAAACACGATGTGTGTTTTCGCCCTAGGACGGGTGATCGACCCAGCCTGCCTTTCTGAGTGACGCAGTGGAGGTAGGTTTGGTTTGCAAAAAAAGTGAGCCGGGGTGGCTGAGGAAGCCGTGAAAAAAAGGGTTCCTTACCTGGCACCGGCTCGCGCGGCAGCCCGCTCGGCGCGTTGGCGCTGCTTGCGTACGCGCTCGTACAGCAGCGTTGCGGCGATGGTTTTGCCGTCGTGGATGCGGCCGGCATCGATCTCGCGAAGCAGCTCGCTGAGAGGAACGGCGAAGAGCTCGATCTGCTCGTCGTCTTCCGGCGTGGCATCGCCGGGCGTGAGCCCTTCGGCGATGAAGATCTGCATCCACTCGCCGAGGAAGCCGGGACTGGCGAAGAAGCGCACGAGCTTCGACCAGTGCTTCGCCTTGTAGCCGGTCTCTTCGAGCAGCTCGCGCTTCGCACCGGTCAGCGGATCTTCGCCGGGGTCGAGACTGCCCGCGGGAATTTCATAGAGATACTGCGCGGCGGCGTGGCGATATTGGCGTTCGAGCAGGATGAGGGGATCGCGCTTGCTCTTCGAGTCGTCGACGGCGAGGACGACAACGGAGCCGGGATGACGCACGACGTCACGGCGATGGGATTCGCCGCCGGGCTCGCGGACTTCGTCGGTGACGACGCGGAAGACCGGGCCTTCGAAGCTGACCTTCGAGGAGAGAACTTCGACGCCTTTGGGATAGGTGCGCTCCGGTTGCTGCTGCTTCTTTGCTGCGCTCTTCTTCTTCGTTGCCATCGTGCCTCTTTCTTTCCTACCGTACCATTTTCCGTTTTGACGGCAGCTGTCGCGGCACCGGCAACTACTTGTGTCTGCGCGAATTACGCGATGGTGTCAAAGAGAAGGCTGAAGAATGTCCGAGCGGTCCATCTCCGCCATCGCGACGCGCGCCGGCCAGAAGAGTGGATCGACGGCAAGCGCATGATGGAAATCCTCCTGCGCGCGATCCTTGTCACCATCGAGACGCTGGGCAAGGCCGAGACGCTGGGCAAGGCCGGCGACATAGAAGTCGTCTGCGACCGCATCGGGACGGCTGGCGGCTGCGATGCATTGCTGAAGCATCTGCTGCGCGCGATCATACTGCTCGAGCTTGCGGTAGGCCAGCGCGGCGAAGACATCGGCCTTGGCGCTGCTCTGGGAGGCGGCTTCCCATGCCTTTGTGGCCTCTGCAGTTTTGCCCTGCGCCGCGAGCGCAACTCCCAACCAGTAGAGTTGTTCGGAGAGCTCGGGTTGCGCGGGTCGCCCGGTTCCCAAATCTTCCGGATACTCCATTGCCTGGTTGAAGTCCGCTGCGGCCTCTTCTGGTTTATGCGCGGCGAGCGCTTTTCTGCCCTTTTGCATCTTCGCGCGAACGAACATGTTGTGGATCACGACTCCTCCTTCCCAGGGCTTGAAGCGGTGACGGGCGAGAAGTGCGAGCGCCTGATCGGGCTCAAACTGCTCGATGTAGTAGAGCGCATGACGAGCGCGCACCGTGTCTCGATCCAGGACATCGGGTGGCGCATCTTGAAACAGCTTCGCTCGCGCAGCGGCATTTCCTGCTTGTTCGTAGATTTCATCGAGGGCTTCATAGAGACGGTAATCTTTGGGGCTGAGCGCGATGGCACGCGCGTAGTCGCTGGCGGCTCCTGCGAGATTGTTTTTGACATGCCACTCGTAGACACCGAGGTTGCGCAGCAGCACGGGATTCTCGAATTTCTGCTGAAGTGCGGCCGACCATAGCGCCGCCGCTTCTTCGTATCGCGCATGTGCGAAGAGGAAGTTGCCGAGAGCATAGCGGGCGTGGGCATCCTGCGGGTTCTGGTCAACGGCTTCCTTGAGAACAGCCGCGTCGGTGATGCTGTTCGGAAAGACTTCAGCCATAGAGAGCGAGGCTGCCTTGGTTGCGAATTGCGTGGCCCGTTGCTGATCGCCTCGCTGGCGGCTGTTGGACTCGAGGTAGTAGTAAATCATGGGCGAGAGAGACTGCGCGGGCTGGTTGGCAATGGCGGCGTCGAGCACAGCGTCGGAGGACTGCCAGGCGCCGAGATCGTGATACCAGGTCGCGATGGCGAGATAGTTTTGCGGATCGGACGCGATGGTATCTGTCCATATCGGGCCGGGTGCGGGGCTTGCTGCTGCATCTGGTGCTCGAGTATCCAGCCAGTGTTCCGCCAGCGCATACGGCAACAGATGCATTTGCCGGCTCGCTTTGATGGAAGTTACCGCAGCGGCCTGCGCATTGCCGTTCATGCGCTGGGCTACCGCGAGGTCCGCCAGCGCCACGGCGTCCGCGGGATTGTGATCGATCGATTGTTGAAGAAGATCGATCGCCTTTGCGTAGTCTCCCTGGCGGATGGCAATCTCTCCGAGCTCCAGGTATGCGGTTGAGAGCGACAGACCGGGCGCGGATGCAGGGCCGTAGTGAATTGCAGTCCAGAATGCGTCGCTGGCGAGAGATAGTCGGCCCTGCGCACGGTAGACGAGACCTGCGGCGTAGGCGACCATTGGATTTTCATTCTCCCGCTCGGATGCGCGGTCAATGAGGTGTTCCGCGCCGTCGAAATCCGCTGCGCGATATTCATAGAAGTCCTCTTGGAGGAGCGCAGGGATGTAGCCGGGATCGCGTTGCAATACTTGCTGATAGATCTTGCGGGCGGCTTCGGTGTCTCCGCGCTTCTGGAGAAATACGCCTTGCAGATAGAGCTGTTCGATTGGCGTTTCCGCGGTGATGGTGATGGGCGTTTGCTGTGGCTTTCCAACCGAGGAGACGAGATCGGGATTTCCGTCAAGCGGGGCGGAGGCCGACCAATCGAGGAGTACGTTGCCTTGCGCGGACTGCAATGTGACGTGAAGCTCTTTGCGGGCGCGGTCCACCTCCGGCACCGGGACTGTGTAGGCCGCTGGATGCAGTGGTGACAACTGAACGTTGGGTGTGGTCCGCAGCACGCTGGAGCCGAGGCTGGCCGTCAGGGTGGCGTTGCGAAGATCTGCGACGGGGCTGAGCAGGAGCTTCACTTCGCCCGAACCGGAGCCGGTTCCGGCGAAATTGACGTTGAGGGTTACATCGCTTGTCGCTTCGACAAAGCCGCCGTCGAGACCGGAGACGGGATACCAATACTCGGTCCACTGCTCGACGCGATGCGGCTCCATGAATTCGCGATAGCCCTGGGTGGCGAAGCGTCCGCTTTGGATTTCGTTGTAGGGACCATCGTCGTCGCTCAGGATGGTGTCCCAGATTCTGCCGCTGCGCGAGGTTCCCCAGCTCCACACTTTTTTGCCGGGATCCTGGCGGAAGTCGGAGACGTGGACGACTCCGTAGTTGGATTGGTGATAGTAGACACCGAAGAAGTCTCGATGGACATCGCGCGCGAAGATGGCCATCGCACTGGGATCGTTCTTGTACCAGCTTTGATCGATGCCATTCCAGGTCGGCCAGCTCTGCACGACGGCGAATGGATCGTCGGAGATGGTCTCGCGCATGGGGTAGATGTACTGCAGGTCGTCGCTGGCCGGGACCGCGGTGTTGGTCCAGAAGAGATAGAGGTGATTCAGCGGCGTGGCGTTGAAGAGCGTGACGGCTTCTTCGAGTCTCGCGGTGTCGGGACGGAGGGTGATCGCAACCTGCCAATACATCTCGGAAACCCAGTCGACGGCGCCGACGACTGCGGTCGCGCTGCCGTCACCATTCTGATCGAGCGTAGACGCTACGGTGGAGACCGTATCCGTGGTGTGCGCGAAGGGAAAGCTGAACTCCATGCCGCCGGCGATCCACGCGCCGCGCGGGCCAACCAGACCGTACTTGATGACGCGGTTGCGATAGAGCGCCTCCCGCTGGTTGAGCTTGTCATAGACCGAGTAGACGTGCCCGCCCAGCTCCGGGAGAATCGTGATCTTGAGGTACTGGTTTTCGAGATAGATCGCGCGATAGGTCTTCGAAACGCGCTGGTCGCTCAGATCATCGAGCATGGGATAGGGATAGATGGGATGCGGATTCACCAACCCGAAGGGCGGATTCGGATCCGGCGGTCCCAACTCGTAGGTTGGAATGGTGATGGTGCCTTGCCAGCCGCGAACCGATTGCGCATGAGCGGTGAGTGAGATGAGCAGGAGCGCAAGGATGAAAGTGCATCCATAGATGCTCCTGTGGTGAGCCGAAGGCGCCTGTGGTTTCCTGGCTGGCAGATCGGTCCTCTTTCCCCGGAAAAAAGTACGACGGCATTAGAGCATTTTTTCTCACGCGATGAGGCAGCGCAGCGATTCCGTTGCGACCGAATCGTTACGGTACCATCCTGTTCGAAGACGCTGGGAAGAGGCCAGATGCGATGAGCGCACGGCGCGGCGTGGCGGTGATCGGAATGGGCAACTGGGGCTCCTCGCTTGCCGCGGCGCTCGATGCTGCCGGTCTGCTGGTGGAACGTGTACATGCGCGGCGGCGTAGCGCGCGCGTGAGATTGGACGCGCGCGTTCTTTGGCTGTGCGTGCCGGATGCCGGGATTGCGAGCACGGCGGAGTGGATCGTAGCGGAGCGTGAAGATTTGCGCGGGCAGATGGTGGTGCACTCGAGTGGAGCGCTGGATCGCGGCGTGCTGGGAGTTGCCGAGCGGGCAGGCGCGCGGACGGCTTCGGTGCATCCTATGATGAGCTTCCCGACGCGGCGTGTGGTGGCGCTGAAGGGGACGCGCTTCGGTGTGGAGGCGGCCGACGCGGCGACGCGCAGGGAAATTTTTGCCCTGGTGCGCCGACTGGGCGGCAGGCCGTTCGCGATCGACAGCAGGGGGAAGGCGATGTATCACGCGGGCGCGATGTTCGGATCGCCGCTGCTGGTGGCAACGCTGGCCGCGGGTGTGCGCGCGATGCGCGAAGCGGGCATCGCGGAAGGAGAGGCGCTGGGGCTGCTGGGACCAATGGCCGCCGCAACGGTGGCGAATATACAGAAGCGAGGGATGGCGCGGAGCTTCAGCGGGCCGCTGGCGCGAGGGGAAGCGGCGACGCTCAAAGTGCATCGCGAGGCACTCAGGAAACATCCGTTAGTGGCACACGTGTATGAGTCGCTGGCCCGTCTTGCGGTAGAAGATCTGCCATCTCGGAATCGTGCGGCGATTGAGGCGGCGCTGAGCAGCGGTTGGGTAGACAATCAGAGCAGGCACGCGAAAGAAGATTGAAGATTGAGGAGACGCAGTGGAACCGGAGTGTTATCCCAGCTCGATTGTGCCGCACAGCAGCCGACTCTTTCTGGACTACACGGAGAGCGCCGAGCCGCTAACACCGTTTTATTGCAATACGGCTACGGGCAGGGGCTGGATGCGCAAAGGGCGCAGCTTAAGCGTGGAGCATCGCGCGCGGCTTGCGGATCTGCTGGCAACGCAGAACGCGGCGTTTGGTGGCGGCGAGATCACCGCACAAAATATAGAGCGGTTGCGTAACGGGGCATCGGCCGTTGTGACGGGACAGCAGGTGGCCCTCTTTGGCGGACCGCTGTACACGCTGCTGAAAGCAGCGACCGCGATTGCGCGGGCGCGGGAGGCGACGGCAGCGGGCTTCGATACCGTGCCGGTCTTCTGGCTGGCGAGCGAGGACCATGACTTCGCCGAGATCGCGCATGTGGATGTGCCTGCGCGGGATGAATTGAAGCCAGTCGCAATCGGGCCAGCGCCTGAGATTCCTCTGCCGGTGGGTGGGATTCCGCTTGGGCCGCGCGTCGCCGAAGCGCTCGCCGAAGTGGAGCAATTGCTGGGTGCGGGCGACGTGACTGAGTTGCTGCGCGAGGT
This sequence comes from Acidobacteriaceae bacterium, assembly GCA_036270675.1. Taxonomy (GTDB): domain Bacteria; phylum Acidobacteriota; class Terriglobia; order Terriglobales; family Acidobacteriaceae; genus KBS-83. The sequence continues at coordinate 22,916 of DATBCB010000227.1, read as the reverse complement.
CTATCGGCCGGAGGCGACGCTGGCCAGCTCGTTTGGCAGCCTGATCACCCGGCTGTTTGCGCGGTGGGGGCTGATTGTTCTCGACGCCGCAGGCGCCGGCTTCCACGCTTTGGGTGCGGAGGTGCTGGCGCAGGCGATTCGGGATGCGGATGCGCTGCATGCGGCGCTGGTCAAACGCGACAGGGAACTGATAGAGCGCGGCTATCACGCGCAGGTAATGGTCGGGGAGCAGTCGAGTTTGCTGTTCCTGATCGAGGAAGATACGGGAGCACGGCTGCCGCTGCGGCGCGTGGCTGCAGGGGACGGACGACGGCATTGGAAGGCCGGCGGGCGGCGCTATACTTTTGAGGAGCTGCTCGAAACACTTCAAGCGACACCTGAACGATGTAGTCCGAATGCTTTGCTGCGACCGGTATTCCAGGACGCGGTACTGCCGACCTCGGCTTACATCGCCGGCCCGGCGGAAATTGCGTACTTCGCGCAGTCGGAGGTGCTGTACCGGGGTATTCTGGGCCGGCCGACGGCGGTGCTACCGCGGCTTTCGGCAACGTTGATTGAGCCAAAGATCGCGACCGTCATGGAGCGGCATGAGGTACGGCTGCCGGACGCGCTGACCAGTGCGGATGCGCTGGCACAACGATTAGCGGCGCGGGCTATGCCGATTGAGGGCAAGCGCAAGCTGGCGGCGGCCGGCAATTCGCTCGATGACGAACTGAAAGCCGTGACGGAGTGGATGGCGCAGATGGATGCGGAACTGGGACGCGCGGCGACGACCGCGGCGTCGAAGATGCGTTACCAGATGAACCGGCTGCGGCGCCTGGCGGCGCACTACCAACTCGAAAAGGAAGCCAGCCTGGCACGGCATGCACAGGCGATCACGCAGGCGCTTTACCCCGGCGGCCATTTGCAGGAGCGGGTAGTGGCGGGAATCTACTTCCTGGCGACGCAGGGCGACGGGCTGCTCGACACGCTGATCGCAGCGGCCAGCGATGCATGTCCGGGGCATAAGGTGTTGCCGCTGTAGGGCGCGATTTCCTTTCGCGCCGGTGGTGCTGGCTTGCCGCTACAATGGGAAGCCATGGCGAAACAGAAGAGCGTATTCGAAGTGACCTGCCCGGACTGCGGGGCGATCCTGACGGTCGATCCGGAGACGCGCTCGGTCATCGGGCACAAATCGGCGCCACGCAAACGGACCTTCGAAGATCTTGAAGGAGCAGCACGCGCGCTGCGCGACCAGGAGGAGCGCAAGGAGAGCATCTTCCGGCAGTCGATGGAGACGGAGCGCAATAAGAAGGACGTGATGGAGCGGCGTTTTGCCGAAGCCGTGAAGCGCGCGAAAGACGATCCGACGACCGGCAAGCCCCTGCGCGAGTTCGATCTGGAGTGATGGATTGATGGGCGGATGGATCCGAGGCAGCGGCGAGTGGCCGCTTTGGATCAGTCTGCATCCCATGAGTGAGCGTGCTGTTAAAAGGAAGAGGACTGAGATCCATGGCGAAAGAATTCAGGGCGAGAGAATTGAGCAAGATGGCGGAACGACTGCGGGATTCGCTGGACGATAACCTGCCTGGGGGCGCGAGCGCGTGGACGCGCGGTCTTGCTGCGGGATCGCTGCTGACAGGCGCTGTGTTGTTAGCGACAGGACGTCGCCGCGCCGCGCTGGCGGTGACGGCGGTTGGGTCACTGGCGGCGTTGCTGGAAGAGTCGGATGCTGTGCGTGAACTGTGGGACAATCTGCCCGACTATATCCATACGGCGCAGGAGGCGCTGGGCCGCTTTGAGGGCTTCGTGCAGGACCTCGCGGAGCAGGGCGACCGGATCCGGCGCGTGATCCGCGAGCAAGCGCGTGTCTAGAACTGGCCGTCCGGGCAATGGCGCCTTTGGCGCGGGTTGCTGGGTTCGCTCCCTTTGGTCGCTCACGTGTGATTTGTTGGTCGCGGCTGGCGGCGTCTAAGTTCTTCACTCACTCCTCGTTGTTCCTGCTCCTGTTCTCTTCACGGATGCGCGCTATTTCATCCATACGCTGCTTCAGCATTTTTTCGCGGCCTTCGCTGGTCGGGTGATAATAGCGGCGGTCGCGCAGACCTTCGGGGAGGCAGTCCATGTCGGCTACCTTGCCCTCGATGTCGTGCGCGTATTGGTAGTCCCTGCCGTAGTTGAGATCCTTCATGAGCTTTGTAGGTGCGTTGCGCAGGTGCAGCGGGACGGGTTCGGCGCGGGTGTTCTCGATGTCTTCGCTGACCGCGCCCCACGCGGTATAGACCGCGTTCGATTTGGGCGCGAGCGCGAGGTAGGCCGCGGCCTGTGCGAGGGCGAGTTCGCCTTCGGGCGATCCTAGAAAATTCATGGCATCGCGCGCGGAGAGGGTTAGGTTGAGTGCCTCGGGTGCGGCGAGGCCGATGTCTTCCGACGCCATGCGGACGAGGCGGCGTGCGACATAGAGCGGGTCTTCGCCGGCGGCGAGCATGCGGCCGAGCCAGTAGAGCGAGGCGTCGACGTCGCTGTTGCGGATGGATTTGTGCAGCGCGGAGATGAGGTCGTAGTGCTGCTCGCCGCTCTTGTCGTAGAGCAGGACGCGCTTCTGCAGGGCTTCGGTGGCGATCTCGCGCGTGATACGGCGGTCGGGTTTAGTTGCGGCGAGGCGGCCGGCGATTTCGAGTGCGTTGTAGGCGCCGCGCGCGTCTCCTGATGCATAGGAGGCGAAGAGCGCGAGCGCTTCGACATCGGCGGTGAGCTTGTCTTTAGCGAGGCCGCGCTCGTCGGTGAGTGCGCGATGGAGCAGCGTGATGAGGTCGTCTTCAGTGAGCGGCTGCAGGGTGTAGACGCGGCAGCGGGAGAGTAGCGCGGCGATGATCTCGAACGACGGATTCTCGGTGGTGGCGCCGATGAGCCGGATGGTGCCGCGCTCGACGTAGGGAAGGAAGGCGTCCTGCTGCGCCTTATTGAAGCGATGGATCTCGTCGACGAAGAGGATGGTGCGCGAACCGTAGTGCGCGGCTTTTTCGGCGTCCACCATCACCTGCTTGATCTCCTTGATGCCGGAGAGGACGGCGGAGAATTCGATGAAGGTGGCGTGCGTGGTTTCGGCGATGATCTTGGCGAGCGTGGTTTTGCCGACGCCGGGGGGCCCCCAGAAGATCATCGATGCTGGATCGTCGGTCTCGATCTGCATGCGCAGCGGCTTGCCGGGTGCGACCAGGTGCTGCTGGCCGAGATATTCGTCGAGCGTGCGGGGACGCATGCGCTCGGCGAGCGGCGCGGCGCGGCGGGTAGATGCCGGAGCAAGATCGGGTGTGCCGCCGAAGAGACTCATCATGATGTTGGACGCTGACGGCTGGTAGTGCGCGAAGTGAGAACAGCAGATCCCTCGATTCCGCTTCGCTCCAGTCGGGATGACAAGGGTTGTTGCTGACGCTGGCGTGCGGCTTCGTACAGAAGCAGGCTGCCGGCGATGGCGGCGTTGAGGCTTTCGACTTTGCCGGGCATGGGGATGGTGATGCGATGGGCGGCAGCGGCGAGAAGGGTTTCGCTGAGGCCTGCGCCTTCGTTGCCGATGAGCAGGGCACAGGGACCGGCGAGAGGTGCTTCGCCTATGGGCGTGCCTTCGCGCGCGACGGCGGCGATAGGGGAAATGTTGTGTTGCGCGAGGAGTTCGAGTGCTTCCTCTTCGCTTGCGGCGATTGCGGGAACGCGGAAGGCGGAGCCGGCAGAGGCGCGGAGGGCTTTGGGGTTACAGGGACTGGCAGTGCCGGGGAGCAAGAGAACGCCCGAGGCAGCAAAGGCCTCAGCGGAGCGCATGAGCGTGCCAACGTTTCCGGGGTCCTGCAGAGCTTCGAGAACAAGAATGAGAGGCGCGGGCCCGCTGAACAGCGTTGCTGAAGAAAAGGCCGGCGGGTGGACGAGCGCGGCGATGCCCTGTGGCTGCTCGGTCGAGACGGCGCTGGCGAAGACGTCGGCGGGCAGCTGGAGATGCTCGGCGTCTTCTGGGATCGCAAATGCCGGCTCGTAGCCTTCGCGCAGGAAGACGCTGGCGAAGCGGAGATGGCTACGCATGGCTTCGGCGACGAGGTGCTCGCCTTCGATGGCGATAAGGCCTGACGGGGTGCGGCCACTGCGGGCGAGGGCGGCGCGCAGCTCCTTGACGCGAGGGTTCTGGCGGCTCTCGATGAGGCGGGGGCGCATGCGAAGGGTGCCGGCGGGCATCGGGGCGATTTTACGCTGCCTCCTGCACCTGATAGCGGTATCCTGTGCGACGAGAGCATTTTCCTCGTGCAGGTTGAACCACTGCATGCGGCTTTTCCAGTGAAGGAAGGCCACCGTTGCGGGTGGTGCTGATATACAGCTACTGGAAGATGTTTCGCACGCTCGCGTGCGGGTGATTTCAGGGAGAGTCCTTGTCAGCAGAGATGCTTCGCGTCCATCCGGATGAGCCGGAGGCGGACCGCGTGAAATATATCGTTTCGTGTCTTCGAGCCGGCAGCGTTGTCGGCATGCCCACGGACACCTTTTATGGGCTGGCCGTGGATCCGGTGAATCTGCGCGCGGTGGAGAGTATTTACGAAATCAAGAGCCGGCTGAAGCACAAGCCGCTTTCGCTGCTGATCACCGATATGGAGCAGGCGTATGATCTGGCGCGTGATCTCGGAGACAGCTTCGATGTGCTGGCGGAGCGATTCTGGCCCGGGCCGCTGACCCTGATCGTGCGCGCCGGAGCGAAGTTGCCGCTGCGCTCGACCGCCAACACCGGCAACGTGGCGCTGCGCGTGCCGGATGCAGCGATACCGCGCGCGGTGACAGCGGCCTTCGGGCTACCGATTACAGCGACCAGCGCGAACCTGCACAACGCGCCGGAATGCACGTATGCCACGTGCGTGCGTGACCAGATCGGCGAACGGATCCCGTTGATCGTGGATGGCGGCTTGACAGCGCGGCGGGCGCACACGACCATCGTGGACCTGAGCGGAGGCGGCAAATCGTGGCAGATTCTGCGGGAGGGCGCAATTCCGACGTATGAGATTGCGCTGGCGCTGCAGAGCTGAATTCTGGGAGCAGGAGAGATGGCGGCTGCGCGGGCAGAGGCGATGGAAGGACGGCCAACGCGGCAGGTGAGCGGCGGATGGCTGCGCCGAACTGTAGGCGGCCTGCTGCTGGTGGGGGCAGGGGGCGTCGCCTGCTGGGTGCTCTGGGTTTACAGCGAGATCGAGCACTACGCCAACCGGGATGAGGCGCGTCCCGCGGATGCGATCGCGGTGTTTGGCGCAGCGGAGTATGACGGACGGCCCTCGCCGGTGCTGCGGGCCCGGTTGGAGCAGGGCTTGATGCTCTATCAACAAAAGTTGGCGCCGCTAATTATCACGCTGGGCGGCAGTGGAGACCCGCAGCACTCCGAGGGTGGGGTGGGGCACGATTTCCTGGTGGCGCAGGGTGTGCCGGAGAGCCGGATCATCGCCGAGACCCAGAGCCGGACGACGGATGAGTCGGCGCGGCGGCTGGCGGCAATTGCGGAGGCCAACCATATCCACAGCATCCTGGCGGTCTCCGACGGAACACACTTGTTTCGTATCCACCAATTGTGCGAAAGCTATGGGCTGACGGTGTACACGTCGCCGCGGGCGGTGGGAAGGCCGGTGGGGCGGTGGCGGAGGGCGCAACGGCTGGCGCACGAGATCGCCAGCTACACCGGATGGAAGCTGGGACTATAGCATTTTCCCTGCTGATGTCGATCGCGGAGTGAAACTCGGTGTGGCGTTTCCTTAACGAGAAGGCAACAAGGACGAAAAGCCACAAGAGCCATCGCTGGTCGGCCTAGAGCTACAGGAAAAATGCTGGTGCGGTGAGGTGTGACGATGACAGAGCTTCGTGTATGGCGCGTGGGCGAGAGGGACCGCGAGACGGCGTTTCAACTGGTCCAGGAATATAACGACGCCGTGGACGTGGTGGTGCGCGACTCTCCGGAAAGCTTTCAACACGACTACTTTCGGCCGGGCTCCGGGTTCTGGCTGGCGCAATCGAAGAACCAGGTGGCGGGATGCATTGCGCTGCGGCCGCTGCGCACGCGCGAGCAGGCAGGCGAGATCAAGCGGCTGTATGTGCGGCCGGAGTTTCGCGGCTCGGGGACGGCGCTGGCGTTGCTGGTGGCGCTGGAGCAATATGCCGAGGCCAGCGGCTACGAGTGGCTGTACCTGGATTCGAAAGACGACCTGAAGGCAGCGCTGCGCTTTTACGATCGCCATGGCTACGGAGCCTGCGAGCGTTACAACCGCAATCAGCAGGCGACGGTGTTTCTGCGCAAGGCGCTCCATCCGCGAGCGGAGCAGTTAGAGCGAATGCCCGGATGATCCGCCGCCGCTCTGACGAGACTTAACGAGTTAGACGCCCGAGACTTAACGAGTTAGACGCCGTCGTCGTCGCAAGTGGACAGGTTCGTCTTTCGGTCAGGTGTTGTCTCTTTTATTGCACAGAGTACGAAACGCTGGATCGATGAATGACGTTGGAACTTTGATCGAGGTCCAGAACTGTCACGGTATGAGATCCGGGCACAAGACTGAAGTATTGATTCACATCTGCCCCGGAATACCAGCCAAGCTTGGCCCCATTATCCCAAACCTGCATCTGGCTTACGGCCACAGACTCACTTGCGTGAGCAACAATGTGAACGGTTGACATGCCGATCGTTTCATTTGGAGTGGGTGAGATAACTTGCAACCCATTTACAAGTGGTTGCACATTATAGCTCACAGCCGCTTGATGAATGATTTTGTCGGCAGAATCCAGGTCGATTACCGTGGTTGTGTGGTTCCCGGGTGCCAAATTATAGGTGGCATTCACCTGAGTGCCATACACGCCAAGCTTGACATGATTATCCCAAACTTGTGTCTGGCTTACAGCCTGGTTCTCCGATGCAGAAGCGATAAGATGCACCGCTCCAATTACGCTAGCTCCACTTCCCGGAGTCGAAATGACGACGCTGTCTGACGGACTCTGAGGCGAGGCGCCTGTGGTAAAAAAGTCATCCATAGGCGCAGCATTCTGCGCGGCACCGGGGCAAGTTGACAAACCCATAGCCGCACACACCGTCTTCAGTACATTCTCGTTGTGATAAGTAATGGTCGACTTATAGCCTGGTTTCACTCGCGGACCAATCACAAGCGTGGCAGTATGCCCGCCGCATCCGCTCTTCACCGTGGCAGAACAACGGTTGTCTGTATAAAGAGTGCCTTCATCCCAAACAATAAATAAGATGCCGTCGCCTCCGGGCCTGAATTCGGGCCGGGCAAGAATAGCCGGGACATTCGCCTGAAGCCATTGATCTGCGGCCTGAAGGCTGCCACTGTGAGCATCTTCGGTCGTGTCTGGAGTGATGTAGGCATAGTTGACCGTATTGCCCTGGTCAAAATCGATTGCCATTTGTGAATAAGGAACACTGTTCTTGGCCTGACCTGCGCCCGGGCAGACATCCGAAAAATCAATGAGCGGATTGTGCCGGCGGTAGTAGTTATTATCTGTGCCCCCATAGAGTCCCTGAAAGGCGGCAGAGGGCATGTTCTCCTGGTAGGATCTCCACGAGTAATTGTGCTTTAACAATTCGCGGACGATATTGTCATTGCCGTGATGGCATGAAACCGTGTTGTTATCCGTTTCGACCGGTGCCCCGGCGACAAGCCACATGAGTGCCGGCAGAGAACTATGCTGATTAGAATAAAACTGAGTGGCCAAGCCATATTGGTTAATAAGTTGATTGTAATATGGCATTTCAGATTGTCCGACCACATCCTCATAGCTGTGGTTTTCTTCCGTGATCATCCAAACGTGAGAGGATCGGGGAATATTTTGCGCACTCGCAACTTGTGCAAAAAATACGCATAGAAGTGCGCAAAGTGTTTTTAACACCATGGGGGAAACCATCCTTAAAATCTGTGTTTTGGCAATAAGTTGTCTATCTAGTCTATACCGTCTATACGCTGAAGCTCCCGACTTGTTATTAAGTGTGTGTAAATCGGCGCATGCCCGCTAGAGCCTTTCTATCAACGGTCTGCTGTACTGCTTTTGTGTCAATCGCTATGTCGGAGCAGGTAGTGATCCAGGCTGAACAAAGTGCGGGTAAACGAGCGGGACATCCTGACCAAGAACACGGCACTGTCACTGCAACGTTTGTGTCAATCGCGATGTTGGAGCAGGCGCGATGTTGGAGCAGGTACTGATCCAGGCTGAACGAAGTGCAGGTAAACGAGCGGGACATCCCGACCAAGAACACGACACTGTCACTGCAACGTGCTCAATGGCAATGGGTCCGGTGCGAGGTGGCTGGGTGTGGTCGGAACGTCCCCACAGAAACGCCACGTGCGGGACGATCACGGTCTATTGCCGCGTCTGCCTCGGCCGCCGCTCGTACGTCGTCAGCACGGAAGCCTTTTTCGGTCAGCCGAGCTGGAACCCCTCGAGACCTCGGGGCCTTCAGCCCCGCCGATCTTCGACCGCTCCTACCTGTTCTCTTCTGAGTTCAACTGGTGACACCTGGCAACTGCGCTCCAGTCGAACTCAGTCGAATTTCGAGCAGCTGCGGCATTGCCTATGGCGACTCGGCCGCTGTGGGTTCGCATTGACCAGCACCCACTGCCCCAGGCCTTGTTCAGGCTGAGTGCCGCCTGATTTACAATCCCAGAGAACAATCTCGAAGAAATCTGTTGTGTATGAGGTAGAAGCGAGTGCTGAGTCGAACAGGGGCTGCGGCCCCGTGGCTTGCAGCCGTGGGGCTGGTAGGCCTGCTAAGCGGTTGTGGTGCCCAATACCGTCCTGTCGTTACGCCGATAAATCCGACTGGCCCCGCGTCCCAAGATCCAAACGGCAACATCGTCGTGCTTTCGACGAACAGCCCTGCCACCAGTGGACTGGCCACGCTGATCAATGGGCTGGGCGACACGATCATGGCCCAGGCGACGCTGGGGAATGGTCCTTTTTCCTTTGCGATGGACAGCACTGGATCCTTTGGCTACAGCCTGAACAGCAACGGCAACACCAACGTGACGCTCGATGCCTATGCAACTTCGGTGCCGGCCGCAAACACCGGGACGGCCACCGGGTTGCAAACGCGCAACGTGACCAATTCGACGCTGACGCCGGGCTCGAATCCGACGGCGATCTTCGCGGTGACGAACAATCTCTACCTGCTGGAGCCATACACGACGCTTTCGCCGACGATGCCGGGCGCGACCAACGCGGCGCTGGCAGTGCTGTCACGGCAGGTGCCTGCGGCGACTGCGAACCAGATAACGACTGCGCCGAATCTGCAGCAGGAGATCCCGATTGCGCCCAACCCGGTGCAGTTTGCCGGTACACCGCTTTCGAGCCGCATCTACGCGATCAGCCAGGGGGAGTCGGCCGCGACCGGCGCGGGTGGCACAGTGGTGGCGCTAAACATCAATGCCTGCAATACGCCGAGCGCGGTGACCACGCCCGGCGAGGTGGCGTCGATCGAGACCCCGGTCAATTCGGTTTCGGCGCATCTGCCGGTGGGCATCTGCCCGGTGTTCGGAATAATGTCCGGCGACAATAACCGCGCGTTCGTTCTGAACCGGGGCGTTGACCCGAAGGTCGGCAGCAGTACTGTGACCGTGATCAACGTGCAGCAGAACGCGATCGATACGGGGTTCACGATCAGCCCGACAACGCCGGCCGGTGTCATCCCGGTGGGCAACGGGCCGGTGCACGCGGCCATCTATCAGCCGGCCGGCCTGCTGGTGACGGCGAATTACGATTCGAACACGGTGACGGTGATCAACGTAGGGCTGGATATCTTTGGGAATGACAGCCCCAACTTCGGCCAGACGCATACCGTTCCAGTAGGCAAAGGGCCGGTTGCGGTGACCATCCTGCAGGATGGCTCGCGCGCGTATGTGGCAAACCAGACCGATGGGACCGTCTCGGTGGTGGACCTGACGAACTTCGTGGTCAAGACGACCATCCCGGTGTTCGGAGGCGCGCACCCGGACTCGATCGCCTCCATCTCAGAAATCGGCACAGGCGCGGTGTTCGCGCTCTCAAAGGACAGCCAGTACATCACGGCGATTCGCACGGACACCGACCAGGTGTCGGCGAACATCTTCCTGCAGAGCTTTGGTATGGCATTGCGGTCGTCGACGGAGGCCGCTGGAGGGACCAGCAACTCACCGCAGGGGGGCAGGAACGGCCAGTTCAACAGCATCGTCTGGAGCCAAGCGGCCGGGCAGGGCGTACCGTGCAATCCGGTGCGGGATCCTTCGCCGTTCTGTCCGACGGCTACGCAGTAATAATTTAGACAACTGCAGACGACGGCAGACAACACCAGACAAAGGCAGAGGTTCTTTGCTCTGCCTTTTCATTTGCTGCGATTGCCTGCTGTTGTCTGTAGTTGTCTGCCGTTGTCTGCCTTCGTCATCTCTACGTCCAGCGTGCGCAGGATGAAGGCGTAGTCAAAGGCGATCTCGCGCAGGTAATCGTAGCGGCCGGAGGCTCCGCCGTGGCCGGCCGCCATGTTGGTATAGAGCAGCAGCGGATTTGTGTCCTGCTTGAGGGTGCGCAGTTTTGCCACATACTTTGCCGGCTCCCAATACATGACCTGACTGTCGTTGAGCGAAGTCTTCACCAGGATTGCGGGATATTTGCCGGGTTTCAGATTGTCGTAGGGCGAGTAACTGAGCATGTAGGCGAAGGCCTCGGGCTCGTTCGGATTGCCCCACTCCTCGTATTCGGGGACGGTGAGGGGCAGGTTGGCGTCGAGCATGGTGTTCATGACATCGACGAAGGGCACGTGGGAGATGATGGCGCGGAAGAGATCGGGGCGCAGATTGGTGACGGCGCCCATGAGCAGGCCTCCGGCGCTACCCCCTTCGGCCGAGACGCGCGTCGGGTCACCGTAGCCGTTGCGGGTGAGGTGCTGGACGGCGGCGATGAAGTCCGTGAAGGTATTGCGCTTGTGCATAAGGCGGCCGGCGTCGTGCCAGGGCTTGCCCATATCGCCACCGCCGCGGATGTGCGCGTAGGCCATCACGACGCCGCGATCGAGCAGGCTGAGACGATTGCCGTTGAAGCCGACGGGCAGCGAGTAGCCATACGATCCGTAGGCGTAGACATGCAGTGGATTCGCGGCCGTCTTCTTGTCGCGCCGGTAGACGATGGAGACAGGGACCTTCGTTCCATCTTCCGCCGTGGCGAAGATGCGCTCCGATGCGTAGAGGGTGCGGTCGAAGCCGCCGGGGACCTCCTGCTGCTTGCGCAGAATGGACTCATGGGTGGCGATATCGAGCTCGTAGACGGAGGCCGGCGTGACCAGGGATTGGTAACCGTAACGGTAGCTTGTTGTAGCGAAGTCGGGGTTCGTGCCGCCGTGCACGGAGTAGACCGGCTCAGGCAGCGCGATCTCGCGCGCCGGACCGAGCCCGCCGGCTTCCGCGAAGGGGGCAATTTCGATGTGGGGCAGCCCGTTGGAGCGCGTTCCGATGGCCGCGAAGGTGGCGAAGAGGTCTACGTCTTCGAGCATGACGTTGTCGCGGTGGGGCAGCAGCTCACGCCAATTTTTGCTCGAGGGCTGATCGACGGGCGCGGTGACGAGGCGGAAGTTGCGGCCGGTGTCGTTGGCGCGGATGTAGAAGAGGCCGTCGCGGTGATCGGCGTAGTACTCGATGTTGTCGCGGCGGGGCTCGATCAGCGTCCACGGCGCGGTTGGATCGGACGCAGGGATGAAATGGGCTTCGCTGGTGGTGTGGCTGCCGATGTCGAGCAGGATAAATTTCTTGTCGCGGGTTTTGCCGGCGCCGAGGTTGAAGCGCTCGTCGGGTTCTTCGAAGACGAGTGTGTCTGCCGATTGCGGCTGGCCGAGGGTGTGGCGATAAAGCCGGTGCTGGCGCTTGGTCTCTTCGTCTTCTACGGAGTAGAAGAGCGTGGTGTTGTCGTTGGCCCAGACGATGGAGCCGACACGCTCCGCGGTATCCGGCAAGGATTCGCCAGTGCGCAGGTCCTTGATGTGCAGGGTGTACTGGCGGAAGCCTGTGTGGTCGACGGAGTAGGCGAGGAGGTTCTGGTCATCGGAGATGGCGAAGCCGCCGAGCGCCATGAAGGGGTGGCCGACGGCGAGCTGGTTGCCGTCGAGGATGATCTCTTCCGGCGCCTCCATGGAGCCCTTGCGGCGGCAGTAGATGGTGTACTGCGAGCCCTCGACGGTGCGCGAGTAGTAGTAGTAGCCGGCGTAGTGGTAGGGGTAGGACTCGTCGGTCTCCTTGATGTGGCTCAGCATCTCGCGATAGAGGGTCTCCTGGAGGTCCTTTGTCGGGGCCATCCAGGCGTCTGCGTAGGCGTTTTCGGCCTCGAGATACGCCGTGACCTCCTGCGATTCCTTGTTGCGCAGCCAGGCGTAGTCGTCCTGGAGGGTGTGGCCGTGGAGGGCGGTGGCGCGGCGCTCGCGGCGGGCGACTGGTGGAAGGGGCATCTCCAACATGATTTCTTCGGGCATAACTTCAAGAATATCTTGCTGCTGGCGCTCGGGGATGAGTGGCCCCGGATGTCCGAGGAAGTCCCGATAAGCCGGCGGCGGGAGGCAGAGCGTTCGGTGCGGCAGGCAACGGCAGTTGCCGGCTGGGCTACTTATATAGGGAGAGGCGTGCCTCGTGCGCAGTGCTTCATTCGCAGCGCGATGGCGCTAGCGACGAATCAGGCAGCAGGAACTTCAGCTGAAGGATGCTGAAGGCTAAGGAGGAGATGAGATGCGGACGATAGGAATGCGGAAGCTGGCCGTGATGGCGGCGCTATGTTGCAGCCCGATGTTGCTGGCGCAGGCCCCGGGCGCCGGCGCGCCCGGCGCCGGGCAGCAGCCGAATCAGCCTGGCGGGAATAATCCATCGAGCATAGAGCAACAGCAGCAGCAGGCGCAGCAGGGCGCGAGCGGCCTGAACAGCGGCCCGGCAGTGGACAAGGCATTTGTGAAGAAGGCGCTCGAAGGCAATGTGGCCGAGGTGGAGATGGGCAAACTGGCCTTGCAGAAGAGCAATGATGATCAGGTGAAGCAGTTTGCGCAAAAGATGGTGGACGACCACGGGAAGATGCTGGAGGAACTGAAGCCGGTTGCCGAGCAGATGGGCGTGAAAGTGCCCGATGGACCTTCCAAGAGCCAGATGAAGAGTATGGAAAAGATGAAGGCGCTTTCGGGCGATGCTTTCGACCAGGCGTACATCAAGGACATGGTGAAGGACCACAAGAAGGACCACAGCGACTTCAAACTGGAAGCGCAGTCGACCCAAAACCCGCAACTGAAGCAGCTGGTGATGCAGAGCGACCAGATCATTGAGAGCCATCTGCAGGCAATTCAGCAGATCGCGCAAACGAAGGGAACGACACAGAAGGCAGCGAAGTAGCTGCATTCCAGTTGAGCGGCGCTGCGCGCCGATGTTATTTCGAATTGGTTACGCCCAGGATGACAAATGAGAGGCGCCTTGAGCGCCTCCATTGTTTTGCAGAAGGATCCCGCTGGCGGACGATAGAATGACGACGATGCTGGTTCGCCGCTGCTATCTGCTGGCGTTGCTCGCCGTGCTGCTCGCCTGCTGTGGGTTACGGGCGGAGCAGGTGGCAAAGCTGCCGCCGCCCTCGAACTTCGTCAACGACTTCGCGCATGTCCTCTCGCCTGAGGTCATCGACCGGACCAATACGCTGTGCCTCGAGTTGCAGCAGCGCGCGCATGCGCAGCTCTTCGTGGTCACCATCAAGACGCTCGAAGACGAGCCCATCGACCAGTTTGCCAACGATCTCTTCCACAAGTGGGGGATTGGCGACAAGGCGACGAACCGCGGCATCCTGCTGCTGCTGGTGACCGAGGACCATCGCGGCCGCATCGAGGTGGGGCTGGGACTGGAAGGCGTGGTCACGGACAGCATCGCTGGCCGGATCGGCCGCGGGCTGCGTCCGGCGATCCAGTCGAACGACTTCAACACCGCGGTGACGGAAGGCTCGCAGGAGCTTGCCGGGATCATCGCTGCCGACGCCAAAGTTACGCTCGACAATACGAAGGAGCTGCCGCCCGAGCCGGTCGAGCGCAGGGAATCGCCGGGAGCGCGGATCATCGGATGGCTGGTGGTCATCGCGATCTTCCTGCTGATCTCGCGCATCTTCGGCGGGCGAGGCGGCCGTGGTGGATACTATGGCGGCTACTGGGGTGGTGGCGGCGGCGGCTGGGGTGGGGGTGGCGGAGGAGGCGGCGGCTTCAGCGGCGGCGGTGGCGGCGATTCAGGTGGTGGTGGGGCTTCATTTTAGCAAGAATTTTAGCTTTTTGATTTGGCGAGGGAGCGAGAGCGATGAAGGCTTTATTGGTTGGCGGAGTGGTGATTGTGGTGTTGCTGCTGCTGGTGGGCGGCAGCTATGTGAGCGCGAAGAACCAGATGGTGGCCAAGGACGCGGATGTGAAGGCGGCATGGTCGGACATCGATACCACGCTGCAGCGGCGCGCGGACCTGATCCCCAACCTGGTGGCCACGGTGAAGGGCTACGCGACGCATGAAGAGAAGGTGTTTGCGGACATCGCGAATGCGCGCGCGGGCCTGCTGAACGCGAAGACGCCGCAGGACAAGATGCAGGCCAACGGTCAACTGGATGGGGCGCTGGGCCGGCTGCTGGCGCTATCGGAAGCCTATCCGGACCTGAAGGCGAACCAGAACTTCCTCTCGCTGCAGGATCAGCTTGAAGGAACAGAGAACCGCATCCAGGTAGCACGGCGGCGCTACAACGAGGCGCTGCGCGACTACAACACGTTTATCGGGCAGTTTCCGAACAGCATCTGGGCGAACTTTGCCGGCTTCCACACCAATAATGCTTATTTCCAAGCGAGTGAAGGGGCACGGACGGCGCCTACTGTGAAGTTCTGATGGTTGGGTGCACTTCACGATTGCCTAGGCAGCGGTGCTCGGGTCAGGCCTTTGGAAGGTCAACATTACATGCCTTCTGATCTGATTGAAGCGATGCTGGCCAAAGCAAAAGAGTACGAAAAGCTCGCCGCTGCGTTGCGTGAAAATGCGCGCCTCATCCGTCGCCTAGAACCGGGGAGCGAGGTCGTGGCCGATGGTCATCGTCGCCGTAATTCCGTAGGTTGGAAGACCGCGGACGATTTGGAAAAGATTCTGGAATATGGAAATAAGTTCATTCCGCGGCTCGAGCTCGAAGACGTATTGGTGACGAGCGGTTGTGTGGAGGGCCAGACAGAAGAGAAGAAGCGGAGCAGCGCTAAGGTCGCGCTGACGATCGGGCTTGCCAATGGCTACCTGATAGAAGCGCCAAGGGGCATTGGCTGGGTACCTGGGCTGAGAAAATCAAGGGCGCGAAAAAAAGTCCATGAAACGACAGATTGGTGTTAGGAAACTGCAGGTCCTTCGTTTCGCTCAGATGACACTTGTAAACGCAGAGAGGCTGCCCTGACGGGCAGCCTCTGCTGTTTGTGCAATAGAGGTTTACTTTTTGAAGGAGGCGATGGCGCTGGCCTCGTCGTCCTTCACATCGAAGACAGTGTAGAGCTTGGTGATCTGCAGCAGGTCGTGGACCTTGCGGGTAAGGTTCAGGAGCTTGAGCTCACCGCCCTGGTTCTTGGCTGTGGTGAATGCGCTGACCAACTCACCGATGCCGGAGCTGTCGATGTAGGTGACATCGCCGAGATTGAGCAGGATGTGCTTCTGGCCTTTGGCCAGCAGGTCGCGCACCGCATCACGGAGTTGGACGCTGCCTTCGCCGAGGGTGATGCGGCCGCTGATGTCCAAAACGGTGACACCGTCGACCTGACGAGTCGAGATTTTAATGCTGCTCACTGAGAGATCCTCCTGGGATGACTGCCGATAGGTTAGGCACTTACAAGGTGCTTGATAAGGGTGAGCTCAGTACCGGGGTTGAGCATACGAAACTCTACCTCATCCATGAAGGATCGGATGAGAAAGATGCCACGGCCCGAGCCGCGCAGCAGATTGTCCGGTGCGAGGGGATCCGGCAAAGTGGCAGGATCGAGACCGGGGCCCTGGTCGGCAATGCGGATGACGAGTGATTTGGGTGTCGTCTCAAACGATGCGGTGATGCGCTTGTCGGGACTGTAGGCGTTTCCGTGAAGCACGGCATTGACGGCTGCTTCGCGCGCCGCCATGGAGACACGGAAGACTTCGTCATCATCAAATCCGGCCTTCTGTGCCACCTGTTCGGCGGTCTGTTCGACGCGGTTCACGCTGTCGAGGGAGGAATCGAGCGTATAGGTAATTCGGCTTGCCTGGGATCCGGTCACTCTCACCTCTTCGGTCCTCGGATGCTGTCGCAGAGCCCGGCGGCGTGCAGCAGCGCGTGTGTCGGCAGTTTGCTTTGCGACCTGTCGCCATGTCAAGGAGAGGCGCGTCCGAGAGGTGCCGACAGGACGCAAAAGCGAACCCTGTTTCCGAGTATCTGATTACGACCGTCACTTTGGCAAAAGGTTGCGCGAAACATTCGCAGCAGGCAGGGGGTTTCTTCCCGTGGAGCCCAGGCAAGCCGGGGCCAGTAAATTCCGAGGAGAAATCATCATGCACGCACGAAAGATCCTTGCCACCGGAGCACTTTGCATTCTGTTGACCGGCGCCGGCTTTGCCCAGGTGACGGGCCAGACCATCCAGGAACGGAAGAATGACCAGCAGGGGCGCATTGCCCAGGGCGTGCACAGCGGACAGCTTACCGCGCGTGAAACGGGCAACCTGGAGCACCGCGAAGCCAGCGTGAACCGCGAGGAGCATGCGATGCGCCGCGCTGATGGCGGGCATCTGACCGCACGCGACAAAGCGGCTCTGACCAGCCGGCAGAACCACATCTCGCGCTCGATTGCCGAGGACAAGCACAACTCCCGAGTTCGCTAGAGCCCAGCGCAAGCCGTGACGAGCCCGCCTGCCCCGGCGGGCTCTGCGGCTTGTGGGTGAAGAACCGACGGCGGGCGCGCGGTGACGATAAGATGGAGGAAGCGGAGAGATGCGATTTTATGTGGACCTTGCTGTTGTCGTTGATGCTTCTGTCGGGAATGCCTGTTTCCGGTCAACTCACGCCGGGTGCGCCGGCGCAAGCGGCGCCGGTTCCGGTGCGCACCGAGAAGCTGACCCCCGATGAGCAGAAGCAGCTGAAAGATGCGAAGGCCGAAGTGGCCGATGCGCAGGCCAAGGCCGATGCTGCGAGCAAAGCGCAGGAGGCCGCGAAGAACGATGCAGCCACCAAGGCCGCGAGCGATGCACAGATGGCGCTGGCGCAGGCGCAACGCGGGTTGAAGGGGACCGAGGACGGCATCAGCCTGAACCACCACGCGAACACGGAATGCGGCTGCTACGTGGCATCGCAAGGGCGGGACTATGACCGGGTCGAGTTCAAGGACGATGCCATCGTGATCCGCCATGTGCATGAGGGGCCACCCTCGCTGCACTGATCCGGTGAGTTGGAGCAGAGGCTGGTTGAGCGCGCTGCGCGGCGATTTTGTTTCGAGTAGACAGAGCAGATCCCTCGACTACGCGGCTTCGCCGCGCCGGTCGGATAACAGAGTGTGATCGAAACTGCGGGTGGCTTCAAAAGAAAGACCACGGAAAGACCGCGCAGCACAATCACCGCATCTCATAGCTCTGCAACTCACGGCAACAGGCAAATGCAATACCGTTTTCACAAATACTGTGTGCTGACATGGATTTCAGAGGAGCAGCTTTTCTTAACGGAAAAGCTGCGTCCATAGCTGTTGCGAGGCGACACCTTTTGTGAAAACGGCTAGACTCTCCCTCGGAGATTGCGCCGATGCACACAAACAACGGCCAGGAGAGCAGTCTGACCTTGCTGGAAGGCACGCCGGTGGTGGATGCCGGCGGGCAGATGCGCGGTCGCGTCGCCGATGTGGCGGTCGGCACCGGGCAGGACGCGGGGCGCGTGCTGTCGCTGGTGGTGAAGAGCGCACGCGGGCGCGAGTATATCGATGTGCAGGCGCTGAGCCTGACCGAGGCCGGAGGCCTGGTGATGGTAGCGGGCGCTGAACCGCTGTCTGCGAATCAGAACGAAAATGCGCTGCTGCTGCGCCAGGACCTGCTGGACCGGCAGATCATCGACGTGTACGGACGCAAGGTTGTCCGTGTGAACGACGTGGACCTGAAGTGGCAGGCTGTAGAGCGCGGCACACCATTGCAGGTGACGCAGGTGGAGGTGGGGCTGCGCGGTGCGACGCGGCGCATGCTGAAGGGGCTGCTCCCCGCGGCGCGCGTGGCAGCGATTGCGAACCGTTTCCCCCCCCGGGTCATTCCGTGGGAGTTCGTGGACGTGATCGAGGTCGACCCGGCGCGGCGGGTGAAGCTGAAGATCGAGCACGAGCGGCTGGCGCAGATGCATCCAGCGGATATCGCGGACATTCTCGAAGAGCTGGCGCCGGCGGAGCGGGAAGCGGTCTTCCAGACGCTGGATGAAGAGGTGGCGGCCGAGGCGCTGGAAGAGGTGGAGCCAAAGCTCCAGCGCGCGCTGCTGGCCTCGCTCGACTCCGAGGGCGCGGCCGATATTGTCGAAGAGATGGATCCGGATGCCGCGGCCGACCTGCTGGCCGATCTGCCGGAGGCGCACTCGGACGCGATCCTCGAAAGCATGGAGCCGGAGGAGCGGCACGAGGTGGAGGAGTTGCTGGAGTTCCGCGAGGACTCCGCCGCGGGCTACATGACGACCGACTTTGTTGCGGTGTCGCATGAGGGTTCGGTATCGGAAGCGATGGAGGCTCTGCGACAGTTCGAGGGGGATCCGCAGATGGTAAGCGATGTCTATCTGGTGGATGAGCATCGTGCGCTGAAGGGAAGCGTGCCGCTGCTGCGGCTGATGCTGGCGCAGCCGGGGAGCCAGTTGAAAGATCTGTCGCTGGGTCAGGCGATCCATTGCCGTGTGGATACCAACGAGGACAAGGTGGCGGAGCTCTTCGACAAATACAATCTGCGCACCCTGCCGGTCGTGAACAGCGTGGACAAGCTGGTTGGCATCGTGGAAGCGGATGATGTGATCTCGTTTTTGCGAGGGCGGAACTAGCCGTCCGGGCAAACGCGCCTCCGGCGCATTACGCTTCCTTCGGTCGCTGACGCTTACGATGTGCGCGACCCGGACGAAACAGATCCCTCCACTTCGCATCGCTTCGCTGGGATGACGAGAAGTTTCGGTGCTACCCCAACCTTCGCGATTCGCTACGCTAAGGATCAGGACAGGGCACCCGTTCTAGTGACTTGCAGGCCTGCTGCTGCCATCTGATATGTTCGCGTGTGGGCCGTGCGCTCTGTAGCGCTCTCCTGCTAATCCCCAAAAACTAGCCCCAAATCCATCCTGGATGAGCGCATGTTGAAGCGATGGCAAACCCGGATCCTGTTGTTCCTCGCGGTGCTGGGGCCGGGCTTCATTACTGCGAATGTAGACAACGATGCGGGCGGCATCCTGACCTATTCCGGAGCGGGCGCGCAGTTCGGGTATTCGCTGCTGTGGACCATCCTGCCAATCACGGTTGCGCTGATCGTGGTGCAGGAGATGTGCGCGCGCATGGGCGTGGTGACGGGCAAGGGCCTGAGCGACCTGATCCGCGAGGAGTTTGGGCTGCGGGCCACGTTCATCACCATGGCGCTGCTGGTGATCGTGAACTTCGGCCTGGTGATGACGGAGTTCATCGGCATCGCCGGATCGCTGGAGCTATTTCACATCAGCAAGTACATCTCGGTGCCGGTGTGCGCTGTTCTGGTGTGGCTGCTGGTGGTGCGCGGCGATTACAAGAACGTGGAGAAGGTCTTCCTCGCGGCGAGTGTGTTCTATATCGCCTACATCATCACCGGTGTGTTGTCCGGCCCGAGCTGGCGGGAGGCCATGCTGGCGACGGTGAAGGCGCCGCCGCTGAGCGTGTGGCATACGCCGGGCTACATCTCGATGACCATCGCGGTGATCGGCACCACGATCGCGCCGTGGATGCAGTTCTATCTGCAGTCGTCGGTGGTGGAGAAGGGTGTTGCGGTGAAGGACTACGCGGCGTCTCGGCTGGACGTGATCGTAGGGTCGATTTTCACTGATGTGGTGGCGTGGTTCATCGTGGTGGCGTGCGCCGCAACGCTCTATGCGCACAGTGTTGGGCCGCTGAATGTGCCGGCTGATGCGGCGGAGGCGATGAAGCCGCTGGCCAAGGAATACGCCTATCTGCTGTTCGCGGTGGGACTGTTCAACGCGTCGTTCTTTGCGGCTTCGGTGTTGCCGCTCTCGACTGCGTACACCGTCTGCGAGGGGATGGGTTTCGAGTCGGGCGTGGACAAGAATTTTCGCGAGGCGCCGGCGTTTTACTGGCTGTACACGCTGCTGATCGCCGGCGGCGCGAGCGTGGTGCTGCTGCCGCACATTCAGCCGATGAAGGTGGTGGTGGATACGCAGGTGCTTAGCGGCGTGCTGCTGCCGGTGATCCTGGTGATGATGCTGCTGCTGATCAACCGCAAGGATCTGATGGGGCGGTTTGTCAATCCACGATGGATGAACGTGATTGCGTGGACGACGGCGGCGATTGTGGTGGTGTTGTCGGTAGCCCTGATGTTTGTCGGATAGGTACTGTCCGTACGGGCGGACGCGTCTGCGGCGCGCCATGTTCGGTTCGCTCCGTTGTCGCTCACGTTGGGTGTTGTGGTTCTCGCGGATGAACTGCAGGTCCTTCGCTTCGCTCAGGATGACAACCAGTTTTTTGCGATTACAGGAGTTTGCCGGCGGCTAGGTCGCGGACCAGGTTGCGGTCGGCGGTGACGAAGTCGTATTCGGGCAGGTTTCGCAGGGGGCACCAGCGCACGTCCTGGAAGATGAGGTTGGTGACTTCGCCGGAGTATTCCTTGACCAGGAAGAACTGAAGATCGACCGCTCCGCCGCTGCGGTAGTTGTGGCGGATGTGCGCGACCTGCGTGCTGACGACCGCGTCGATGTTGAGTTCTTCTTTGAGCTCGCGGCGCAGCGCCTCTTCGGCGGTTTCGCCCGGCTCCATCTTGCCGCCGGGAAACTCCCATTTTGAGCCCAGCGGCTGGTCGGGACGGCGCTGGCAGATCAGCACCTCGTCGCCGCGCAGGATCAGAGCTGCGGAGACGGCCCGCACGGTTTTGATCTCGCTGCGCGGGTCATGATTGCCAGGGTCGCCGGGCCTATCGTCGATACTCCTGACCGTGTTTCGGTCCGGGCTCTCTGTCTTTTGCTGTTCCGTCACTTGATCCCTAGCGTCACTTGATTCCTAGATGGTAATTCCGGCGCTCGCGACCGTATGGAAACTGCGAGGTCTGTTCTTTCCGTCAAATTGAGCGGGATGGAGCGTCGCCGCAAGCGCGCGCAGGCCGGCGAGGAGTGTAGGGGCGGGAGTATTCAGCCACTCATCCGGGATACAGAAGACATTGCCTTCACGCACGGCCCGAAGATCTTGCCACCCGCGCTGCGCAATGACACGTTCGAGCGGCACGCGGTCGCCTGCGCCGCACCAGGCAAAGATCATCACGTCGGGATCGGCAGCGGCGATGGCATCGGCGGTGGTCTGCTTCGCGGCGGTGCCGAGAAATTGTCCGCCGGCGGCGTCGATGAGTTCAGCGACCCAGGGCTGCGAGTGGATGAGTGGCTTGCCCCATTCTTCGCAATAGACGATGGGCTGCGAAGCGTTGCTGGTGCGGGCACGGGTGACGGCGATCTCCTGCTGCATTGCGGCGATGACCGATTCTGCCGCTTCCACCTCATGCACGATGGAGCCGATGAGGCGGATGTCCGCGTAGACGTCGGCGAGTGTGTGCGGCGCAAGCGTGACCACGGGGCAGCCGGATTTGAGCAGCGCGGCCAGAGATTCCATGCGGTACGGAACCGAGGCGAGGACGAGGCCGGGCTTTGCGGCGAGGATCTCGTCCGTGGTTGAGGACCAGGAATCTTTCACGATCGTGATGGAACGCTGAGCCAGCGCGGGCACAGCTTCCACGCAATAGCGGGTGCAGGCTACCAGCGTGTCGAGCGCGTTGAGACGATCGAGGGTGATGCTGATGCTCGGCTGGAGCGCTGCGATACGGAGATCGGCGGGCGCGGACATCGCAGACTTATCGCGCGCTTTCGGCGACGGCAGCGGGGATGAAGACGGGCCAGTTGCGCTCTGCGGCAAGTTCGAGAAGAGCCGGCGTGGGATTGACCACGAACGGAGCACGGGCCAGTGCCAGCATGGCGGCATCATGGATGGAGTTGCCGAAGACGGCGTCGGGCTGCGCGCGATCGACCCGCTGGAGCGAGAGTGCCTTGCCCTCGTCTGTGGGGACATCGATGAGCGTGCTGGTGATGAGGCCGTTCACGACGGCGACGCGGGCGGAGAGGATCCGTTCTGGCGGGATGCCGAAGTCGCGAACGCCTTCTTCGATGACCCAGTTGTTGGTGGAGCTGACGGCCCAGATTTCGCAGCCCGCGGCCTGGAGATCGGCAATGAGGCGCTGCATCTCGGGGAAGATGTGGGTATGAATCTGGGTGCGGAAGAAGGTGGCGGCGGCGCGGCGGAGCTCGGTTTCTTCAAGGCCGGTGTAGAGTTGCACCATCTCTCCGCAGATGGCGAGTTCGGAGATCTCGCCGGTGCGATAGAGACGGTAGCGGGAGTCGATCCAGTCGGCAGCATTGCGGGAGACAAGTCCGGTTTTGATGGACCAGAGCATGAAGCCATAGCCGGCATCGCCGCCCCACAGGGTGCCGTCGCAGTCAAAGACAGCGGTGCGCGGCGCCAGTGCAAGAACGGCGCGGTGGAAGTCGGCGGCGGACAGGCGTGCTGGTAGGGTCAGGGTCAAGCTTGCTCCTGTGTCCATGATAAATGTCTACCCAGTAGCGGCCGTAAAAAGCAGGAGAATCGGGAGGATGCCGGATGCCGGTGAAGGTGTGGCTGATGGTTGCGGTGATGA
>DATBCB010000226.1:0-3953 GCA_036270675.1 Acidobacteriaceae bacterium | reverse complement strand
CTTCTTCAGCAATCACGATCAGGCGCGACAGTGGGACCGGTACGGCGACGGCAAGCACAACGACGAAATCGCGAAGCTGATGGCGGCGCTGCTGCTGCTGCCCCGGGCCACCCCCCAGATGTACTACGGCGAAGAGATCGGGATGCACACCACGGTGCCGACACGGGTGGAGGATGTGCGCGATCCTGTGGGCGTGACGGGGTGGCCGAAGGACAAGGGGCGCGACGGCGAGCGCACGCCGATGCAGTGGACGCCGGAGCGGCCGAATGCGGGCTTCACATGTCCCAGGTGCAAGCCGTGGCTGCCGATACCGCCAAGCTCGGTGACGTACAACGTGGAGGTCGAATCGAAAAAGCCGGATTCGATCCTGAACTTCTACAAGCAGCTGCTGGTGCTGCGCCGGACCGAGCCGGCGCTGGTGAGCGGCGGCTACGTCACCATCAATCCGGATGATCCTAATGTCTTCAGCTTCCTGCGCCACTACCTGGGGAACGGGCGCTCCGTGCTGGTGGCGCTGAATATGAGCGACAAGCCGCAGATGGTGACCTACGACCTGACCGCGCAGGGTGTGCAAGGCGGTATTGGCCTGATGCTCTTGAACAGCTACGGTTACGAAAGCAAGCAGATCCGGCTGGATCACATGACCATCCCGCCCTTCGGCACTGCCGTCATCGGGGTCCGCTGAATTGCATTTTTTGCCAATGCGGCGGTGACAAAGATTCAGAGCAACGCGGCGCACTCGAACGCAATCTGCGCCGCCTCCGCCGCCGGCAGCGTCCACACTGCCATGCCGGCATTTGGCGTACTCAGCCTTCCCGGCTGGAAGATGCTGCGCTTGTTCACTTCTTCATCCAGCTCCGCGCCCGCCCAGCGCAGCGTGCGGCACACCCGCGCCCTCACCATGGGCTCGTCCTCGCCAATGCCGCCGCCGAAGACGATCGCTTCCGCCCCGCCAAGTGCCGCCAGATACGCGCCCACCTGCTTTGCGACCCGGTAGCAGAACATCTCCATCGCCAGCGCAGCGCGTGGCGTGCCAAGCTGTTTCATCAGCACGCGCGTATCGAGCGAGATGCCCGAAACGCCGAGCAGCCCGGACTTCTTGTTCAGCACCTCGAGCGCACCGTCTACATCCAGAGCTTCCTGTTTCATCAGCACCTGTACGATCGCCGGATCGACGCTGCCGCTGCGCGTTCCCATCATCAATCCCTCCAGCGGAGTCAGCCCCATCGAATTATCGACGGCCACGCCATCGCGAATCGCAGTTGCCGAACAGCCACTCTCCAGATGCAGCGAGACCAGTCGTATCTCTTCGAACGGTCTCTTCGTTTCCAGCGCATAGCGCTCCAGCAGCGATCGGTGCGAGAAACCATGAAAACCATACCGGCGAATGCCGTGCTTGTCCGCGAGCTCCGGGGGCAGGGGATAGCGCCACGCTACCTCCGGCATCTTCCGATAGAACGATGTATCGAAGCCGGCGGCGATCTTCATCTCCGGCGCATGCTTGCGCAGCGCACGAATCACCTCCAGCGAGCGGGCGTTGTGCAGCGGAGCAAATTGCTGCAGCGCTTCAATCTCTCTCTCGACGGAGGCATCCACGAGTGTCGGCCCATCGAAGCCCGTGCCGCCATGCACCACCCGCACCGCGGCTAGATCTAGCTCCTCGTAGCTCGCCCCGTGCTCACCCGCCTGCTCGCGCAGCCAGTTCAGCAACGTGCCCGTCGCATCCGTGAAGCTCTTTGCCTCCACCTCATGCGACTCAGCCGTCTCGCGCCGCTGCATGCGCGAGAAGCTTGCCCGCTCCTGCTTGCCGATGTTTTCCACCATGGCGCTGGTGCGCGTCGTGCTCTCGCATCCAAAGCGCTGTTTCGCCCGCACCTCCATCACATCTGCCTTCAGCGAGTTGCTCCCCGGATTGAGAGTCAGAACAATTGCCACCTCAAACCCCCTATCGGAATGCCCTGATCAAACTTCCGGAACTTGCGCCGTGGCCTCCGGAAGTTGCGCCGTAGTTGATCAGCACTGGTATTCTGATGCTGTTTCCCGGTAGGTGCGGCGGTTCGACGCTCGCCGTGTCTTTTTGGCCTCTGGAACGTCTTATCTGTTTGGGGGCTCTCGCCCTACGAATCAAGAGGTAGCTTCGCTGTCATGTCTCGTCTGCTCACGCTCAGCCTGCTCGGTCTTCTGGTTCTGCCCCTGCCGCGCCTGCATGCCCAGGCGAGCTACACGCAGTTGCAGCCGACTGACTCCGGCTACGGTCCGCTCGATAAGTCGACTCCTTCCATCCCCCCGGAGCAGATCATCCAGAAGTTCGCAGCGAAAGAAACCGAGTTCCGCCAGGCGATGGGTCAGTACACCTACACCCGCAGCGTAAAGATTGAGACCATCAGCGATGATGGCCATCCGGATGGCGCCTATCAGCAGGTCACCGATATCTCCTACGACGGCAAGGGCGCCAAGCTCGAACACGTCACCTTTGCGCCGGCCACTTCTCTGGAGCGCATCATGATGACGCCGGCCGATATGTCCGACATCGAGCACCGCCTGCCCTTCGTGCTCACCACGGAAGATTTGCCGCTCTACAACATCACCTACGTCGGCCGTCAGAAGGTCGATGATCTCGACACCTATGTCTTCGATGTCGCTCCCAAGAAGATTGAGAAAGGTCAGCGCTATATCCTGGGCCGCATCTGGGTCGAGCAGCACGATCTGCAGATCGTCGTGGTGAACGCCAAGAATGTCCCTGACGATCTACGGCCGGGTCACGAAGACCTGTCGCTGCCATTCACCACCTATCGCGAGCAGGTCGACGGTCAGTACTGGTTCCCCGTCTACAGCAAAGCCGACGGTATCCTGCACTTTGGCGGTGGCAAGGGCTATGTATCCGAAGACGTACATACACGCTCCATCGTGAAGTACAGCAACTACAAGCGCTTCGGCACCTCCATCAAGATCACCTTCCAGGGGCAGGACATCAGCAATAATCAGCAACCGGCGCAGGGGAAAACTCCCGCCGCCCAGCCCCAAAACCAACCCCAGCCCCAACCCCAGAATCCACCAGCCCCTCACCCGTAAGCACCCACATCGCTGGAGCAATCCGCCACTGGCGTGATATCACGGATGGGCATGAGTCCGAACACATCGCACGATCCCGAAGAAGCAGCAAAGCGTCGCGCCGCGCAGTGGGCGGCAGCCCAGGTTGAAGATGGCATGGCCGTCGGCCTCGGCTCCGGCTCCACCTCAGCGCTGGTGATTGACGAGGTTGGGCGTCGCGTTCGCGATGGCCTTCGCATTGTGGCCATTGCCACATCCATCCAGTCGCATCGTCAGGCAGAGTCGCTCGGCATCCCGCTTACCGATTTCGGCCGTCAGCCGCAGCTTGACCTCACCATCGATGGTGCCGATGAGGTGCAGCGTGGCACGCTCGCGCTTATCAAGGGGCACGGCGGGGCGTTGTTGCGCGAGAAGATCGTCGCGATGGCCAGCCGCCGCATGCTCGTCGCTGTCGATCCACGCAAAGTGGTGGACAGGCTAGGCTCGGTCTTTGCCGTGCCGGTAGAAATCGTCCCCTTTGGCTGGGAGACGACCGACGGCCGCCTGCGCGACCAGGGCTTCACGTCCGAACTTCGCAGAAATGACGATGGCGAGCCATACGTCACAGATGGCCAGCACTACATCCTCCACTGCAAGCTCATCGAATCCGGCCTTACCCCGGAGCAGGCAGCCGAAGCCTTCAAGCGCACCACCGGCGTCGTCGAGCACGGACTCTTCCTCGGCATCGCCAGCAAAGTCGTCATCGGCAGCCCAGACAAAGTCGACTTCCTCGATCGCACATCGTGATGAAGACGTTACGGCTGTTCCGGCGCCAGATCGCTCTCGCGCAGCCAGCCTCGCACTGCGCGCTGCGCGTTCAGGTCTTCGCCCTCCAGCCACGGGCCAATCCGCCGGTAGACCAC
>DATBCB010000225.1:0-7672 GCA_036270675.1 Acidobacteriaceae bacterium | reverse complement strand
CCACGCCCAAAGGCGATACCGCGCAGCCGACCTCTATCGGCCAGCTCACGGCCGCCCCCTCGGCGGACAGCAGCGGCTCGCGGCAGGAGGCTGCCGACCTCATCGACTCCACCGAGCGCGGGGTCAATGGGCTGCACAACCTCAAGGGCGATCAGAACAAGACGGTCGCCCAGATCCGCAGCTTCCTCGACCAGGCCGAGCGCGCCCTGCACAACGGCGACCTAGACGGCGCCCACACCCTGGCCACCAAAGCCAAGACCCTCCTCGACGAGCTGACCGGCGCCAGCTAAATGCAGGGATCAGGGGTCAGGACAATAAAACCTTGTCATCCTGAGCGAAGCGAAGGAACCTGCATTTCGTTCGCGCCACCAAACCGGGCGCACGTCCTACGCAATGCGTAGGGCAAAAGGCGTGCTGAGCAGCACATTTGCTGATCCCCTACTCTTGATCCCTGATCTACCGCTCCCCCCACTTCAACTTCTGCCGCAGCACATCGAAAAACCCATCCGTCCGCAGCCGCACCAGCTGCACCGTGTGTTCCGACCGCCGGCACAGCAGGTTGTCGCCCACCTGCACCTCGATCGCCTCCTGCCCATCCACAGTCATGAATGTCTGCTCGGGCACGCCCACCACGCTCAGATTGATCTGCGCATCCCCATGCACCACCATCGGCCGGAGCGTCAGCAGGTGCGGGCAGATCGGCGTAACGATCATCGCGTCGACATCCGGCGCCATGATCGGTCCATTCGCGGCCAGGTTGTACGCCGTCGATCCCGTCGGCGTCGACACGATCACTCCATCCGCGCGAAAGGACATCGCGAGCTGCTCGCCTAGCAGCACACGAAAGTCGCCCATGCGGGCTATCGCGCCCTTCGACACAACAATGTCGTTCAGCGCCTCATAACACCGAAACAGCTGCCCGTCGCGAATGATGTCCACATGCAGCATCGCGCGCGCCTCGACGTGACACGACCCGCAGGCCCACCCCTCAAGATTCTTGAACAACTCCGACAGCCGCACCTCGGTCAGAAATCCCAGCGAGCCCAGATTCACGCTCAGGATCGGCACCTTGTTCTTGGCGAAGACGCGCGCCGCCGCCAGCAGTGTGCCGTCGCCGCCCAGCACAATCGCCAGCTCCGGATTCTCCATGGCCATCTCGTGTCGCGGCACGATACGCGCGCCCTGCACGTACGTCCCGCTCACCGGATCGAGAATCGGCTCAATCCCGCGCGCGCGTATCCACTGCACCAGCTCATTCAGGATCGGAGCCAGATCCGGCTTCTGCGGCTTCGAAATCACGGCAATCGTGCGCATCGGTGCCCTCAGTGTAATGGAGAGGCGCGAAAGCGAGGCAGCACGTCAGCGAGTCCGCATCAAGCCCCCCGCGTATCGTCATCCCGACCGAAGGGGCAAAGCCGCGCAGTGGAGGGATCTGCTGTTTATCTGGATCGCGGCCAAAACGGATGCCCCAGCCGCACTTGATTCGCTGACGCGCCTACTTGCTAATGCGCCGACTCGCCAGTCAACCGCGCGTGCAGCAGAAATTCCCGATTCCCCTCCGCACCCAGCAGCGGCGAGTCCATCACCTCGACTCCCTTCCCGCCAAGTTCCGTCACCGCCGCGCGCACCCGCTCCACCGCCAGCCGATGCGCCTCCGGATCACGCACGATTCCGCCCTTCCCCACATGCTCGCGTCCCGCTTCAAACTGCGGCTTCACCAGCACTACCATCTCTGTCAGTAGCGGCATCGCACGGACCACCGCCGGCAGCACCAAGGTCGCGGAGATGAAGGACACATCCATTGCAAGAAACGTAATGGGCATCGCCACAAACGTAACCGCCAATGTGACCTGTTCGCTTTTCAAATGCCGCGCATTCGTCCGCTCCAGCAGGATCACCCGCGGGTCTGCGCGCAGCTTGTGCGCAATCTGCCCATAGCCGGTATCGATGGCCACCGTCGCCGCCGCCCCATGCTGCAGCATGCAGTCGGTAAAGCCCCCGGTAGAAGCGCCGACATCCGCACACACGCGCTCGCGCAAATCCACGCGCCAATGCGCGAGCGCCGCCTCCAGCTTCAACCCGCCGCGGCTCACATAGCGCAATTCTTCGCCCAGCAGCCGTACCACCGCATCTTCCGCGACAGCGGCGCCAGGCTTCTCCACCTTCTGCTCGTTCACCAGCACGCGCCCCGCCAGGATCAGCGCCTGCGCCCGCTCGCGCGAAGGCACCAGCCCACGCTCGACCAGAAACTTGTCCAGTCGCGCCTTCATGCTCGATCCCACTGCAGCAGAACACTCAGTGACATCCCCGCGGCAGCTTGCGTATGATGACCGGGCGCCCTGCGAATGTCTGATCCCTTGCCCAATTCGAAGTCCAATCCGAACCCCTCTGGCTACCGTACATCCAACAGCGAAACCGCAACTGGACCAATGGCAACCGGACCAATGGAAGATATGGAGCTTCTGTCGCGGGTGGGACAGGGAGACGAAAATGCAATGGAGACTGTATTCCGCCGCTACAGCGGACCTGTCTATTCGGTAGCACTCCGCGTACTGCATGACAGCGGCCAGGCAGAGGACGTGTTGCAGGAGATATTCCTCCGGCTCTGGCGCAAGCCCGCCGCATTCGTTCAGGGGCGCGGCTCGCTGGGTGCGTGGCTGGTGGTGGTTACACGCAACCGGGCCATTGATTTGTTGCGCCGGCGCAAGCTCACCGACTCAGTCGACGACGTGGTGCTCGCCTCGCCCATCAACGTAGCCGACGACGCGGAACGCAACGCCATGATGGAGAAGGTCCGGGGTGTTCTTTCGAACCTTCCTCAGGAACAGCGCAAAAGCCTGGAGCTCGCGTACTTCGAAGGATTGAGTCACGCCGAAATTGCCAGCCGCACCGGCGATCCGCTGGGAACGGTAAAGACCAGGATTCGTCTGGCATTGATCAGTTTGCGAAAGGCATTCCAAACATGAACGAGCCCGGCACCAACCCGGCACCTGTTTCGCACGAGGACCTCGCGCTTTACGCGATGGGGTGCCTGCCTGCGGAAGAGATGGCCGCCGTGGCCGCCACCCTGCGGGACAGTCCGCAGGCGCGGCAGGAGCTCGCCCGCATTCACGATGACCTCGCGCTATTCGCCCTTTCCGTCGAGCAGCAGTCAGCGCCCGCCGGTTCCTTCGAGCGGCTGCAGGCGCGCATGCGGCAGGACGGCCAGGCTGTCGCGAAAGACTTCGCAACTCCCGCAGTCCGCTCGACTCCAATGGACATGATCGAGACGCTACCCGAAGTGACCCCCGTTTCATCCCCTCGCCGCAGCAAATGGGCGTTGATCACGCCCTGGGCCATCGCCGCCTGCCTCGCCATCGCGTGCAGCATTCTCGGCTATCGCGTCAGCTCCATGAACGATGAGCTCGACGGCGAATCCCGCCTGGTCTCGAACCTGGCCGCAAAAGCCTCTCGCGCCCAGCAGGTGCTGGAAGTCCTCAACGCGCCCGATGCGCAGCGCGTCACCCTCACCGCCACCAAGACGCCGCCCGCGCCCACCGCCCATGCTGTCTATCTCGCCGACCGCGGCGCCTTGATGATGGAAGCCAACAACCTCAAGCCCATCCCCGCCGGCAAAACCTATGAGCTCTGGGTCATCCCCGCCAGCGGCGCAGCCCCGGTGCCCGCCGGCACCTTCACCCCTAATGCAGAGGGCTACGCCTCGGTCGTGCTGCCCACACTGCCCAGCGGCGTCATCGCCAAGGGTTTCGGCATCACCGTCGAAAACGCCGGCGGCTCCAGCACCCCCACTCCGCCCGTAATCCTCTCCGGCGAATAGCCCCGATAGGCTCTCTCGATCACGCCATCAGATGGTGCTCTCCTTCGATTGTCATTCTGAACGAAGCGAAGAACCTGCAGTTTGGCGGATTTGCCACGCACACCGGTGAACTGTTACATATGTAACTTGAAATTGCGCAGATTACTGTTACTGTAGTACCGATACGCCAATTACTTCTCAAAACGGCGTAGTCGCTTATGAACGACCGGCTCAACGAAGTTCCCGCATCACGTATGCTCGCCGCCGTGACCAAGGCACTGTCCGCAGCCCTTGGGACGGCGGCGCGTGGGCACAGCAAGCCCAAACCGATCACCCTGGACGCTCATCTGCTGCCCAAGCATATGCACCACAATCGCGCAGAGATAGAAGCGGCGAATCTGTGTGGCTGCATTTCCTGTGAGCAGATGTTTCAGCGACGCGAAATCCGGCGTTGGCTGGGTGCAGGCACCACCGCGGTCTGCCCGCGGTGCAACATTGCCGCCGTTGTAGGATCAAGCGCCGGATTTGAGCTGACACCGGAACTGCTCCATCGCGCGCATCAACTGCTTTTTGAAGGGCTCGGATTAAGCGGTCAATTCCTGCATCGGAAGCCAATAAAGGAAAAGGCGCTCCGCAGTGTGGAAGCGCCAAACGCTACAGGAGACATTCGCAAAACAGCCTACGGTCCGCAACCTGTCCTGTCTTCGCCCGCAGGAAGGGTTTTGCCCTCCAACTGACGATCGGCTCCTGAATCCGTCCCTCCCGTAAGACCACCCGCTTTGACGCCCGCTGAACACACAACAAAAAGGCGCCCCTGCAAAGAGGAGCGCCGCATCTATTTCCAGGAGACTTCACGTACAGCGGCATCATGCCGCAACTCCTCGCGATATACAAGAACGATTTTGTAAAGCGATTGCGAAATTATTGGTACCCGTCCCTCAGGCCGGTTCCATGCCCGGCCTCAGGCCGGCTCCATGATCGTGTCGCCCTCGCCCGGCGCCAGGAAGCGGTTCGCATCCAGCCCATGCTGTCGCGTGTACAGGTCGTAGTAGCGGCCGCCCAGCGCGAACAGCGTCTCGTGCGTCCCATGCTCCACGATCTGCCCCGCCTCGACCACCAGGATCTGGTCGGCGCGCCGGATAGTCGAGAGCCGGTGCGCGATTACGAAGGTCGTCCGGCCCTGCATCAGGAAGCTGAGGCCGTGCTGGATCATTGCCTCACTCTCGGAATCGAGCGAAGAGGTTGCCTCGTCCAGAATCAGGATCCGCGGCTCGGCCAGGATCGCGCGCGCAATCGAAAGCCGCTGCCGCTGTCCGCCGGAGAGCTTCACCCCGCGCTCGCCCACGATCGTCTCGTAGCCGTCGGGGAAGCGCTCGGCGAACTCGTCCACGCGCGCAATCGCGCAGGCGTTCAGGAACTGCTCCTCCGTCGCATCGGGCCGCGAGAATATCACGTTCTCGCGAATGGACCCATCGAACAGGAACGACTCCTGCAGCACCACGCCAAGCTGGCTGCGGTAGCTGTCCAGCTTCACCGTCGAAAGATCGACGCCGTCCACCAGGATCGAGCCCGAGTCCGGCGCATGGAACGCGCAGACCAGGCTGATGATCGTGGATTTGCCTGAACCCGAAGATCCGACCAGCGCCGTCACCGATCCCGGCTCGGCATGGAATGAGATGCCGTGCAGCACCGGCTTGTCCGGATCGTAGGAGAAGCGCACATCGTTGAAGCGCACATCGCCCACCACCGGTGGCAACTCGATGACCCGCCCCGGCTCGTCATACTCCTGCCGCTCGCCAA
Source organism: Acidobacteriaceae bacterium (assembly GCA_036270675.1). Taxonomy (GTDB): domain Bacteria; phylum Acidobacteriota; class Terriglobia; order Terriglobales; family Acidobacteriaceae; genus KBS-83. The sequence goes on along the minus strand of DATBCB010000225.1, from coordinate 2,076 downwards.
GAATTTCGGCCGTGCGGTCCAGACCGGCGATCGCCTCGGTAAGCTGTGTGCCAACATTCACCACCTGGAAGATAGGAGCCACCATGAAGGCGAGGAACATCGTGTACTCCACATAGCCGCCCGTGGTGATGCGATTGTGCAGCGCCGCCTGGCCACCCAGATACATCACCAGCGATCCCATCAGGCCCACCACCCCGGTCGAGGCCAGCGAAAGCACGGATGTCATGGTGAGCGACTTCATCACATTGTCCAACAGACGTTGCACGCCTTGCGAAAATACCCCGGCTTCACGGCCTTCGGCGTGATAGCCCTTCACCACGCGGACCCCGCCCAGCGATTCGGTGAGGCGCCCAGTAACCTCCGCGTTGATCTTCCCGCGCTCGCGGAAGATCGGCCGCATCACCCGCAGCGACTTCTGCAGGAGCGTGGCAAACAGAATGATGACGACGAAAATGATGAGCGTGATCGTAGCGCTGATCTTCATCAGCACCACGAAGGCGAAGATCGCCGTGATGATACCGCCGACAAAGTCCACCAGCCCGGTGCCGATCAGGTTGCGCACGCCCTCGACATCGGTCATGATGCGCGACACCAGATTGCCCGTGCGATTGGCGTCGTAAAAGCTGACCGAGAGCCGTCCGATGTGCGCCTGCACCTGGCGGCGCAGATCGGCAATCATGCGCTGCGCCGCCTTGGACAGAAGCTGCGTCAGCGCAAACGAGGTGGACGCCTGGATCACCGTAGCCATCAGCACGGCAGCGATGATAGGCAGCAGCAAGTGCTCCTGCCGCTTGTGGAGCACGCCATCGACAAATGGCTTGGAAGAAGCAGGCAGCACCAGGCCGCAGACGCGGTTGACGATCATCAGCAAGAAGCCCACCGTCAGCAATCTACGGCGCGGACGAATGAGCCGCCAGGCATGCGGCCACGCATCGGCCAGCTTCGGCTTGGGCGGCGGGCTCGCGTCACGGGCGCGGTTGGCGTTGCGGACCGAAGCGGTGCGCTCTGCCTTGGCCGAGAAGTTGTTGGGGCGCATGCTCTGCATGGATGGCCCTATACCCGCGCGCGCCGAGCCGCGATAAACGAGCGCACGCACAGCAGCACAAAAATCAGACAGAGAATGCTGGTGGCCGACTGCACCTCCGCCGCCAGCTTGTGCCCGACGGGAACACCGGCCACCGCATCCGCCTGATGCCCGGCAAGATACCCACCCATCGCGATCAACCCTGGAATCGTGCCCAGAAAGCCGAGCAGCCCCACCGTGACGGCGATGTGCATCGCCAGCATCCGCCGCTTCTGGTCTTCCGTGCTGGCAACGAATCCGAGCAGCACCAGCAGCAACCCGAGCACCACGGGGATGAATGCGTGCCAGAATTGCGTCTCGACATAGCCCACCACACCAACCAGAGCGATCAGGACGCCGAACACCATCGCGAGCTTAGCCATAGCCTTCAGAATAGATGAACGGCAAGAGCTATGGATGCGATTCGGTGGCGCGCAGCGCAGTCATGATCTCGCTAACTACCTGATCCGGCGGAAGATCCCCTCGGACCCGGATTGCGTAGCGCGGCATCTCGAGCGTGGCGATCTGGCTGTCCAGCAGCGCCGGGCTCATGTAGTGGTTCTTGCGCTCGGCCAGTCGCTCCTCGAGGACATCCCGCGGCACCTCCAGCAGCACGAAGCGCAGCTCGCTCGTGGGAATGTCTTTGGACAACTCGTCGCGATACGACTGCCGCAGAGCCGAGCAGGCCAGCACTCCGCTCGTTCCACTGCGATACCAGCCCAGAAGCACCTCATGCAGGCTGGCCAGCCACGGTGCGCGGTCCTCATCGGTCAGCGGAATGCCGGCGTGCATCTTCGCCTTATTGGCATCGGAGTGGTAGTCGTCGCCCTCCGCATACTCCCAATGCTCGGCGGCGGCCAGCCTGGTGCCGATCGTCGTCTTGCCGCTCCCCGTCACCCCCATCAGGACCACAATCACGGCTTCGCTCCAATCATCCCTTCGCTCCCCCGGCCACCCTCTTCAACTCACTCAAAACATCCTCCCCCTTCCAGTCATTCGTCGGATACCACTGC
>DATBCB010000224.1:0-2572 GCA_036270675.1 Acidobacteriaceae bacterium | reverse complement strand
TGATCTCGTGCGCGATGCTGGGCTCCGTGAGTTCGACCCAGCCGGATCTGCCGGGCAATGGCTCGCTCTGGAAGACGACGAGTCTGTTCCTGTTTCTGGGCGCGGTAGTGGCGGCGTTTGCCGGGGTGATGACGGCGATGTTCGAGCAGGTGGAGCGGCGAAATGAGGAGCGCGAACGCCGCGATGGCCGTCGCGGACACTGAATCATCCGCAAAACAGTAGAATGAAGGATGGGCTGAATTGCCCTTTCTGGCAGAAGGAAGACATTACATGTACGAAATAACGGTAGAGGCCGGGTTTTCTTCCGGGCACTATCTGCGCAACTATCGCGGCAAGTGCGAGAACCCGCACGGTCACAACTACAAAGTGCAGGTGACGCTGCGCGGCGAGGAGCTGGACGCGGCCGGGCTCCTGCTGGACTTCAAGCAGTTGAAGCAGGTGATGCGTCCGGTGATCGACCGGCTGGATCACCAGATGATCAACGACCTGGAGCCGTTCACGGTGATCAACCCGTCGGCTGAGAACTTGTCCAAATATTTCTTTGACGAGACGAACCGCCAGTTGAGCGAGATGACGGCTGGCCGCGTACACGTGAAGGATTGCACGATCTACGAGACGGACACCACGGCGGCTACGTATTACGAGTAGCAGAACTGCGCATGTATCTCATCGAAATTTATAAATCAGTGCAGGGCGAATCGAGCTTTGCCGGGCTGCCATGCATCTTTGTGCGGCTGGCGGGTTGCAACCTGCGCTGCTCGTGGTGCGATTCCGAGTACACCTTCAAGGGCGGGTACAAACAGTCGCTTGACGATGTGGAGGCGGCGGTGGCGGCGCTCGCTCCGGTGCGGCTGGTGGAGTTTACCGGCGGCGAGCCGATGCTGCAGGAGCGCGAATTAGTGCCGCTTATGGAGCGGATGCTGGCGCAGGGCTACACGCTGATGATCGAGACCAGTGGCGAGCGGCCGCTGGGAAATGTGCCGAAGGATGTGCACAAGATTGTCGATGTGAAGTGTCCAGGATCGGGCGAGGGCGGCACCTTCCGGTTGGAGAATCTGGACACGCTGACCAAGCGGGACGAGGTAAAGTTCGTGATCAGTGGCCGTGACGATTATGAATTTGCGCGTGACTTTGCGCGTGAGCATGAACTAGCGGAGCGGGCCGGCGCGGTGCTGTTCTCGCCGGCATTCAAGAAGGCGGCCAGCCTGGAGCGGTCGACGAGCAACTGCGCGCTGGATCCGCGGCTGCTGGTGGAATGGATGCTGGCGGATGGTGTCCCGGCGCGGCTGAGCCTGCAGATTCATAAGTACATCTGGGAGCCGCAGAAGAAGGGCGTCTAATTAGCACCGCATAGCGGCGCGAGGACAACTGCAGACAAAACCAGACCACTACAGACAACTACAGACCAACTACAGACAACTGCAGCATGATACTGCAGGTAGAACTAGCTATGTCTGATCATGGTTTTCTGATGTCATCTGCTTTCGTCTGAAGTTGTCTGCTGTTGTCTCCCGTAGCTACTTCTTGCTGGCGAGATATTTATCGAACGGGATTTCGAAGGCGAAGAGCTCGCGGCCGTCCGAGGATTGGATCCGGCGCAGTTCGAGATGTGCGCCCTGGAGTGGGTTGGCGACGTCCTGAAGGTCATAAAAGAGGAAGCCCGCGCGGGTGGTGTGTGGCTCCACGGCGATGGCGCGGTATTCGAGCTCAGAGAAGTCTTGCTCGATTTTCTTATCGAGATTCTTCCCCTTGCCGCCGACTTTTATTGGCCCGATGGGAATTTTGCGGCGCGGATCGGCCGGGCGGTCGAGTGCACGCTCAGCATCACTTGGTTCGGCGGCGGGAATATTGTCTCCGGCCGCGGTGATGAAGTCGATGCGCGCGTTATTGAGTGAGATGGGAGTGTCGCCTTCGTTGGTGATGATGATGCGGACCGGGATGATGTTGACGGAAGCGTAGTCGGCGCGGAAGATGGAAACCTTCGTTTGCGTGTCGTAGGGATCGACTGCGACGGTGATGTGATCGCCGGCGTGGCGCTCGAATGCGGGGTACTGATCGGCGGCCTGCGCGGGGGGTGGGGGATGCTGGGCTGAGAGTCGAACGGCCACGACAAGCACGACCAGGAGCGCGGCAGCGAACGGCAAAGACAACAGGGAACGCATGCGGAGAATTAGAGCATTTTCCCCATTGCGCTGTCCTGCCGCTGTTTGGGCGCGGCGGTCCGGCGACTGGCCGAGTCTACGTCGATTGCGAAAATGCTTTAGTCTGCGGCAGGATCGTGATTCTTTTCGTTTACAACATGGGGTTGCTCCTGGCGCTGGTGGCGGGCGCGCCGTTTTGGCTGCTGCGCCGGCGCTGGCGCGAGGGGCTGCGTGAGCGGCTGGGCGCCGGCGCAGAGCGGGTTGCGCATGCGCTGGGCGGCAGGCAGCAGGTGTGGGTGCATGCGGTTTCCGTGGGCGAAGTGGTAGCGGTCAGCCGGCTGGTGGAAGATCTGGATGCGCGGCTGGGGCGGGACTCGGTGGCGATTTCGACGACGACGCAAACCGGCCAGCAACTGGCGCGAGAGCGCTTT
>DATBCB010000223.1:0-3031 GCA_036270675.1 Acidobacteriaceae bacterium | reverse complement strand
TTTCACCCAGCTTGGAAACCAGTTGGGCGGCATCGAGATCAGCACCGGGGAGTACCTGCGCCACCTCGCGCTCTCCCGCATTTATCTCGACAACATCCCGCGCATCCGCACCTCGGTGCTCACGCAGAACCAGGGCGCCCTCGAGGGCCTCCGCTACGGCGCCGATGATTTCGATCTCCCCATCGAAGACGAAGTCACCCAAAAAGCCGGCGCCACTATCTCCCTCGACTTCAATCGCCTTCTCGATCATGCCCGCACCTTAGGCTTCACGCCAGAATACCGTCACGTGACTCGGCCGTCCTGAATCATTTTTCAAAAGCCGCACATCACTAAGTGCATGGCTACTAAGTCGACAGCTCCAGGCACCGACCCGATATCGTCCACATCCGCCCCCCCTGCGTCCAGCACGCCCATCGCGTTGATCGTCGGTTCTACCGGCATCGTCGGCGGAAATCTCGCCACGCATCTCGTACATCGGAGCTGGCGCGTATACGGCTTGGCCAGAAAGCCTTCAGCAGCCGACGGAATCATTCCGGTAGCAGCTGACCTGCGGGACGAGACATCGGTGCGAAATGCGCTCGCAGATGTCGCTCCGCAGTACGTCTTCCTCTGCACCTGGCTGCGCCAGCCCACCGAGGCGGAGAACGTGCGCGTGAATGGCGCCATGACGCGCAATCTCTTCGCTGCGCTCGAAGGAGCGAAGAGCCTCACCCATGCCGCTCTCGTGACGGGAACCAAGCACTACCTCGGTCCGTTCGAGTCCTACGGCCAGACCGCAGCCGAGACACCCTTTCGCGAGGACACGCCGCGGCTCCCCGGCGAAAACTTCTACTACACCCAGGAAGACATTCTCTTTGCAGCAGCCGAACGCGGCGGCTTCAGTTGGAGCGTCCATCGGCCGCACAGTATCGTCGGATATGCGCTCGGCAATGCGATGAACATGGGTGTCACGCTTGCCGTCTACGCCAGCATCTGCCGCGAGACCGGCCAGCCGTTCGTCTTTCCCGGCTCCCGTCTGCAGTGGAATGCCCTCGCGGATGTCACGGACGCCCGCCTCCTCGCGCAGCATCTGGAGTGGGTGGCGTTGTCCGGGCAGGCCCACAATCAGGCCTTCAACGTCGTCAATGGCGATGTCTTCCGCTGGCGGTGGCTATGGCCACAAATTGCCGCACACTTCGGCGTGAAGCCCGCCGGTCCACCGGACCCGATCCAGCCACTCGCTCCAAAATTCGCAGATGCAGGGGGCCTCTGGCAGTCCATCGCGGACAAGCACGGCCTCGCCGAGCGCGACATCGACCGGCTGGCTTCCTGGTGGCACACTGACAGCGACTTAGGCCGCCAGTTGGAATGCGTGAATGACATGACGAAGAGTCGTCTCCTCGGCTTCACTCCCTATCAGGAAACTCGCGCGTCCATCTTCGATCTGTTCGATCGCCTGCAGCGCGAAAAAATCATCCCTGCCTGAAGGGAGCAGCGACCTCGGATATCGGAACGCTGACGGTGACTTATTCCATGGATGAATAGGTCAAGCCTGCTGATTGTCGATCGCGCCATGACTAGCCTTTGCTGACCTCCGCTGCCATACTCATCGATATCTTTGGGAGCAGCCATGCCCACTCGCCGCACCGTTCTTTCAGGCCTTGCCCTCACCACCGCAGCCGCGCTCACCCCCAAGCTCCACGCGCTCGAATTATCCGACGCGCAGATCGCGCGCGACCCCATGCGCCCGCAATACCATCTGCTCCCCGCGCACGGCTGGATGAACGATCCCTGCGGCCCGCTCTACTGGAAGGGCCGTTACCACATGTTTTACCAGTACAACTCTGAGCCGATCTCTGCCGTGAAGCTCTGGGCGCACGCCACCTCTTTGGACATGATCCATTGGCATCGCGAACCCATCGCACTCGCTCCCACCCCCGGCGGCCCCGATGCCGACGGCTGCTGGACCGGCACCGCTGCCATCGTTGAAGGCAAGCCCGCCTTTCTCTATACCGGTGTGGCCAAATGCACGCCCGAGCAGGCCACTCTCGCCGACTCTAACCCGCCGCTCCGCGAATCCGTCTGCATGGCGGTTGCCGAAGACGATAGCCTGCGCCGCTGGCGCAAAGTTCCCCAGCCTGTCATCCCTGCTCCGCCTTCGGGCATGAAGGTGGTCGGCTTTCGCGATCCCTCGCCATGGCGCGCAGGAGGTCCCGGCCAGGACAATCAAGGCCCTGGCCAAGGTAACGAAGACCACTGGTATCTCATCGTCGCATCAGGCGAGCGCGGCGCCGGTGGACGCGTATTGCTGTATCGCTCCACCGACTTTCACCATTGGGAGTACCTGCACCCCATGGCTCAGGGCAGGCCCAACGGCAGGCAGGGCACCGACCCGGTCGATAGCGGCGAAATGTGGGAATGCCCCGATTTTTTCCCGCTTGACGGCAAACACGTTCTGATCCACTCCACCGAGCGCCGCACCCTTTGGCAGATCGGTACCCTCGACCCTGCCACCATGCTCTTTCATGCCGAAGGCGAAGGTCTGCTCGACCACGGTGCTTACTACGCACCCAAGAGCCAGATCGACGCCCACGGCAACCGCATTCTATGGGGCTGGATCACCGACACCCGCCCGCAAGCCGAGTACGCTGCTGCCGGCTGGTCCGGCATGATGTCCCTGCCGCGTCGCTTGTCTATTGCAAAGGGCCAACTCGTCATGGAACCCGCATCGGAGACTGCGTCCCTGCGGACCGCTCCACGCAGCGGATCAGCGGTCAAGCGCCTACCCACGGCGGCGGAGGAGATCCGCTTGACCCTCGAACCAACAGCCGGTGGCCAGGGCTTCGAACAGTCCTTCGTCGACAACCAGGGCGCCGCCATCCTGGTGCGCGCCGACGCACATGTGCCTCCAGGCACCGCACGCATTGGCAATAAAGAAATCCCCGGCATCGCCAGCGGCCCGCTCGACCTCCACATCTTCCTCGACCATTCCGCAGCGGAAATCTTTATCAACCACCGCCACGCCGTCACCCAGCGCTACTATCAGCGCACG
>DATBCB010000222.1:0-11074 GCA_036270675.1 Acidobacteriaceae bacterium | reverse complement strand
AATAGAAGATGCGGCTGTGCTCCAGGAACCGGCCGACCAACGAGCGCACGCGGATGCGTTCGCTTAGCCCCTTCACGCCGGGACGCAGCGAGCAGATGCCTCGCACGATCAGGTCAATCTCCACGCCCGCCTGCGATGCCTCGTAGAGCGCCTCGACGATGCTCTTTTCGAGCAGCGAATTCATCTTTGCGATGATGCGCGCCGGCCGCCCCTTGCGCGCGTGCTCGGCCTCGCGGCGAATCAGCTGGATGGATTGCTCGGCCAGGGTAAGCGGCGCCACCAGCAATGGAGAGTAATCGTCCGACTCGGAATGCGCGGTCAGGTAATTGAAGATCGCCTGGATGCTGGCCGTAATCGCCGGATCGCAGGTCAGGAGGCTGATATCGGTATAAAAGCGAGCGGTGTCGGGGTTGTAATTGCCGGTCCCCAGGTGGCCATAGCGTCGGGTCACCCCGTCCTCGTCGCGTCGCACCATCAGGGCCAGCTTGCAGTGCGTCTTCAATCCGACGATGCCATGAAAGACCTGCACACCGGCATCTTCCAGGTTGCGCGCCCAGCGGATGTTCGAGGCTTCGTCGAATCGCGCCATCAACTCGACTACGACGGTGACTTCTTTCGATTGAGCCGCTTCGATCAGCGCCGTGAACATGGGCGAGTCCGCTGAGGTGCGGTAAAGCGTCTGCTTCATCGAGAGCACGGCTGGATCCGCCGCGGCGGCTTCGATGAAACTCACTACCCCGTCGTACGAGTCGTAGGGATGGTGCAGCAGGATGTCGCGGCGCTGGATCTCCTCAAAAATATTCGCCGAATGCCGGTTCAGCCGCAGCTCGCGGGGCACAAACGGCGGATATTTCAGATCAGGCCGCGGGGTGTCGGTATAAAGCGTCATTAGCCTCGATAGGTTTACCGGCCCGTCGGTGCGTATTACCTGCGACTCGTCCACCTCGAAGTTCACGCGCAGCCGGTCGATGACGTCAGGGTCGGCGCCCTCTTCGATCTCCAGGCGCACCGCGTCGCCTTTACGGCGATTGTGCAGTTCCGTGCGCACGCTTTCGAGCAGCGAGCGCGTCTCCTCTTCCTGCAGGTACAGGTTGCTGTTGCGTGTCACCCGGAAGGCAGCAGTCGAAAGGACTTCGTATCCGCGGTACATCCGCCCGGCATTGGCCTCGATCAATTGGAAGAGAAAGATGTAGTCGATGGTGCCGCCGGCGGAGGGCACGGGCACCAGGCGGGGCAGGGCACGCGGCACCGTGACCACGCCCAGAACGGCGCCAGCGGCGCTTTTGCGCTTGCTGCGCAACAGCAGGGCCAGACAGAGTGCCTTGTTCAGCACTCTGGGGAAGGGATGCGCGGGGTCGATGGTGATGGGGGTCAGCAGCGGGTCAACCTCGCGCTGATAAAACTCCGAGGCATGTTCCAGTTGTTCCGCGCTCATTTCCTTGTAGTCCAGCACGCGGATGCCGGCCGCATGCAGCGCCGGTCGCAGCGATTTGTTCCAGCACCGGTACTGGCTCTCGACGAAGGTGCGCAGCTCGGAGGTGTCGCGTTCGAAGGTCTGCTCCGGTGTCAGGCCGTCCGGACCCACTTCGTTGTAGCCATCTTCAATGCGCTGCATCACGCCGGCGACACGAATCTCGACGAATTCGTCGAGGTTCGAGGCCGTGATGGCCAGGAACTTGACCCGCTCCAGCAACGGATTGCTTGGATCTTCCGCCTCCTGGAGCACGCGTCCGTTGAAGCGCAGCCAGGACTCGTCGCGGCTGAAAAAGAGCTGTTCTCGCTTTGGCTGTCGCACAGTCATGCTGGTGGTTACGATCGGCTGGGTCGTTTGGAAGACGTTCCGAAGACGTTCCTTGGATACAGGATACGCGCACATCCACGAATGAAAGTCGCGCGAAATTCCTTCCCCACCATCAAACGCTTTTCGACCTGCGGCGGTTGACTGGCGACCCCGCGTGGCTGAGGATGAAAGGACGACCAGTCCGTAGGCATGACAGGCGAATGGAGGTACTGTGGCCGAGATGCAGACAGCGATTTCCGATGCAGCGACAGACTGTACAGACTGTAGCGACACCGCGCTCTTCGAATCCGCCGCCCGGGAACTCTACCAGACGGCAGCCCTCTTTGTTGGAGATGAGACTGAGGCGATGAAACTGGTGGAGGAGACCGTCGCCTCCGTCGAAATGGATCCCTGCGCCGATGGCGAGGCCGCCCGCAGTGCAGCCAGCGCCGACCTCGTCCAGCGGGCATTCGCGCGCCTGGCTGGGTTGCATCCGGAGCAGATGCACCCAAGGGCGGCGGCCGACCTGGGTGGCTGCGTCGAAACCGACGACCTGAGCGCCGCCGGCATCACTCGGGAGCAGCTGGACAACCTGCTCTCCGGCAGCGACCGCGCGCGGATGCGGCGTTGGCTGGAAGGGCTGGGCCCGGCGGAGCGCAGCATCTTTGTCACGCGTGCCGTGCTGGGGCGCAGCGGGGCACAGACCGCGGACCTGCTGCGGCGTACAACCGGCGAAATCTGGACCGAGACGCACGTAGGCGGAGCCTACCGCGCAGCGCTGTGCTCGCTGGCCAGCGCACTGGTTCACTCCACGGCTCACTAACGCGCAGCATTTGTTTCCCGGGCCGCCTCCGCCCGTCGTATCCTTCGAGTTCTCCCGGATTCTCGTTCGGATTCGAGCAGCGGAAGGGTACGCGGCCACTTGCTGTTGCGGCTGAATCGTAATGGAAGTTCTGATTTTTTAAGTCTTTGCCAGCGATCTGGCATCCAAACTGGCGACTCTTATGCGGAATTTTTGGCTAACGCGGTTGAGGCCCGGAGTGTGTGCGCGGCTCGAACTAAAGTTGGTCCCGCTGCTGCTACTTCTGGCTGGGACCAGCCCGGCACTCGCGCAGTTCGGCAGCAGCTCGTCGTCGACGACTACCGTGCCATCGTTTGAGCCGCCAACCGTACCGCAGGCGCCTCCCCAGAGCGCCTATCAGGGCAGCGTTGCGACCCAGCCTGTCACGCCAGGAGTGCTGCAGCTCACCATCAAGGACGCGGTGCTTACTGGCCTCAAAAACAACCTCGGCGTCATCCTGTCAGGACAGAACGTGAATCAGGCGGGTGGTCAGCGTTTGCAACAACTGCAAAAGCTGCTGCCGACGGTGAACGGCACGTTCAAGGAATCTGTTCAGCAGATCAACCTCAGGGCAGAGGGCCTGAACATTCCCGGTTTTCCCTCGATCATCGGACCGTTTGCCTATACCGATGTGCGCGGCACTGTGGACTGGACGCTGCTGAGTGTGCCGTCGCTCAACAACTACCTCGCGTCGCGCCATGATTTCGAGGCCACCAAGCTCTCGCTGAACGATGCGCGGAACCTGGTGGCGCTGAGCATCGGATATGCCTATCTGGCCTGTATCTCCGACGAGGCCAACATCGCAAATGACGAGGCGCAGGTCGCCTCCACCAAAGTGTCGCTGGATCAGGCAACGGCAAACCACGAAGCGGGTACCGCGCCCGAGCTGGATACGCTGCGGGCCCGCGTCGATTACCAGACCCAGCAGCAGGCGCTCATTCGTGACCAGAACGCCTACGAGAAGGACAAGCTGGCCCTGGCACGCGCGGTCGGCCTGCCGCTGGAACAGAAGTTTGAGCTCGCGGACCGGTTGCCTTTTGCGCCGCTTGAAGGCATGCAGCCGGATGAGGCACTCAAAGTCGCTTATGCGACGCGCAAGGATCTGCAGGCGCTGGAGCAGCAGGTGAAGGCAGCCGAGCTCAGCCGCAAGGCAGCCACGGCAGAGCGGTATCCCACCGTCTCCTTCAGCGGAGATTATGGCGACATCGGTCCCACGCTGGGCACTTCGCACGGCACCTTTGACGCGGTCGGCTCGGCCAGCGTGCCGCTGTTTGAGGAGGCCAAGCTGCGCGGCGATGCCAAGCAGGCCCAGGCGCAGCTCGATACCGAGAAGGCGCAGTTGAGCGATCTGCGAGGCCAGATCGATGCCGATATTCGCGACGCATTTCTCGATCTCGAGTCAGCGGCGAAACAGGTGGAAGTGGCGCGCAGCAATATGGAGCTCGCCGCCCAGACGCTGGGTGATGCGCAGCAACGCTATGCTGCGGGCGTCAGCGACAATCTTGCCGTAGTGCAGGCGCAGGCCAGCGTGGCCCAGGCCAACAGCCAATATGTCATGAGCCTTTATCAGCACAACGTCGCCAAGCTGTCCCTGGCGCGGGCGATGGGCGTGGTAGACACGCGATACCAGGAATTTCTCGGAGGAAAGTGACCGTGGCGGAACAGGATCCGGAGTCCGGCAGGGCCGGCAACCAGAACCAGCAGCAGGGCAGTGATCAGGAGCAGCGCGAGAAGCCCGAGAAGAAGAGGCGGCGCAGCTTCATTCTCTTCTTTGTCGTCGCTGTGCTGGTGGTAGGCGCATTGCTCTACTACTGGCACTCCACCTTCTACGAGGACACCGATGACGCGCAGATCAGCGGCCATATTATCCAGATCAGTGCGCGTATCCAGGGCCACGTGGTCAATGTGCCTATAAAAGAGAACCAGGAAATTGGCGCGGGGACGGTGATCGCGGAGATCGATCCCCACGATTACGAAGTTACGGTGGCGCAGGACGAGGCAAATCTGGAGGCAGCCGAGGCAAATTACGAGTCCGCCAGGGTGAACGTGCCCGTCACAGACATTCAATCCTACAGCGCATTGTCGTCGGCGAATTCGAATGTGAGAGTCTCCGACGCGCAGATAAAGCGCGCCATGGGGCTGCTGGAGCAGGCGCAGGCAGAGGTGGCGCAGGCGGAGGCCAACAATGTCAAAGCACAACTTGATCTGAAGCGCTTTACGCCATTGGTGGCAAAGGACGTCATCTCCAAGCAACAGTACGATCAGGCGGTAGCGACTGCGCAGGCCGACGAGGCGGCCGTGGTTTCCGCCAAAGCCAATGCGGCGGCTGCTGCGGATCAGATTGCCGTCAGCAGGAACGAGTTGGCAGCCTCGCAGGCTGCCGCGCGCAACGCCGGGAACGCTCCCAGACTTCTGCAGGTGCAGAAAGCCAAGGCCGACCAGGCGGCCGCACAGGTGGAGCAGGCGCGCGCGCAACTCAACCAGGCAAAGCTCAACCTGAGCTACACCAAAATCGTCGCGCCAGTGGACGGAATTATTACCACCAAGAACGTTGAAGTGGGCCAGAACGTCAGCATAGGGCAGAACATGGTCACGCTGGTGTCGCTGCACGACCTGTGGGTGACCGCGAACTTCAAGGAGACCCAGCTTCACCTGATGCGGCCCAACCAGACCGTGAAAATTCACGTCGATTTGAATGGGCGCGACTACGATGGCGTCGTGACGCAAATCGGAGGCGCCACAGGATCCATGCTGAGCCTCTTCCCGCCGGAAAATGCCACCGGAAACTACGTCAAGGTCGTGCAACGTGTGCCCGTACGCATCGATTTCACGAATCCGCAAGAGGACAAGGACCACATTCTGAGACCGGGCCTCTCGGTCGAGCCAACGGTCAAGGTGAAGCGTTCCTAGATTGTCCGGTTCCGATGTCCGGTTCGGATGCCCGGCTCTCCTTGCCCTTGCTCGGAGAAACCTATAACGACCAGGCGCAATCGCCCCGCATCTAACGATATGTAAGGGAGGTTCGAAAATGAGTGGTAACGCCCTGAAAGAAGCCCCGAAGAGCAGTGCCAAAAGCCCTGATCTGATCACGCCTAACTGGCGGCAGCATGCAAAATCGATTCAGAAATACGGCACGGTGATCCAGGATCTGCCGATCGGCCTGGATGCGTCGCCGCGTCAGGAGATTGTAGGCAGGCTGAATCTGCTGCTGGCCGACACCATCACGCTGCGCGACCTGTACAAGAAGTCGCATTGGCAGGTCGGCGGTCCGACTTTTTACCAGCTTCATCTGCTTTTCGATAAGCATGCCGGCGAGCAGTCGGAGCTGGTCGATGAGCTCGCGGAACGCGTCCAGATGCTGGGTGGCGTCAGCATTGCGATGGCCCATGACGTAGCGGCGAACACCCGCCTCGAGCGCGTGCCGATCGACCGCGAAGAGGTGCCGGTGCAGATCTCGCGCCTGCTCGAGGCGCACCACCTGATCCTGAAAGATGCACGCGATCTGGCGGAGAAGGCGAACGATCTCGGCGATGTGGGCACCAATGATCTGATGGCCAGCTCGGTGGTCCGCACCAACGAGATGCAGGTGTGGTTCGTCAGCGAGCACCTGGTAGAAATGCCGCTGGTCTTAGCCAAATAGCTCCGGCCAAGTAGTTCCGGCCAATTACTTCCGGCGAAGTATTTCCGGCAAAGTAAACCCTCCGAAAATAACCGTTTAGAGCAATCGGGCCGGATCTATCGCGATCCGGCCCATTCTTTTTCCAACCGTACTGAAACTTTTGCCGCGCCCGAGCGTCGTCGAACATCTATCCTTTGGGTTATCTCAGGGCTGAAACGTTATGCCGGTCGCACTCGATTTCTTTATCCATCACGCCTATCTCATCCTCTTCGCCTGGATCGCCGCGGAGCAGATCGGGCTGCCCATTCCGAGTGTGCCTCTCCTGTTGACGGCCGGCACGCTGACCGCCACCCACCAGCTGAGTCTGTTGCTTGTCCTGCTATCGGCCGTTCTCGCCTGCCTGCTCAGCGATTCCATCTGGTACTCCATGGGCGCGCGCTATGGCGGCACGATCGTGCGCATGGTGTGCAAGCTCTCCTTCGAGTCCGCGGCCTGCGTGCGGCGCACCGGCGACTTCTTCCAGCGCTATGGCTCGCGGGCGCTGCTGCTGGCCAAATTCATCCCCGGGCTGGGAGCGGTAGCGGCGCCGATCGCGGGCCAGAGCCGGATGCCCTACGCCACGTTCATCACCTTCGACGCGGCCGGCGCGCTGCTGTGGAGCCTCAGTGCAACCCTGGTGGGCCGCTTCTTCGGGGATTACCTGAAGCACCATCCCGGCGCGCTTGGCCAGGTCGGGCACTCCACAGGCCTGCTCTTCGTTCTGCTCCTGATTGGCTTCTTCTGTTACCGGATCTACCGGCAGCGCGCCTTCCTGCGCCAGATTCGCGGCGCCAAGATCGAGCCGGAAGAGTTGAAAACCATGCTGGACGCTGGCCAGGATGTCTACATCATCGACCTGCGCCATCCGCTCGATTACCTGCCCGATCCGCGGCGGCTGCCCGGTGCCGTACTCTTCAAGCCTGACACCCTAGTTGCGGAAGGCGACCGCATTCCGCGGGACCGCGACATTGTTCTTTACTGCACCTGTCCGAGTGACGCCACCAGCGCGCGCACCGCGCTGCGGCTGCGCGCGCTGGGCATCTATCGCGTGCGCCCATTGCACGGCGGCTACGATGGCTGGAAGAAACTCGGCTTTCCGCTGGAGCCGATGGAGCAACGGACGGTCGCTTAAAACAAGAGATCAGGCGTCAGAGCCCTGAAGTCGCTTCAGGTCACGAGATAAATGACTTCATTGCTGACCTCTGGACGCCTATTCCCTGATTCCTGTCGGTGGGATGCGGCGGCCTCCATGCTTGTGCTAAGTTGCCCCTTGCGGCACCTTCACACGCTGCCGCCCTTGCTGAAGGAGTGATGCGATGGCGTGGACAGAGTCCTATCACTGTGACGTTTGCAACAGTCCGCGTGGAGATGCGGAGGACTGGTGGCTGGCCTGGACGGACCACACCACGCCTCCCGATGGCCCGCAGCAGGAGGCGTTGCGTATTACGCGCTGGAGCCATTCGCTCTCCCACAGTGCCGAAGTGAAGCACCTGTGCGGCGCACGCTGCGCTCAGACCTTCATGGACCGCTGGATGCAATCGGAAGGCGCGCGGTATTAGAGCATTTCTTCCGGAAGCTTCGAGCGCATTTCGCTGATTACCCGAAACCATAGGATTCCGCTCTACTATTGAGGGTCAGGAGACGAACTTGGCCTATCACGACCTGCGCGACTGGATCGCGCAACTGGACCGCGCCGGGGAGTTGCGGCGCATCCGCGAAGAAGTCGATCCCATCCTGGAAATCGCGGAGATCACCGATCGCGCCTCGAAAGCCGGGCGCAAGGGCGGCCTGCAGGGTTATGCGCCGGGCGGGCCCGCTCTGCTCTTCGAACGCGTAAAGGGCTATCCCGGCGCGACCGTCCTGATGAACCAGTTTGGCAGCCAGCGCCGCATGGAGATGGCGCTCGAGACTTCGAGTCTGGACGAGATCGCCGGCCGTATCCAGGCACTCATGGAGATGAAGTCGCCCGAAGGCATGCTGGGCAAGCTGAAGATGCTGCCTACACTGGCGGAGGTAGGGAAGTTCTTCCCCAAAGTCATTCCGTCACGCCAGGCTTTATGCAAGCAGGTGATCCATCGCGACAACTTCAGCGTGCTCGACTTTCCCGTGTTGCAGTGCTGGCCCATGGATGGCGGCCGCTTCATCACCTTGCCGCTGGTGATCACGCGTGATCCGCTGCATGGAAAGCGCAACATGGGCATGTATCGCATGCAGGTCTATGACGGCCAGACCACGGGCATGCACTGGCAGCGGCAGAAGGTTGCGGCGGAACATTTTCGCGAGCGGCTTCGCATGGCTGCGGCCTCAAGCGCGACCGGCAGGGCTGTCGCCGCCCGGATGGACATCATGGCCTCCACAGCCGGCGGCAGCACCCGCGCGGCCGCTACGATTGCCGGCATGCCTGCATTGACCACCACCGATCTACGCGGCGAGCGCATGGAAGTTGCGGTCGCCATCGGCACCGATCCGGCGACGACCTTCTCCGCCATCGTGCCCGCACCGCCCGAGGTGGAGGAGTACATCATCGCCGGATTTCTCCGGCAAGCGCCGGTCGAGTTGGTGCAGTGCGAGACGGTCGACCTCGAGGTGCCCGCGCATGCAGAGATCGTGCTCGAGGGCTACGTGGAATTGGGTGAGCTGCGCTCGGAAGGGCCGTTCGGCGACCACACCGGCTTCTATACGCTGCCGGATGAATATCCGGTCTTTCACATCACCTGCATCACGCATCGCAAGGACCCGGTCTACGCCGCCACGATCGTTGGCAAGCCGCCCATGGAAGATGCCTGGATGGGGCTCGCCGTGGAGCGCATCTTCCTGCCGCTGATCCGCCTCTCGGCGCCGGAGATTGTGGACATCCACCTGCCGCCAGAGGCGGTCTTTCATAATTTGATGATCGTGTCCATTCGCAAGAGCTACGCCGGTCAGGCGCGCAAGGTGATGAGCGCCATCTGGTCGCTGGGGCAGGCCATGTTCACCAAGTGCATCATCGTGGTGGATGAGGACTGCGATGTGCACGACATCGCCGAGGTCACGTTGCGCGTCGCGAACAACATCGACCCGGAGCGTGACATTCAATTCACGATGGGGCCCATCGACTCACTCGACCACGCGTCACGTCTGCCCAACTATGGCAGCAAGATGGGTATCGACGCCACGCGCAAGTGGGCAGCGGAGGGCTTCAGCCGGCCGTGGCCTCCGATGATGGAGATGGACGCAGCGACGAAGGCGCGCGTCGATGCCATTTGGAAAAAGCTGGGGCTCGACGCATGAGGAAATGCCAACTCGCCCTGATTGTCTGGATGGTGTTTCTGTCAGTCTTCATCGCGTCGCCGGCTTTGCGCGCGCAGTCGATTGAAAACTTCCGCTGGCTCGATCTGCGCCAGTCGAGCCCCCAGCAACAGAGTGACGTCGAGACCATCGTCGCTCGCGCATTGATGAACGAGCCGTACACGGCACTGCGCGAGATCGGCTATATCGGCCTGCCACCAAAGGAAACGGCTACGCCACAGCCCAAGGCCGCCGCTGCCGCGGCCTCCAGCAATGCCGCCTCTAGCGCCTCCAAGCTGTCCGTACCGCGCGATGCGCACCTGCTGGTCATCACCGCGCAGCGCACGAATCCATCCGCGCTTCCCGAGGACGATGTTCTGAGCGTCTATGACGTAAACCAGCGGCAGATCACCGCAACCCTGTTGCTGCGCGGTCCGGGGCTGCGGCTGCTGGGATGGCTGCGCCTGTGGCGTGAAGGCAGCCCGGAGCTGGTTGCGACCTACAACGACTGCACCGATTGTCAGCGCACCACCTTCTTCACCACCTTCCATATCGACATGAAAACGGAGCAGTGGCGCATGCGCTGGCCACGCTCCACCGCCGGAGCGCCGATTTTTTCCGAGGGGCAGGAGGCCAACGGCGGCGAGCAGGTCTATGCGCTGCTGGATGATGAGGCGGGCCGCGTCGTGCTGGGGACATGGGCGCACTTCAGCACGCATGGCCGGCCCGATACCGACGTGGTCTACGCCTATCGCGTGGAGTACTACGGCTCGCATGAAGCGACGGAGCCGATAATCGGGCCGCAGGCGCGCGCATTTGAGCAGCGGCTGTGCGGCGGACAGGGTGTGCTCTTCGGCCTGGCTGATGGCCAGGACACCGCGCTCTGTCGTTCCATCGGCGTCAGCAGTGCACCCCAATCGCTCGCCACACGCAGACGTCATCGGGCACATTAGGCTTGCCAGCTCTCATGCGATTCAGCTTTCTGGTGGCCGGTGGCCTGTTGCTATTGGGTGCGGCGGCGCGGGCGCAATCGACGCATGCTGCGGAACAGCATTACTACGCCCCGCTCAACAGCGTGGCCGCGTTTGCGGAGTATTCGAATTCATCGAGTCACATCATTCTCGGCGACGACCGCCAGAGGAAGTTTGCCGGGCTGGCATTTGCCTACCAGCGCCGGATTTCGACCTCCCACAGTATGTCCTGGGCCTACAGCGCGGAGATTCTGCCCCTGCTGGGGGAGAGTGACCCTACGATACGCGGGCAACATCTGCTGACTAACATCGCTGGCCCGAATATGACGCAGGACATTGTATTTGTGCAGCAAGTGCCGATTCAAAATCTTCGCCTTTACCGTGATGTTTCAGCCTCCGGAGTAGTAGACGGGCGTCCGGTGTTCCTTCAGATAAAGTACGATCTCGGCCGACGCTGGACCTATACGCCAGCCCTGACACCGGTGGGTTTCTCTGTGCATCTGCTCCCCGCGCACCGCCTGCAGCCTTTTCTGGCTAGCACTGCTGGATTCATCGTC